>NZ_PSVN01000026.1:0-27247 GCF_002932235.1 Rathayibacter sp. AY1E3
GGGGAGTGGGGGCGGGGCGGGGTGTGAGCGGCGGGATCGAGACAAAACTCTCTCCCCGTCGGCGCCGAGGCGCCTCCAGTCCGCTTGTCTAACAGCTGGTCGTCCAGGCCATGTCGATGCGCTACGTGTGCCGTCTGTAGTCTCGGCGAAGGCCAGTTTCGTCCTCGCTCGGGGACCTATGGCGAGAAATGGAGCTGCTCATGTCCACCGGTCCCACTCTGCTCTTCCTGCACGGCATCGGCACCGGAGATCAAGACGACGCCTGGGAAGTAGCATTGAACACGGCTCTCCTCAAACTTGGCTACCCCGATCTTGACGCGGTAAACGTTGTCGCCCCCAAGTACCCGCATGCATTGCGGGGGGCGAATGCGCGGGAACCGATCCCTGCGATCACGGTCAAGCCACCCACTCGAGAGGCGGCGAGGAAGAACCGCCGCGAGTTCGAGGAGCGGACAGCAGCGATGGAAATCCGGTTGGGTCGCCAAGACCCCGGAATCGGTTGGGTGGGCGGCGACGTTGCTGTTGGCGCGGTGACCCGTCTGCCTCCGTTCAAACAGGCGCACAACTACCTTAATGAGCCGCACATCCGCGCTGAGGTGCTGAATCTGATTCTGCGCTCTCTGCCTGACACGGGCGACCTCTTAATCGTCGGCCACAGCCTCGGTTCGGTCATCGCTGCGGACTTGATCCGACGGCTTCCGGTCGCCGTGAGAGTCATCGGTCTGCTTACCATCGGCAGCCCACTCGGAAACGGAGGGTTTGATGTCGATAAGCTTCGCGATGCGGTGAGAGAGCCTCCGGCGAATCTCGGCTGGTGGGTCAACGTGTGGAATGCTCCGGACCCAGTTGCTGCTCATCGAGGGCTCTCATCGGTCTTCGACTACCTGCTCGACTTCCGAGTGCAGACCAGACAAGCGCCTATAGACAAGCGTGCGCACTCCGCAGTGGACTACCTCTCGACTGCGGTTGTGGCGGAGGTGATCGGATTCGGGCTCTTCGGCTCTCGTTCGAGGGAAATCGACATGATCGACAGGGGGCTCGACATCCCCCTCGACGGAGTCGAGATGGCGGGCCTGCTCGCCCTGCGCTACGCCCACCTGGTGGGGGCGAACCTTGAAGGTGATGTGGCGGAGCGCTTCGCCGGCGCACTCCGTTATGTGCAAGCGTTCTCGCTGGAGGAGATTCGTGCGCGAAACGTTCGGGAAAACCGCCCGCTTCCTCTTGAGATCGCACGGCTGAGGTTCGATCTCACGGACACAAAGGCCGTAGCGCCGGAACCGCGTCCGATAGGTCACCTCGACAAGGAGCAGGCGGCCGCTCTCATGACCGTTCTTGCCTCAGAGAATGTCATCAAGCCCTTCGAGATCAGTATCCCCCGTGAGAAGTGGCAGGCCGCCATGGCGGACCTGACCGCCGAGTTGGGGCTCACCAGTCGTTTCGGTACGGATGTGTTCGCGGCGACGAAGGAAGCGCAAGCCGCCCTGACCGGACCTCGGGGACTCAGCTGGATCAAGTGGGGCGCCATCGGTGCGGGCGCAGCCGCAATGGTCGTGGCGGCGGGGGGGCTCGCCCTTGCGGCAGGTCCCGGTCTGGCAGGAGCGGCCGTCATAACCAGTGCTCTGGCTAGCTTCGGTCCGGGTGGCATGATCGGGGGATTGCTGACGGCAGGCTCGTTGGTCACTGCAGGCGGCGGAGGAATCGCGTTCGGGCTTGCCAGTCCCGGCACCACCGCCGACGTTGTCGAGGCAATCATCGTGCAACGCCTCGCGGTCTCGCTCCTTCGCCAGAAGCGGCACCTCGAGCCCGATCCGGAGGTGTGGGCGATTCTTACTCGCACCGAGATCGAGATTCGCCGTCAACACGAGCGTCTCGACGAGTTCTCCGACGCGTCCGCGGGATCTCTCAAAGATCTGAAGCGGAAGATTGAGATCGTCGAGCGGGCGCTTGCCCATCTGCGGGAAAAAGGTCTCGAGCCGACGGTCCGGTCCTCTGACGACGAACGGTGAAGATGTTTTCTGAAGCTGAAGCTGATCGTGTCGCTAAGGAGAGCGCCCGCGATCAGTCTGCCCTGGCGTGGAGCGGCACGCCTTCGCCTCCGCTGCGCATGTCCTGACCTCCTCGACATGTCGGTGGTCGCTGCCACCCTCCGTCCGTCCCCCTGCGAAAGGCTCCCTACCCATGGACAAGTACACCGTCGCCCAGCACTCGGTGGGCAATGTGCTCAACTGGGTGGAGACCGGCAAGATCGCGATCCCCGAGATCCAGAGGCCGTTCGTATGGACGAGCACGAAGGTGCGCGATCTGATCGACTCGCTCTACCAGGGCTATCCCGTCGGGTACCTCATCACCTGGCAGAACACGGCGGTGCGCCTCAAGGACGGTTCGCTGTCGGGGTCCAAGCAGATCCTGATCGACGGCCAGCAGCGGGTGACGGCGCTGACGACGGCGCTCGCCGGCGGCTCCATCGTCACGAAGGACTACAAGAAGACGCGGATGCAGATCGCGTTCAACCCGCTGACGGAGAGCTTCGAGACCTACACCCCGGTCCTCCGGAACAACCCGGAGTGGCTGCCGGACATCGCTGCCGTGATGAAGCCCGAGAACCTCTTCGGCCTCGTCCGCGAGTACCTCGAGAAGAACCCCGAGGCCGACCGCTCGGTCGTCGAGACGAACTTCTCGAAGCTGATGAACGTGCGCACCAGGCAGGTGGGCATCATCGACCTCGCGGAGAACCTCGACATCGAGACCGTCACTGAGATCTTCGTGCGCATCAACTCGAGCGGCGCGCGGCTCACACCCGCCGACTTCGCGATGAGCAAAATCGCCTCCTACGGCGAGTACGGCGCGCAGCTGCGGAAGTTCATCGACTACTTCTCGCACATGGCCGTCGCACCGCACTTCCACGCGATCATCCAGGAGAACGACCCGACCTTCGCCGAGACCGACTACTTCGCGAAGATCAGCTGGCTCAAGGACGACGCGAGCGACCTCTACGACCCGACCTACCAGGACGTCCTGCGGGTCGCCGGTCTGATCGAGTTCGATCGCGGGCGCATGGTCGCGATGGTGAGCTACCTGTCCGGCCGCGACTTCGAGACCAAGAAGTTCGACGACGCGATCGCGCAGGAGTCCTTCGAGCGCCTCGAGCGCGCTCTCTACCGGATCACCAACCGCTACAGATTCACGCAGTTCCTGATGACGCTGACCTCCGCCGGCTTCATCTCGCCGTCGCTGATCACCTCGCGCAACGCCGTCAACTTCGCTTACGCCCTGTTCCTGCGCCTGTCGGACGAGGGCGAGCTGCCCATGCCCGAGATCCAGAGGATCGTGCGGCGCTGGTTCGTCATGTCGATGCTCCTCGGCCGACACTCCGGCAGCTTCGAGACCACGTGGGAGCTCGACCTCCGGCGCCTCCGTGAGATGGGAGCGCAGGCCTACCTCGAGTCGATCGAGCGCAGTGCGCTGTCCGAGGCGTACTGGACGGAGGGTCTTCCGCTCGACCTGGTCACGTCGAGCAGCCGGAGCCCCTACTTCGTCGTCTACCTGGCCGCGATGGTGAAGCGCGGAGCGCGCGGGTTCCTCTCGAACCACGTGGGCGCGTCGGACATGCTCGGCGATTCGGGCATGGGCGACATCCACCACCTCTTCCCGAAGGCGTACCTTCAGGCGAGCGGGATCAACGATGCCGCTGACCGCAACCAGATCGCGAACTACGTCCTCGCGGAGACGCCGGTCAACATCCGCATCGGCAGGCTCGCGCCGGCCGAGTACGGAGCGCGCGTGCGGGCGCAGATCGAAGCGGGAACGCCGGACCTCGGCGACATCACGACCGAGGCCGAGCTGCTCGCCAACCTCCGCTCCTCCGCGGTACCCGAGAGCCTGCTCGAGGCGACGGCCGCCGACTACCCGTCCTTCCTCATCGAGCGGCGCAAGCAGATGGCGGCGCTGCTGAGGGATTACTACTTCTCCCTCTGAAGGAACGGTCGCCCTGTTCGACGACGCGGCAGGGCACCCGCTCTCAGGGCTCCAGCCGCTCCATCACCTCGTCGAGCACATCGTCGAGCCGCCTCCTCCGCTTGTAGACCGTGAGGAGATCGACGTGCTCGCCGGTCCGGAGGTGCGCTCGGCCGTCCTCATCAACGGCGAGCACCGGATCCCCGCCCCGCGTCATGACCAGGATGCGGCGGAGCCGGTCGCCCAGCTCCTCAGCACGGAGGCCGGACGGTATCGGGAGGTTCGGGAACGACTGCAGCGCGGGGGCGGGGGAGATGTGGGTCAGGTGGTCCTCGATGCTGAAGACGACGTCCCAGGGCCGACGGTCGTTGAGGCCGCGAGTCAGGAGGCCGGAGACCACTCGGTAGCCGATCGATCGTGCCGTCGTGGCGTCGGCGGAGGATGAACCGAGGCCGAGCGTCACTTCGATCCGCTGGACGATCTCGTGCGGGTTCTCCGCCGCGAGGACTTCCTGCCACGTGATCGGCTCCACTTCGGGTCGGAGTCCGAGGAAGTGGATGCGACCCTTCTGATTGAAGAAGACGCCGGGAGAGGAAGGGCGGAGCCGATCGACGACCTGCGGCCCGTGATAGTGACCGTCGAGGAAGATGGCTGCGAAAGCCGAGAGCCGGGAGTGCCGGCGGCACAGCTCGCTGGCGATCCACCAGCCCTGCTCGTGGGTGAAACGTTCGGCGGGGTCCGGTACGGGCATGTCCTCATCCTCGTCATAGGCTTCTGTCGGTGCAGCCATCGGCGGAGCGCTGAGGCCGTTCTCCAGTCCGACGAAGGTGTAGACCCAATCGCCGTCCGCCGCCTGCTCGGGCTTCCGCTGGTACGTCGCCATGAGCCCGTCCGTATCGGGCAGCGGGACGGAAATCGACGTCCCGGGCAGGCCGTCGGGGAAGACAGCATTATCGCCGTAGCTGGTGCCGTCGAGGGGACCTCCGAGTAGATGGGCCACTACGAAGCCGAGATCGCCGGGCGTGAACTCAGCCATCGATCTCCACCTCCGCTGGCCGCACCGCGTGCACCGCATCCACCAGGAACCGCGCCGGCCGCGCCCGCGGCAGCACCGCGCTGACCTCCTGGAGCGCCTGGTCGGCGGGGATACCGAGGTGCCGGACGCTGTACGCGGCTCCGACGGAGGGCGTCCGGCTCCGCCCCTCGAAGCAGTGCACGAGCACGGTCAGGCCCTCGGCCCGGTAGGCGGCGACGGAGTCGGCCGCATCCGCGAGCACGCCGGCCGGATCGGCGTTGCCGCCGTCCTGGTCGACCAGCCAGACCGCGGTCCGCGCGCCGATGAAGGCCGGCACCTGCTCGCGGCCCACCCGGCACAGCGAGACGACGGCGTCGACGCGCGGGCCGGTGCCGTCCTCGGCGAGGGTGTCCAGGGCGGTCAGGTCCCCGAGGAGCACGCCGTCGTCGTGCGGGTGGACGACGAGCGTGGCGGGCAGGCCGCTCACCGGCCAACGCGCGGCGGCCGGCCAGCCGTTCTCGCCGGCGACGCCTCGGCGGGTGGCGAGCACGGCGCTGCGCACCAGGTCGTCAACGGTCTGCCCGGGCCAGCCGTGCAGGTGCCGGAGCCACGCGGCGGGAACAGCTGAGCGTCCCCAGCGGGCGCCGGCGAGCGACCCGGCGATCGCCGCGACCGTGTCCGTGTCGTTGCCGCTGCGGACGGCCAGCTCGATCGCCTCCTGGAGGGTCGTGCTGTGCGTGAGGGCGCACCAGGCGGCCTGGATCGCCGCGACGACCCAGCCGTTGCTCCCGGGGATGTCCTTCGGGTGCGCGGTCCGCTCGGCGACGTCGAAGCGCTCCGACCACAGCGTCCGCCGCTCCTCGGGCAGCGCGGTGATGCCACTGCGGACGTCGAAGGCGCCCTCGAGGATCGCGTGGCGGATCGCGAGCGACCACAGCACGCACGCGTCTCCGGCGTCGTCCTCGAAGTGCGTCAGGTCGCTCAGCCGACGGGCGGCGGCCGCGAGGGTCGCGTCGTCCGCGTGCAGCAGGCCGAGCGCGACCGGGCCGGTGCGCATGAGCGAGCCGTTCCCGGCCGAGCGTCCGGTGGACCGGTGCACCTGCTCCGCCGTGGCGCGCAGCTCGGACTCGCTCGCCCCGGGGGCCGTGGACAGCACGCGGCGGATCTGGATGCCGACGTCCTTCGCGGTCCCGGCCCAGGTCCGCCACTGCCTGCCGATGCGGTGCAGCGTCTCGGGATCGTCGAGGGAGGCGCCGGCCGCGAGCTCCTCGAGGATCGGGATCGCCATGCTCGTGTCGTCGGTCCACTCGCCGAGATCCCAGCCGCCGCCCGCGTGCAGCCGGACAGGAACGCCGTCGGCGAGCGGCGGGTGGAACTCGTACGGAGCGCCCAGCGCGTCGGCGGCCGCGGAGGCGACGATCGCGCCGACCGCCCGGTCCGTCTGGATCGACGTCAGCTTCGTCCTGTCTGTGGTCATGTCTGCCCCCGTTCTGTTTAGCGCGGATCTGCGCTATCTCCCTGAGGCGAAGTTAGCGCACTTCTGCTTCAATTACTAGATGGGATCCGCAGAGCTGACCGATCATCCGCGTCCGTCCGTCGCCGTGGACGCGGCGGTGCTCACCGTGCCTCCCGGCGGCCCGCTCTCGATCGTCCTCATCGAGGACGGGTACGGCCGTCGCCTCCCCGGCACCTTCGTCCACGAGCGGGAGCGCCTCGACGACGCCGTTCGACGCGGACTGCGGACGAAGACGGGCATCGAGGGCGTCGAGCTGCGCCAGCTGCACGTCTTCGACGCTCCGGAGCGGGACGACCGCGGCTGGGTGATGTCGGTGGCGTACCTCGCGGTCGCGCCCTGGGAGGCGACGCAGGCGTCGGGTCTCGCCGTGCCCGTCGCCGAGAAGGGACCTCTCGCCTTCGACCACGACGAAATCGTCGCGCGCGCGCTGCTCACCATCAGCGAGGAGTACCGGAACCGCCCCGACCCGTACCGCCTCGTCGCCGAGCCGTTCACCATGCGACAGCTGCACGACCTGCACGAGCAGGTCGCCGGCGAGCCGCTGATGCGGGACAGCTTCCGCCGGGCGATGCTGCCGTTCCTCCGCGAGACGGGCGAGCTGGCGTCGGGGGCTGTGGGGAAGCCGGCGAGGCGGTTCGTGCGGGCGTGAGACCGAGCGGCGAGGCGAGCAGTGCGCGCCCCCGTCGAGATCGTCCACGTCAGAACCGTCCCGGGCCTCCCGAGTCCGTGACGTCATCGGATGTCCCCACCCAACCGCTCACTCATCCCCGCGACTTCCTGCCACGCCCCGGTCGCCCGTTCCTCCGCCGTCGCCTCCCGGAGCAGCCCGGCCAACCGCTCCCGCAGCCGTATCTCCGCCTCGGTCATCGCGCTCTCGTGCCCTCGCGCGAGGAGGTACGAGTGGGCGTCCGTCGCGAAGGCGGCGAGGGCGTCGAGGAAGATCTCGAGGACGCGGGCGGCCTCGCCGACGCGGGACGGATCGCGGGGCACCGGCAGCATCGGCACGAGCCGCAGCCTCCCCTGCCAGAGGCGCTCGTCGAGCGGATCCGCGAAGAGGGTGAGCGCGGTCGCGAGCGTTCCCGAGGCGGAGGAGGGGAACGCGCGGCGGACGTCGTGGACGATCTCGTGGAAGTGGTCGTCGGTGAGGCCGAAGCCGACGAAGAGCAGGTGCCGGGTCGCGAGGGTGGCCTTCACGATCGAGGAGAGGGCGCGGCGGGAGGAGTCGAAGCCGAGGTAGTCGTCGCGGGTGAGGACGATCGAGGACGGGTCGTCGACGGTGCCGTGGAGCTTGAGCAGCCAGCGCTCGTGGTCGCCCTCGTGGTCGCCGGGGATGACGGCGCGGGGGACGCCCGCGTCCTCGGACGCCGTCTCGAAGAGGCGGTCGTAGTTGAGCGTGATGGCCTGCTCGGAGTCGATCGCGGTGAGGAGCGCCGGAGCGAGACCGTACCGCTCGAGGGATCCGATCTCACGGGCGACGGCCTCGGCGAACCGTCCGGGCTGCTCCTCGTCGAACAGCGTCGCGAGGTAGGACGCCTGGTCGAGCACGTTCTTCCCGCTGAGGACCGCGGACGTCTCGGAGTCGAGTCCGATCTCGCGACCGAGCTCCTCGAGCAGTCCGTCCCAGGACGGGCCGCCGGCGCTGACGCTGGTCCCGGCGCCGAGGAAGGGCACGAGCCGGCGGCGCCGGGCGCGCTCGGCGAGGCTCTGCGCCTCCTCGAGGGCCGGAGCCTCCAGCTCGGGCCAGGACGTCGCGGGATCGAGTCGCCGCCTGGACTGGGCGAAGGCGTGGACGTCGGCGCGGAGGGTGACGATCGCGATGTCGACCTCGAACGCCTCGGCGGCCTCCCGCAGCACGCGGAGCTGCTGGGCGAGCACGGCGTCGCGGAGGGTCCCTGATCCGCCGCCCGCCGTCGCGAAGAGCGGCACGGCCAGGAGTGGCAGCGGCCGCCTCGTGCGCCGATCCCTCGTCGCCGTCTGCGCGGCGACCTCGACGAAGGCCCGGAGGCGGCGGGCGATGTCGGCGAGTCCTTCGCTGTCCTCGGCGTCGCGCACGGCGCGATCGGGGACGGCGGTGAGGACGGGAGTGGGCTCGCCGTCGCGCGGCGCGAGCGGCAGTGCCGCCTGTCGGCCGTCCGAGAACTCCGGAGTCAGTACGGCGCGTGCGCGATTCTCCAGCTGCGGCACCCCGCGCCAGAAGTCGGTGAACGAGAGGAAGCGGTCCGTCGGCAGGAGCCACGCGTCGCAGGCGAAGTGGAGGAGGCTTCCGCGGGTGACGAAGAGATGAGGTCGAGGCACGGCCTCTTCCTATCAGCATCGCTCAGTCGCCCGGGAGGGCTCGTTCTTAGCGTCGAGAACGAGCCCTCCCGGGCGACTCGGTGAAGAGGGCCGGGAGTCACGCGCGCATCCGATGCCGACGTGACACCGGCGTCAGCGCCCCAGCACTCCCGCGTACACCGCCAGGTACTCGTCGACCATCCGATCCACCGCGAAGCGGCGGCGCGCCGTCTCTCGCACGGCCGCGCGGTCGAGGAGCCCGACCCGCTCGACCGCGGCGACCGCCTCCTCCCGTGACGACACCGCGAACCCGGTGACGCCCTCGTCGATGATCTCGGCCATGGATCCGCGGCGGTACGCGATCACCGGCGTCCCGCACGCCATCGCCTCGACGACGGAGAGGCCGAACGGCTCGTCGAAGCCGATCGGATGCAGGAGCGCGAGCGCCCCGCCGAGCACGAGGGCGCGCTCCTCCGGCCCGACCGAGCCGCGGTAGACGACGTGCGTCCCGTCGACGAGCGGCTCGACCTCCTCGTGCCAGTAGCGCTCGTCCTGCACGATGCCGCAGATGAGGAGTCGGCGCCCGGCCGCGGCGGCGATCCGGACCGCCTCCGCCGTGCCCTTGTCGGGGTGGATCCGGCCGAGGATCACGAGGTCCTCGCCTCCGGATCCGGCGGGGAAGCCGTCCACGTCGATCCCGTGGTGCACCGTCGCCGCGTAGTCGAGCTCGGGGGAGCGGTCGCTGTCCGAGATCGACACCAGGTGCGCGGTGCGCGGGTGCCGCAGCGCCTCGCGGTAGGCGGGCAGGATCTCGGGCCCGGAGAAGCCGTGCACCGTCGTCACCAGGAACACGGCCGGGGTGCCGTCGACGTCGACGCAGTGGCGGGTCAGAAGGCCGGCGTCGCGAGTGGCGTCCTCGCGGCCGTGCCCTGCGGGGAGGGCCTACTCGAGGAGGAAGGCGCGCCC
This sequence comes from Rathayibacter sp. AY1E3, assembly GCF_002932235.1. NCBI lineage: Bacteria > Bacillati > Actinomycetota > Actinomycetes > Micrococcales > Microbacteriaceae > Rathayibacter > Rathayibacter sp. AY1E3. The sequence continues at coordinate 9,726 of NZ_PSVN01000026.1, forward strand.
GTTGATCAGCAGCGTGTCGCCGTCCGTCGCGGCGAGAACGCCGAATTCGTCGACGGAGCGGGTGGAGTCCCCGGCGGTGTCCGAGGTCGCGGCGACAGCGGGAGTGGCTGCGGCGGCGGTGAGGAGGAGCCCGCAGGCGAGTGCGGTGATCACGGTCGTGCGGTTCATCGGCGTCGTCCTTGGCGTCGTGGTGGGCCGCTTCTCGTGGAGGCGGCGGGAACTGGTTCCGAGCCTAGGGCGCTGAGCCCGTCAACGCCCTGGGTCGTTCCTTGGGTTCAGCTATGAAGTACCGTGCGGCCATGCCCTGGGGACGCCTCTACTTCGCCGTGCAGGCCCTCGGCGGAGCGGTCTGGTGGGTCGCCGTGGCGCTCGTCCCCGCGGTGCGGATCGCGACGCTCGGCAGCCTCGATCCCGTCCCTGTCGCGGCACTCGACCTCCCGCTGTTCGTCGGCGCCTCCGCTCTGGCCGCGGCCGGGATCCGCTGGGCGGCCGTCACCGCGACGGCCTGGACGCTCCTCGTCGCGGTCGCCCTGGCCGTCTGGGCCACCCTGACGGGGGAGGCGGGCTGGGGCGTCGTCGCGATGCTCGCCGCGGCGGGCGGCTCCGTCGTTGCGGCGTGCCTGCTCCTGCTCGGCCGGGTGCCCACGCGCTGGATCGCCTCCGGTCCCTTCTCCTTCCGGGTCGCGACCGCGGGCCGCCGACCCGGATCGCACCTCGCCGCGACCCTCGGGCAGATCGCGGTGTTCTGGGGTGGCGCGCTGGTCGTCGTCCCGCTGGTGATCGCTGCGCTGGAGGAGCGCTGGGGCGTGAGCCTCGGAGCGACACCGCCCGCGGTCGTCGGCGTCGGCGTCCTGCTGCTGGTCGCGGCGAGCGCGCTCGGGATCTGGTCGGGGCTCACGATGTCGCTCCTCGGCGACGGCACGCCGCTGCCGATCGCGATGACCAACCGGCTGGTGATCGCCGGCCCCTACCGCTGGGTCCGCAACCCGATGGCGGTCGCCGGCATCGTGCAGGGAGCGGCGGTCGGGCTGCTGCTCTCGTCGTGGCTGGTCGTGCTGTACGCACTCGTCGGCGCCGTCGTCTGGAACCGGGCCGTGCGCCCGCTGGAGGAGGCGGACCTCGCCGTCCGCTTCGGCGCCGACTTCGAGCGCTACCGCTCGCGCGTCCGCTGCTGGGTGCCCCGCCGCCCGGAGCCGCTGCCGCGCCGGGGGTAGCCGCTGCCGCAGTGCGGTCGTCGAGGCGTTCCGCTCACGCCGGGACACCGCCGCCGGGCCGGCGTCTCGCCGACGAGGGCGGTGTCTCGAGGTGCCGGACGCGCCTCTCGGGACGGCGACGCGCCTCGCCCGCCGACCCCGTCACTCCACGGTGCGCCCGCGCCCCACCACCGCGGCGACCAGCCCCGCCGAGACCGCGGCCAGCGCGACCAGCACCCCGCCCACGCCGAGCGTCCCCGCCACGAGCGGAGTCGCGAGCGCCAGCGCGACACCGGGGAGAGCCAGGCGCGCGGGCATCGGCTGGTGCTCGCCGAGCGGCGCGTGCACCGCCCACAGGGTCAGGACGAAGACCGCGACCGGGACCGCGACGGCCGCGCCGATCACCGTGTCGGACGCCTCGTGGTGGCCCGCGGTCGCGGCGACGGCCGCCTCCAGCCCGGATCCCAGCGCCGCGAGGGCCGCGAACGCCGCGAAGTGCGCGTAGCCCCAGCGGTAGGAGAGGCCGCGCCGCCGCTCCAGCAGCTCGCCGGAGGGATGCGAGAACGACAGCCACCACAGCGCGAACACGATCACCAGCCCGCAGGCCGCGACCAGCACGAGCGAGGTGCTGACGCCCGCCTCCGTCACCGCCCGCTGCACGCCCATCACCGCCGCGAGGACGCCCTCGCCGAGCAGGATGATCGTGAACAGCCCGTACCGCTCGGCGACGTGGTGCGGATGCCAGTTCGCGTCCCCCGCCCGCTGCGCCCAGAGGGGCACCGCCAGCTCGCAGGCGACCAGGAGCAGGAAGCTCACCACCCCGACCTCCTCGGGCAGGAGCAGCCGCAGCAGCCAGCCGACCTGCACGATCGAGAAGCCGACGGCGTTGCGCACGGCGGAGGTGCGGTGCTCCGGAGTGGACACGGCGACGCGGATCCACTGGCTCACCAGCGCGAACCGCATGATCGCGTAGCCGATGGTGATCGCCCGGTAGTCGCCCTCCTCGAAGCCGGCCGGCACTCCCGCCGCGAGCACCAGGACGCCGCCCATCTGGGCGAGCGTCAGCAGCCGGTACGGCACATCGTCGGTGTCGTACCCGGACGCGAACCAGGTGAAGTTCATCCACGCCCACCAGATCGCGAAGAACACCATGCCGAAGGGGAGGAGCCCCTCGGCGAGGTGCCCCTCCTCGGTCGCGTGGGCGAGCTGCTGGGCGATCTGCGCGATCGCGACGACGAAGGTCAGGTCGACGAGCAGCTCGAGCGGACTCGAGACGCGGTGCGCCTCGTCGATCGCGCGCGGCTGCATCCGCACGCGGAGGGGGTGCGCGGGGGAGGCGGGCATGCGCTCATCCTGCACCCGGAGGGCTTCTGCGCGAGTGCCGCGCCCGCCTCCCGCGACCCTCGGCGCCCGCCCTCGCACCGAGTGTCCAGAAGTCGTCGCACTCGAGCGCGAGTGCGACGACCATCGGACACTCGCGGGCGGCCGGACCTCGCGGGGCCGGGCTCACACTCGCCGGGTACGTCGCAGCCGCGCCCCGCGCCGGCCCGCGCAGGGCCCCCGCCTACGATGGGTCGGGATGTCCCCCGAATCCGCGCTCGCCGCCCCGACCCGCGCGTCCCCGGGCGCCCGGCGGTCGCGGCGCGGGCCGCTCCTCGGGCTCGCCCTGGTCGCCGTCCTCGTGGCGACGCGCCTGCTCGCCCCGGACGCGGCGGGCGACGCCCTCTCGGACGCGGTGCGCGACTTCCTCACCCTCTCGATCAGCGTCGTCATCGAGTCGCTGCCGTTCGTGTTCCTCGGCATCGTCCTCTCGATCGCGGTGCAGCTGTGGGTGCCCGAGGCCGTGCTGCTGAGGATCCTGCCGAAGCGGGCGCTCCCGCGGCGCCTCGTGATCTCGCTGCTCGGCGTGCTCCTCCCGGTCTGCGAGTGCGGCAACGTGCCGCTCGCGCGCGGGCTGATCGTCAAGGGCCTCTCGGTGTCGGAGTCGATGACGTTCCTCCTCGCCGCGCCGATCGTGAATCCGATCACCATCGTCACGACCTACCAGGCCTTCGGCTGGGCCGACGGGATCCTCGTCTGGCGCATCGTCGGCGGCTTCGTGATCGCGAACCTCGTCGGCTGGATCTTCAGCCGCCACTCCGAGCCGATGAGCCTGCTCACCGACCGCTTCCGCGCGGCGTGCGAGGCGGGCGAGCGGCCGTCCCGCTCCCTCCGCGACCGCTCCCGGCGCAGCGTGCTGCTGTTCGCCGAGGAGACCGGGGCGATGATGCCGGCGCTGTTCGTCGGCGCCGCCATCGCGGGGCTGATCCAGGTCGGCGTCTCGCGCGATGTACTGACCACGCTCGGCGGCGACCCGCTCTGGTCGGTGCTGGCGCTGATGGTCCTCGCGTTCGTCATCTCGATCTGCTCGAACGTCGACGCGTTCTTCGTGCTCTCGTTCGGCTCCACGTTCCTGCCGGGAGGCATCATCGCATTCCTCGTCTTCGGCCCGATGATCGACGTCAAGATGCTCGCGCTGCTCCGCACCACGTTCTCGGCCGCGACGCTGGTGCGCGTCACCGTGCTGGTCGCCCTCGCCGCGGCCGTGCTGGGACTGGCGGTGAACTATGCGCTCTGAGCGCCTCCTCGCTCGCTGGAAGGGCGTCGTCCTCAGCCTGATCGGCGTCGTCTCGACCCTGTGGCTCGCGGCGACCGGTCGGCTCGGCCTCTACATCCACCCCCGCTACTTCGAGTTCTCGGTGGTGCTCGCGGTGATCGCCGGAGTGCTGCTGATCGCGGCGTTCGCGGTCGTGCCGGGCGCCGAGGAGGACGCCCACGAGCACGAGCACGAGCACGAGGACGACGTCGAGCACCTCCACGCCCCCGCACCCGCCCGCCCCTGGCGCCGGGTGGTCGCGGTCGCGGCCGGAGTCGCGGTGATCGCCTCCGCCGCCGTCGCCCTGCTCGTGCTCCCGCCGGCCGCCCTCACCGCCTCGACCGCGACGCAGCGCGAGGTCAACACCAGCGCCGTCGACGCCTCCGTGACCGCCGCGGCGCCCACCGGCGACACGGCCTCCTTCAGCGTGCGCGACTGGGCGACCCTGCTGCGTCAGGGCGCGAGCGAGCAGTTCCTCGCCGGCCGCACGGCGACGGTGAGCGGATTCGTGACCCCCGACGCCTCCGACCCCGAGAACGTCTTCTACATCGCCCGCTTCGTCGTCACCTGCTGCGCGGTGGACGCGCAGCCGGTGGGCGTGCCGGTCTACCAGGCCGGCTGGGCCGACACCTGGTCGGAGGGGCAGTGGCTGGAGGCGAGCGGCGGCTTCGGCGCGAACCCGAGCGTCACCAGCGCCGAGGCGGTCGTGCTGGAGCCGGAGGCGGTCACTCCGATCGACGAGCCGGCGATGCCGTATGTCTACTGAGCGCGGCGCGAATCCTGAGCCCGGCGCGACTCCCGAGCGCGGCACGTCGGCGCAGAGCGGGCGACAGGACGATGGCGGCGCTCCCGGCCTCGACTCCGCAGGCGCCTCCCGCTTCCCACGGCTCTTCTGGGCGGTCGTCGCGGTGCTCGTCCTCGCGGTCGGAGGCCTGACCGCCGCCACCGTCGCGAAGGGGCCCCGGGTCGCGTCCCTCGAGGTCAGCACCGACGGCGTGGTCGAGCGCGACGGCTCCCGAGCCCGCCTGCTCCTCGACCAGGCGCTCGAGCCCGACGCGCTCGACCGCGTCCGCGTCGCCCCGGACGCCCCGCACACCACCGAGCTCGACGGCGGCGTGCTCGCCGTCACCTTCACCGACACCCTCCGCTACGCCACCCGCTACGAGATCGGGATCGACGACGCCCGCAGCGCCGCGACAGGCTCGGCCGCCGACGTCTCCGCCTCCTTCACCACGAAGGACCCCGACCTCTTCACCCTCGACCGCACCGCCGACGACCCCTCGCAGCCCGACGCCGTCCGCGTCCGCCCGCTCTCCGGAGGCGACGCCCGGGTCCTCGTCACGGCCGACCGGATCCAGGACTACGCCGTCGTCGGCCCGGTGCTGGTCGTCGTGACCATCGAGCCGGACGACACGAACCTCCTCCGCACGGTCACGCTCGACACCGGCTCCGAGGGCGTCATCCCGCTGCCCGGCCCCGGGACCGTGCGCGAGCTGCACTCCTCGCCCGAGAAGGGCGTGCTCGGCTGGACCTTCACCGGGCGGGCGCCGTCGGGCCCGCTCGACCGCGCCCTCTACTCCTACGACCTCACCGACCAGAAGGCCGAGGCGGTCCCCGTGCTCGGGATCGACGGCGGGCCGCTGCGGGCGCGCGACTGGATGTTCGTGCCCGGCACCACCTCCGTCGTCACCCACTCGCTCGACGACACGGTGCTCCTGCTCGACCTGCTGACGCCCGGCTCGATCAGCCCGCTCGGGCAGCACGCGGAGCTGCGCGGATTCGTGCCCGGCGCGAACCGGCTCGTGGTCGCCGATCCGGAGTCGGGCTCGCTGATCGACCTGGCCGACGGTTCGGTCGAGACGCTCGCCCTCCCCCCGGCGGACGTGAGCGCGACCGCGTCGCCCGTGCAGATCCTGCTCCTCGACTCCGGGAGCTACGTCGAGCTCGAGGCCGAGTACGCGCCGGAGACGGGGGCGACCCAGTACTCCGTCGTCCGCGTCGACGCGTCCGGCACCTCGGAGGTGTTCCGCACCTCGCCGACGGGGCGCATCCGCGGCGTCTGCCTCTCGCCGAACGGGCAGTACCTCGCCGTCGAGACCGTCTCGGTCGAGGGCCGGCCGGACGACTACCCGGGCGAGCCGGGCTTCAGCGCGACCTCGACCGTGCTCGTCGACCTCGGCACCGGCGACACCGCGCGCAGCGTCAACGGGCGCTCGCGCGACTGGTGCGCGTAGGGGGCCGACCTGACGACCGGCTCGTCCACCTGACTGATTGCTGGCGGCTCGGAAGTACCGGATCGTTCAGCAGATCATCGAGAACGACCAGCGCGCCGAGCTGAGCGTCGCGGACCGCACCGCCGCGTGGGCGCAGCTCGCGTTCGAGGGCGTCACCGCCGCAGCGATCGCCAAGCGCACCGGCACCAAGACCGACGCCGTGAAGAAGGGCCTCACGGTCGCGGAGTCCGCGACCGTCACATCCGTTCTCCACGAGCACGAGCTGACCCTGGACCAGGCCGCGGTGCTGTTGGAGTTCGAGGACGACGCCGACGCCCGCGCGACCCTGATCGAGGTCGCCACGCACGACCCGGCCCAGTTCGAGCACACCGCGCAGACCCTCCGCGACGAGGCCGCGCACCAGGGGCTCCTCGCGGCGACCGCCGCCGAGTACACCGGCAACGGCTTCCAGATCCTCACCCGCTCCGACGCTTACGGCGACCAGGCGACGTGGACGCCGGTGCGGCAGCTGCGCGGCGAGGACGGGAAGAGCGTCACCCCCGAGCAGGTCGCGGCCGCTCCCGGGCGCGGAGTGCTCATCGACACCAGCTGGCGCGGAGAGGTCGAGGTCACCCTCCTGGTTCAGGACCTGACCGCCGCCGGATTCACCTACGCCTACGGAGCCCCCGAGCAGCCGCAGACCGAGGAGGAGGCCGAGGAGGAGCGGGCTGAGAAGTCCGCGGAGCGGAAGGTGCTCATCGCCAACAACAAGGCGTGGAACGCGGCCGAGAAGGTGCGCCGCGAGTGGATCGCGACCTTCCTCGCCCGCAAGACCCTCCCCAAGGACGCGGATCGCGTCATCGCCCTCGGTCTCACCGCTCACCGGTTCGCGGTGTCCTCCGGGATGACGGGCGGCAGCGACCTCGCGCACACGCTGCTGCGCATCGAGCGCCCCTCCGGCTACCGCGCCGACGCCCTCGCAGCGCTCGTCGAGGCGAACCCCGCGCAGGCCCGCCTGGTCGCGCTGGCCGTCGTCCTCGGAGGCCAGGAGGCGCACACGAGCAAGGAGTCCTGGCGCCGCGGCGACGAGCGCACTGCCGAGTACTTCCGCCAGCTCGCGGCCTGGGGATACGCGCTCTCCCCGGTCGAGCAGGTCGTCACCGGCGACAGCACCCCCGCCGACGCCGCAGGGCTCAGCTAGCCCCACCCGGCGGGGACCGGCTCGCGCCGGTCCCCGCCCCCTCCTCTTCTCCCACTGCTGCACAGGAAGGCCCCACCATGACCACCACGACCACCGCACCCCGCCCCGCCCACCGCTTCGACCCGTACCAGGAGTGATCGACCTTGAAATCGGATCGCGCCGCTCCCAACTCGGCGCCCGCGGTCAGCCGAAGCACCAGCATCGCCTGCACGATCCACCTCACCCGGAAAGGGGACTTAGTTAGACCGTCTAGAAAATCTAGGCTGTGACCGCTCGATCGGCGATCCCTGGCTGCTGGTCGTTCGAGGTTGGCGCGCGTTCGGCCAACCGGCAGCGAGGGGTGCACCGACCCGGACGGTTCCACCCCTCGCTGTAATTGTGAAGCCACCAGAGCCCGTTGACGAGAGGGCCCGGAGGCGCCGAGACATTTTCGAGGGTCGATGCCGGTGAGGGTCAGGCGAAAGCGCTGCCCGCCAGCGGATGCGCGAGCAGGATCCCCGCGATGAGGACGAGTGCGGCGCTCGGCAGCACGAACTCGACGGGGCGTTTTCCGTGGCGGCTCAGCGCGGAGGGCGCCAGATGGATGAGCACGCCGACCGTGAGCAGGGCGGCGCACGTGAGAAGACCCCATCCGCCGATGAAGAGCAGACTGACTCCCGGGCCACCCGACTCGGGGATCCCGTACCAGACGGCGTCCGCGATCCAGAGTGTCGCGGCGGCGACGCCGGTTGACGCGAGAGCGACCCAGGACACAACGGAGCTAGAGCCGGTCGAGGTCGATCTCCTGGTGTCCACCTGCCGAACGCTAGGGCAGCCGACGGCGCTGGACAACGAAGCCGGAATGAACAAGAGGTGGACGTGAATCCGTCCGGCGACGGACGGCGCTGCCCCTTCAAGGAGTTGCCGGTGGACTCCCGAGCGCAGCGTCGTCGTGTCTCGTTGCCCTGCGGTCGGGGATCGAGGAGCGGGGAGGGGGAGGCGCCGGCTGGGGGACCGACAGGTCGGCTTCGCTTGCAGTTCCCGCAGCGGAGGATCGCCATGCTCACCGGCGGTGCCGACTCGCTGCCCGTGAGGGGAGCTCTCGCTGAGCTGGCGGATGAGCCGATCGGCGATCGGGTTCAGCCGGTGAGCCGGCGGACCTGTTCAGCGGAGAGCTGGCGGTCGGCGAAGAGCACGACTCGTGCGGTCGGGTCTGGGCTGTGCGCGTCCGGACCCTCCCATCTGAGCGCGAGGCCGAGTCGTTCGATGGTGCGGCGGGAGCGTGCGTTGCGTTCTGGGACGACCGCGGTGACGGGCAGCTCCGGTCGGAGGCGGTGGGCGAGTTCGATGCCGGCGAGGGCGACCTCCTGCGCGTAGCCCTTGCTCCAGTGGTCGGGGTGGAGGGTGAACGCCACATTCCAGGCTGCATCGGAGAGCAGAGTGCATCCACCCATTCCGATCAGATCACGGCTGTCGATGGGGGAGTCGCGCCGGCGGATCACCCAGCTGCTGAGTCCGTCCCGTGTCCACTGGGTCCTTCGATACGCGATCACGGCCCGGGTCTGATCGGCGGAGAGATGGAGGAGCAGCGGATCCTCTTCCGCGATCCGCGGATCGGTGTAGAGGCGGAACAGCTCGTCCAGGTCGGTCTCGGCGGGCCGGCACAGTCGGAGCCGGTCGGTGAGCACGTCGAGGTCCCGTGGGGCACAGGCCTGTCCGTCGCTCACGCTCATGGGATGAGGTTGCCATGACCCGACCGCTCGACCAGCGTTGAGTGCGCATGTGATCCGGTCGCGCGAGGTGGCACGTACGGGGATCGGTGGCCGGAGGTCCTCAGTTGCTGACGTGAGTCAGAGTCCGCGCGTACTCGATCATCGGATGACCACCGAGCGGATGCGGCGCGGGATCCCCGTGAGGCTCGAAGCCGGACGCCTTGTAAAGCCCTTCCGCCCGATCGTTTCCGGCGCGGACGTGCAGCTTCAGGACGAGGTAGCCGAGCTGAGAGGCGGACTGGACCGCGTCGTCGAGCAGTGCCCGGCCGATCCCGCGCCCCGTCTCGCTCGGTGCGACGGCGAGCAGTTCGAGCAGCGCACTGTGTCGGCCCGGACCATCGCCCGTGTCGACGGTGAGAGCGAACCCGAGGGGATCCGAGCCGATGACGGCGAACCGAACGAGAGGCCGGTGGAACTTCGCTCGAGCCCTCTCGGCGACCGCGTCGTCCTGACTGCATCCGTCTCGTGCTCTGAGTGCCTCCAGCCAGAGGTCGATGCAGGGCCCGCGATCGTCAGGCGAACCGGCTCGGATCTTCATGCGCTGAGGCTATCGAGGCAGCCATCGGACATGTTCCGAATCCGAGTCGCGTCCTCGTTGTGGACGCCGGCTCGCCGGCTGACGCTGGACAGCAGCTCGCCGAGGCGTGGTCGTGTCACCGAACGAGACGTCGGGCGAAGGACCGGCACATGCTCCGAGGGGCGGGCGTGCGCGAGGAGCGATTCGTACAGTGGAGGTATGAGTGTGATGAAGGAGACGGGTACCGCGCGGCGGAGCGGACGAGGGTGGACGCGGGCTGCGTTCGTGCTGGGCGTTCTCGCCGTCGTGTCCTACGCCGTCGGATACCTGGCGGTGGCCCACCTGTGGGTGGGCGATCCCCTGGTCATCGGAGTCGCGACCACGCTGCAGTACCTTCTCCCGCTGGCCGGCGTCCTCGTCGGTCATCAGGCGCGACGACACGTCGGTCCTCGCTGGGAGTCGACGGTGGGACTCGTGCTCTCCTACCTCTTCCTGGCCTTTGCCGTGGTGCCGGTCGTCATCGGCTTGGCCGGACTGCTGCTGGCACGCTGATCGATCGACGACCCGGATCATTCAGCGGTTCACGCGATTCGCCGCCGTCTGAACGATCGGCAGCTTCTTCGCACGAAGGGTGGCGGCGAGGAGCCAGCCGAGGAGGGAAGCGATTCCTGCCGTGACTGCATATTCCGTGATGAGGCCCGCGGAGGAGGGCCAGGTCGCGTTTCCCGACGCGAGTACCAGCGCGGTGGAGGCGGCGGCGCCGATCGCGAGTCCCAGGCCCAGGAACGCGGCCGCCTGCCCGACGCGCGGGAAGCGGAGTGTCCGCCGGTCGAGCCAGAGACTCGAGGGAAGCCACAGGAGTGCGCCCGCGACAGTGAACGCAGCTGCCGTGCCCGCGATGAGCCCTGCTGCGGACCCGCCCGATACATCCCAGCTGCCCGCGGTTCGCACCAGCGCGAGGACCGCAACGGCAGGCCACGCCAGAATGCCCCATGCCAGTTCTCGTGTTTCCATGAGCATCATGGTCCGGCACGTCGGTGAACACGCCATGAATCAGAACGTTCAGCACTCCACGATCATGTGTTCCGTAAGGGGATGGTTGAGCGGGCCATCTTCGTCGTCCGCGTGGACTCATCCCTCCACAGGACCGGGGCACGTCTCGGGGCTGAAATCGGAGGTTGCGGTGGTTGCGTCCGGGCAGAGGCCGGTGGTCCAACCGTGATCATCCGCGTAGCAGTTGTATTCGTTTGTCAGAGAGAAGACGATCCCTGCGTTCCAGGGTGCCGTGTAGGCGAAAGAGACGACGGGATCCCCTTCATCCGTGAGAGAACTCCAGGCGAGCTCCGCCTCCTCGCCCGCTGCTGCTGCCGTGTCGAGGCATGCGACCGCGTTGATGGGCACGAGCTCGGTTTGATCAAGCACGAACTCTCCGCAGGTGTCGGCAGCGTTGCCTTCCTGCACGATCAGCGGCGCGTCGCGCAACGCGCGAGCTGCCCGGATCGGATCACCCTCCGGAGCTGGTGAACCTGAGCACGCGGCGAGCATCAGTGCGCCAGCAGCAATGAGCGCCGTAGCGGCGCAATGCCGTCCCGCCATTCCCTCGCCTGTTCGTTTCACGGCGCCACCGTACTCAAGACCGCGCCTTTGTCTACTTGCAACCGGCAGGCGGGGCCGGCACCGTCCCGTATCGGGATGGTTCACCGGGCCGATCTGGTGCCCGGCCGTGGAAGACTCGTTGGGCCGACGACGGCGGAGCGTGACGCCAGTGACTTCAGTAGTGAGCCTCATCCGCTCCAACAGCCTCTCCGGCGCAGCGCAGTATGCGTACGCCGCGACAGTTCCCGCCGGCTCGCGCATGATCTTCCTCGCCGGAGGTGTTGCACTGGACGCGGTAGATCCCCTGCCCCGGAGTTGCCGTCACTTCGTCCCTAGTCTTTTCCTATGAACGCATCGAGCTCATTGCCCTCTCTTGACGGTTACCGCTTCGCGGCTGTCCGCGACACAGTCGGCGGCGAAGTAGGACCTGAGACTGTCTTCGACTACCACGAAGCGGACGGCGAGGTGTGGGCCACCTACGCCGGCGGCGCAGTCCGGCGGGGATTCCTTGTCGGCACTCGAACCGGTGACACGGTGGCGTTCCGCTACTGCCAGCTCAACGAGGACGGCGAGACCTCGACGGGATCCTGCGTCTCCGAGATTGTTCTCGACCCAACCGGGCTGCTTCGAATGAAGGAGACGTGGGCCTGGGAATCAAAACCCGGTAATGGCACCAGCGAAGTCACGGAGATCATCGTCCCTCGCCTAGCATCGGTCGTCACAGAACCCCGAACCCGACCCTTTCACGAGTCGTAGAATGAGTGACAAGTTATAGGACAACACTGCTCGGCGCGCCGCGTTTGTGCAGTTGATCGCTAAGTGGCGGCGTCTCTTGATCGTTGCGTGGCGCTAGTAGCCGATGACGAGGATGCTGGCAGCGGCTTCGATGACGTCGTCGGTAATGGTTTCGAGGTCGTTGATCTTGAGCACGCGGGCTATCTGCGGAAAGAGTCGTTCGAGTTGGCGGAAGTTGCCGCGGGTGATGCGTTCGATGGAGGCGATGGCTTGGGCGTCGGTGAAGTCGTCGGGGTCGAGGGTGCGGCCGAGGCGCTTCCAGTGGCGGTCGAGGACGAAGAGGAGTTCGTCGCGACCGAGGGCGCGGTAATGGTGGGAGAAGCCGAGGCGGCTGTAGAGCTGCGGGTAGTGGCGGAAGCGTTGGTCGATGCCGGGCATGCCGATCAGAATTATGGAGAGGTGTTCGCGGTCGTGTCGGTCGCGGAGCAGCTCGAGTGCGGTGGGTGTGAGTCGTTCGGCTTCGTCGATGATGAGTAGCTCGACGAGGTGAGCCACTGGTCGTGCTTTGAAAGGCGGGTCAGGTTCGAGGGAGCGAAGATGTTCGTCGGCGCAGAGGCCGACTTTGATTTGCCAATGGTCGATGTCGTGCATGAGGTCTTTGGGTCGGCAGAGTACTTCGGGTGTGTAGAACACGGTGCGGGATCGGTTGGCGAGGGCGTAGTGCTTGGCGTCGTGATCTCCTCGCGGGCCCCATTCGTTGATGTAGGGCTCGAGAGCGTCCCAGTTCGCATAGCGGCGGGCGGAGTTGGTCTTGCCGACACCAGCATCACCGTGACAGATGCCGATGGTTCGTTCCTTGCGGACGGCGTTGGCGAACTCGGTGAAGCGTCGGTGCTCTTTGGTCACGATGAAGGCCTGGTTCATCACTCGTCCTCTTCATAGGTGCGTAGCCGGCGCCGATGGGGAACGGGCGCGACGCTGTGCGGCTCCTCCCGGACGGTGGCGGTGGGAATGCGGTCGTTGATGACGTGCCGGAGTCGTCGTCGGCGGGCGCGGCGGGCGGCTTCGATGTCGCGGAGGCTGAGTCGGAGGTTGGGGTGAGCTTCGTCGACGGCAACACAGACGAAGGTGTCGCGGTCGTAGACCCGGATCTCTGAGACGTCACGTGGGTCATATCGAATCGTGACGGTGTGCCCGACGAAGGGTGCGAGCGTCGGGGCGAGGTAGCGCTGGCCCTGGAAGTGAATGCCATCGCGCTGCACGACGCGATTCTTCGGAACAGTGAGAAGAAGCCCATCGAGCTGTTCGAGGCTGTCAGGCATACGCGGGAGCCAGCCGTCAGCAACCCATGCGTCTCGCGGAGAGGCTTCGAGCTCGCGATGCGGGCGCTCGTTCTAGGTCCTGACGAAGGCGCCGATCGCCTGGTCGAGGGCCGCCAGATCAAGTACTGGGTGGGGGCTTCTGCTGCCGGGCCCGAGGTGCCCCGGGAGGGTAGCGAGGAGTTCGGTGTTGATGGTGCGGAAGAAGCGTTCGATCTTGCCGCGGCCCTGGGGTCTGCCGACGATGGAATGGATGATGCGGATGCGCAGCTCGATGGCGGTGCGCTCGAGGTGGTGGCTGGTGAAGTCGGAGCCGTGGTCGACGTGGAGAACGTCAGGTATCCCGCACATAGCCCACGTCGGGTCGGGCTTTCTCCAGATCGCCTGACGGAGAGCAAGTGCTGTGTTCATCGCGGACGGTGCCCCGGCGAAGACGATGTAGCCGCAGATCGCGCGCGAATAGTCGTCCATCACGATCGTCAGCCACGGCCGATCGGGCGCGCCCCCGGTGCCCATGATGAGGATGTCGAGTTCGGTGTGATCCGCCTGCGACATGTGGTTGGGACGTTCGGCGCGTCGGCGAAACACCAGCTCGTGCTTGTCTCGATAGGCGGCCGGTCCTTCCAACGCGAGTGTTACGAGCGCCGGGTCTAGAGCTTGCACGATTTCCCTGACGGTGGCGTAGCTCGGCGCCGACAGGCCATGATGATCTGCTTCAGCGCTTGCTAGGCGGTGCAGCGTGGTCAGCGCTGGTCGCGGCCTGCTCAAAGCCAGTCGTTCGATGAACGCCACGAGCTCAGGCGGCGTTCGACGTACACCAGCGTCCGATCGCTGGTGCGGATCGAGAGCAGTGACGCCGCTTTCTCGGTAGAGCTGATGCCAGCGCTGTAGTGTGCGGAGGCCGATGCCGATGTCTCGTGCGAGGGCGGCGAGGGGTATCTGATCTTCGACGTGAAGTCGGAGAATTCGCCACCGCTCGTCACCGTCTATGGCATTTGCTACATGGCGGTGCTCTCGCGGCCGGCGAGGGCTTGCTGGTGACGGTAGAGGGTGGCGCGACTCCAGCCAACGAGTCGTGCTGCGTCTTCGGCGGTGCGGCCCTTCGCTCGAGCATCGGAGGCGATGGCGAGCTTGTCGGCGATTACTGCAGGATCGGACAGTGGGCGGCCGAAGCGTGTGCCGTTCTGCCGCGCCGCTGCGATCCCCGCATTCACCCGCTCGACGATCAGTTCGCGCTCGTACTCGGCGAGGGTGGCCAGCATGTTGAGCATCAGCCGGCCCGTCGACGTCGCCGGATCGATGCCATCAGAGATAGACCGGACGTGGATGCCGCGGTCACGCAGCAGGTTCACCGTGTTCAGGACGTCCATCAAGGAGCGGCCAAGCCGATCAACTCGCCACACGACCACGGTGTCACCGGACTCTGCATGCTCGAGGAGCTTCTTCATCCCTCGGCGCTCGATCGCGGTCTTGCTCCCGGAGGTGACATCAGCGAACACGTCGCGCTTTTGAACGCCGACAGCCACCAGCGCGTCGAGCTGCAACTGCGCATCCTGACTCGATGTGCTCACGCGGGTGTATCCAAGAAGTCTCACTCGACCAGTGTGACTCACAAACTCCTCGCAGTCATGACCCTGAGACGGTTTCTGTTGAGACGCATTTTCGAGACATCTGCGACCTCGGAATCGCGCGGACCCGACACCGCGACAGCGATGCCGACCGGGCGTCTCAGAAAGCTGTTGTTTTCCGAGATGCAGTTGATGTTGCAGGTACGGTGTCTCCGTGCCGAATAGTTTCGCTCCCGTGGACCCCGTCGCGCTCACGCAGTCTTTGATCCGATGTGCTTCGGTCACTCCGAGCGACGACGGAGCCCTCGATGTCGTGGCAGGCGTACTTGAGAGCCTTGGCTTCATCGTTCATCGGCTGGACTTCGATGGCACCCCGAATCTCTACGCCCGCCGAGGAATCGACGGACCGCACCTGTGCTTCGCCGGTCACACCGATGTCGTTCCCCCAGGCTCTAACGAGTGGAGCTCCGACCCCTTCGATGCGACACTCCGCGACGGGACGATCATCGGTCGAGGTGCCAGCGATATGAAGGGCGCCATCGCCGCTTTCCTCGCAGCGGTCTCGCAGACGCAGCCCGAAGTGCTCGACCTTGGGTCGGTCAGCCTCCTGATCACCGGAGACGAAGAGGGGCCGGCCACAGGTGGCACCGTGCGTGTGCTCGAGTGGCTCGCCGATCGCGGCGACATGCCGGACTTCACCCTTGTCGGCGAAGCGACGAACCCGGAGCGGATCGGCGACGTGATCAAGATCGGACGGCGCGGAAGCCTTAACGCCAACCTGACGGTGCGCGGGTTCCAGGGGCACGTTGCCTACCCCCACCTCGTCGACAACCCGGTGCACCGCCTCATCCGCGTTCTCAACCGACTCGCCACAACACCACTCGACGAGGGGTCCGAGTGCTTCGAGCCGTCGAGTCTCCAGATCACCACGATCGACGTCGGCAATGCGGCGAACAACATGGTGCCCGCCGAAGCAACCGCGCATCTGAACATTCGCTTTAACGACCTTCATTCAGCCGAGAGCCTCGAGGGCTTGATCCGCCGGGCGGCAGAAGAGTTCGCAACCGACTTCACCCTCTTAGTCGAGGTAAGTGGCGACCCCTTCATCACTGCTGGATCGAGCCACGTCGCGCTGTTATCCGAGGCGGTAACATCCGTGACCGGGCGAACTCCCTCGTTGGATACCGGCGGAGGAACTTCCGATGCGCGATTCATCGCCCACTATGGCGAGGTCGCCGAATTCGGCCTCATCAGCAGCACAATCCATCAGATCGACGAACACGTCGTGGTAAGCGATCTGCAGCAGCTCACAGTGATTTACCGCACGTTTCTCGCGAAATTCCTGACTCGCTGAAATCCTCGGTGATCCGACGCACGCGTAGCGCGACGTCAAGGAGCGATCAAAGACTGCCGCCACAAAGCGATCAACACCACACCCATGTGCTCATTGCTTCATTTACTCATTTGAGTTCCGGTCGGCGCCGTGCCGAAGGGGTGGTTGCACTCAGTCTACGGACGGGGCCGCCCCCGCCCTCCGATCCATTGAAGGATGCCGATCGTGACGACCGAAACCACGGCGACCAGAAGGAGGAAGGGAAGGGCACCTAGAACCAGGAACAGCACGAAGCTGTCTCCACCCTCGAGCCCGTCCATGACCGCAGCCGCGACTCTAGAAGAGTCAGGACGCCGGCGTGAGCGGCCCGGTCGTGAAGTCACTCCGACCGTCCCCGCCACAGACCTGGAAATCGGAGGGCGTGTCGATTCCCGGTCCGGCGCCGTCCGAGGTGACGAGCACCCGGACAGTCGTCGCGGTCGTCGGCGTGCAGTCGTATGCGCCGACCGCCGAGAGCTGGCCCTCCGCCTGCGCCGACTCACCCGGGGCGAGAGCCCCCGGGAACGCTTCCGCACCCGACGTGCCGGCGGTGGTGAGCTGCGTCCCATCGGCACCGAGCATCAGAACGCCCGGCCACCCGAAGTACGAGCACGCCTGATCCGAGGCGTTCGTGAGCACGATCGCGAACTCTTCCTGGCCCGCCCCGGAAAGCTCGGGCCGGTCCTCCACCGTGACCGTGAGCTGCGTGTCCCGGCACGGGTCCGCCGGCCACACCGGACCAGCCGCCGCCGCACCCGCAGTCGCGGTCGCCGCCGGAGTAGCGGGGGCGGACGTCGGGGCGGCGGTCGCGGTCGACGCCGGCGCGGCGGCCGACGTCGATGCCGGAGCCCCCGCCGTCGAACCGGCGCAACCGACGAGCGCGAACACCGGAACGGCGAGCAGCAGGGCGAGAGTCGAGTGGGAGGTCCGAGTCGTCGTCATCCGGCGAATCTACCTTTGACTGCTCACTCCCAGTGCGAGACGACGGGCGGCGGGACTTCCCGCTCGTGGTTGAGCACTCGAAAAGCGATCGCGAGGACGACGCAGACGCCGGCACCGATCAATGCGGCAGCGCCAGCCACCGTCATCCACAGCGGTTGGACAGCCGAACCGTCCACGCACAGCGGATTCCACAGGAAGCTCTCGGAGCTGGAGTAGCTTCCACGAACCTCGCACGCCTCTGCCGGATCCCACATGTAGAGAGAGGACATCAACCCGAGAGCGGCGGCGAAAACGGTGAAGAT
The DNA here is from genome assembly GCF_002932235.1 of Rathayibacter sp. AY1E3. Taxonomy (NCBI): domain Bacteria; kingdom Bacillati; phylum Actinomycetota; class Actinomycetes; order Micrococcales; family Microbacteriaceae; genus Rathayibacter; species Rathayibacter sp. AY1E3. Next base: position 27,070 of record NZ_PSVN01000026.1, read on the forward strand.
CACGGCGAAAACGAGGGGGATCGCGTGATCCGGCCGAGGAGACTGTCTAACGCTCATCGGGAGGGTGCCCCCCCCCCCCCCCCCCCCCCCCCCCCCCCCCCCCCCCCCCCCCCCCCCCCCCCCCCCCCCCCCCCCCCCCCCTCCCCCCCCCCCCCGCCCCGCCCGGGGTCCCCGCACA
>NZ_PSVN01000026.1:27257-27904 GCF_002932235.1 Rathayibacter sp. AY1E3
GGTCGATGCCCCGCCCCCCCCCCCCCCCCGGAGTTGCCATCTCTCACCACTCATCGCCCAGCTTGCGGAGCCCGTTGTCCTCCGGCAGGGTCTGGCGCGAGTAGTCGTGCAGAACGTCGGGCGACGCAATTTCCTGTCCGTCACGTTCAACTTGACGGCTGGCCGCAATGACGACGCATGTCACGGCCACGATCAACGCCGCAGCAGTCGACAACGTCATCCATATCGGCTGAACGGTTGAACCATCTGAGCACAGCGGGTTCCAGAGGAACCCCTCTCCCGTCAGGCTGCCTCCGCCGCGGGTCCTGCACGTCTCGCTCGGGTCCCACATGTAAATGGAGGCTACGGCTCCCAGGGCGGCTGCAAGACCGCCGAAGACCAAGGCGAGAACGATGGGCGTCGCTGCACTCGGTTGCGGGGGCTCTCCAACGTTCATCGGGACATCATGCACTGCACTCCGAAGGATTGATCAAGAGCCGGAACGCCAGGCCCGGTATCGAGTACCCGCGGGGGGAGGTCATCGCGCCGCGACAGTGAGGTTCAGCTCTTCACCGACGCGCAGAATCTCGTCCGAAGGGAAGCGGAACGGGTTGAGGTAGAACAGGTCATCGGCCGTCATGTCGAATCGTGCCGCGACGTCCTCTGCG
>NZ_PSVN01000027.1:0-26050 GCF_002932235.1 Rathayibacter sp. AY1E3
GGCCCTCCCGCACCTGCCCGCGGGCGCCACCATCATCAACACGGCGTCGGCGGAGGCGCACAAGCCCGCCCCCGACCTCAGGACACCGTGAACCCTCAGGACACCGCGAAAGCCCCCGCCTTCCCCTGGATCGGCCTGCTCACGCTCGCCGGCGCCGTCTTCGTCTCCGTGACGAGCGAGTTCCTCCCGACCGGGCTCATCCCCGACATGTCGCGCGACCTCGGGGTGAGCATCTCGCTGACCGGCCAGCTCGTCACGATCTTCGCCGCGACCGTCGTCGTCGCGACGACTCCGCTGACCCTGGTGACCCAGCGCTTCTCGCGCAAGAGCCTCCTCCTCGTGGCGCTGTGCACCATCGCGGTCGCCAACGTCCTCGCCGCGCTCGCCCCCACCTTCGGGCTGCTCATCGGCGCGCGCATCCTCGGCGGGCTCGCCCACGGCCTCTTCTGGGCGATCGTCGCCGCCTACTCCGCGCATCTCGTCGCTCCGGAGCAGCTCGGCCGCGCGACCGCGATCACGGCGGGCGGCGGATCCGCGGCCTTCGTCCTCGGCGTCCCCCTGGGCACGGCGCTCGGGCACGCGTTCGGCTGGCGGCCCACCTTCGCGATCCTCGGCGGCGTCGTGCTCGTGCTCGCGCTGATCGTGGTGAAGTTCCTGCCCGCGGTCGACCACCACATCCCGCTGCGGACCGGCGAGATCCGCCTGCCGGCGCGGAAGGACCGGACGCTCCCCCGCATCATCGGCGTCTGCGTCGTCATCCTGCTGGTGCTGATCGGCCAGAACACCCTCTCGACCTACATCACGCCCTGGCTCGAGAACGCCTCCTTCGCCCCCGACACGGTGCCGCTCGTGCTCTTCGCGTTCGGCGGCGCGGGGGCGGTCGGACTCGTCCTGGCCGGCTTCGCGACCGACCGATTCCCCCGCTCGGGCTTCGTGGTCGCCGCGATCGCGGTCGTGCTGGCGCTCGCGGGCCTGGCCGTCGCCGCGGGCACCGGCGCCGCCACGGCCGTGGTCGTCGCCGCCGTGATCTGGAACATCGCGTTCGGCGGCATCCCGGCGATGCTGCAGACCCGGATGCTGCGCACCTCCTCCTTCCAGCTGCGGAGCCTCGCCGCGGCGCTCCAGACGACGGCGTTCAACATCGGCATCGGCGGCGGCGCGGTCGTCGGCGGACTGGCGATCGACGCGAGCGGGCTCGACGTGCTGCCGTGGGTCGCGATCGTCATCGTCGCGGTGGGGCTCGTCGTCAGCCTGATCGTCGACGCCCGGGCGACGGCGTCGGTGCGGGCGGAGGCGGTCCCTACTCGCTGATCGTGTTCACAACGGAGGTAGAACGTGCTTCGGCGCACGCCGATCCGCGCGTTCACGCTCGAGTCGGAGCGTTTTTCCTCCGTTGTGAAGACGGCGGCCTTCGGCCTCGTGAACGCAGCGGCGTTCCTCCGGCGCGAACACGGGGATGTCGTCCGCACGGCCGACGCGGCGCCGCGGGGAGCAGGGGATACGGTCGAGGGATGAGAGACGGAACCCGATGAGCCCGAGCACCCTCGAGCCGCCGCTGACCCTCCCCTACTACGGGGCTCCGCCGATGGCGGCGCTCCGCCGCTTCTTCGGCAACTACCTCCGCTTCCGCGGGAGGGCGAGCCGGGCCGAGTACTGGTGGATCATCCTCCTCGGCAGCGTCCTCACCGCGCTGCTGCAGCTGGCCGACGGCGGTCCGTGGCGCCTCGACTTCACGCTGACGCCGTACCCGAGCGGCGCGCCGTTCCAGACCTTCTGGGTGTCGCTCGCCGCGGGCGCCATCGCGCTGGCGACGTTCCTCCCGTCGCTCTCGCTGATCTGGCGGCGACTGCACGACGTGAACCGCAGCGGGCTGTGGATCCTCGCGATCCTCGTGCCGATCGCCGGCTACGTGTTCCTGCTGATCCTGTTCGTGCTGCCGCCGCGGCCGGAGGGCGCGCGGTTCGACTGAGCGGCGGACGCGTCGGCGGTGGAGTGCCGGACCCGGCCGACGAGTCAACGGCCGGCAGACCGGCCGGCGCCTCGACGGGCGCACCAGGCCGCCACCTGTAAGCGCTGGCGCATCGGATGGAAACCTCCGCGGGTCGCCTGATACCGTGCTGCGCAGGTCAGGGTCTCCGCGCGCATGTCTGGGCGTGAGCGCTAGGAATCCGGCCGCACACCTCGGCCCATTCGACGAGAACTCGAGATACTGCACAGCAGTCCTCTTCGCCGGAGACGGTGGAGGAAACCTCCGGACCTCACTAGTCGACGGACGGCCTGGAGGCCCTTTGTAAAGGCGCAGCGGGGCCGTGGGAGCCCCCCGCCTCATCCGGGTCGGCTCGGGGCTCCAGGAGCCTCACCGCGAGCCGGTCGGTCGCAACGACCGCCCTCGAAGACGCGCCGCATCAAGTGACCGTTGGGCACTCGGCTTCACTGCTCTCCCTCAGGGAGCGGAAGGGTGACGTCGACGGCGCGCAACTCCGTCATGTTCGAGCGCTCGACCGCCCGGTAGACCGCCGAGCGCGTCGCCCCAAACTGCTCCGAGAGCTCGGCCACGATGTAGTTGCCCTAGCGGCACTCCGCCACCAGGTGCGCCTCGATCTTCGGGAAGCGCTTCGGCTGGCGGCCGCGCAGGCGCCCCTTCGCCTTCGCGATCCGCATCCCCTCGCGCGTGCGCGTCCGGATCAGGTCGCCCTCGAACTCCTCGATCATCGCCAGCACGTTGAACAGCAGCCGGCCCATCGGGTCGTTCGGGTCGTGCAGCGACCCGCCGATATTCAGTCGCACTCCCCTGCGCGCGAGCTCGTCCACGACGTCGCGTGCGTCGGTGGTCGAGCGGGTGAGCCGGTCGAGCTTCGTCACGAACAGAGTCGAGCCGGCGTCGCACGCCGCCAGGTCCTCGCGCAGCGCGGGCCCCTCGCGGTTGCTGCCGGTGAGGCCGGGTCAACGTAGATCCGCTCCGCCGGCACACCGGTCGCAAGCAGCGCGTCGCGCTGCGCCTGCGCGTCCTGCTTATCCGTCGAGACGCGGGCGCCTCCGACAAGCTCATGACGTCCGCCTACGACCACAAACCGGGCCTCAGACCGACCGCCCCTCTACGGACCTCGAGCTGATCGCGGTCAAGATCGCGCTGAACCTCGCGTCATCGGCGGCCTTCATACCGAAGAACGAACGGTCACCGTAGGGGGCGAGCACGACCGATCCGCCCTCCTCGAGGACGACCTCGATCGATCGCCGGGTGAAGAACCGGTCGAGCAGCGGAGTCGGCCGGACGGACGCGATTCGCGACCACGGGAAGGTGACCCGCCGCGCATTCGCCTGCGACAGGATGCTCAGCCCGGTCTCGTCCAGGTGAACGACCGGGTACGACCCCATGCTGACGTCCGGGTCCAAGCCCCTCACCAGCGACCGCAGGTGCTGATGGTAGACGCACGCGAAAGCCTCCCCCGAGGTCCCGGGATCAAGTTCCGCCACCCTCCGCGCGGAGCGCCCGGCTGACGCCCTCGCCCAGAGGAAGAGCCCCACCGCCAAAACCACTAGAGCCCCATCGATGACAGCGACCACCGAATATGACCCGCTCCGGCTCAGAACGAAGAAGTGCTGCGCGACGACGGCACCGACCGCGAGCACGAGCGGAAACCAACGAACCCGGAGAGCAGGAATCGCAGAAACGGTCACGGCATTGGTCATTTGTTCCTCGCTTGTCGCCGAAGTAGCGCCGCAGTCTTCCAGTCCAGATGCGGCTCGCCTGCCTCCCGCAGGATGACACCGGTTCTCGAATCCACCGTAGGAACCGTGATGCGCCCGAACCCCAGGGTCGTGTAACCGGCTTCCTTCTCAGCGGTGACCCTGGATGTGCCGATCGCGAGACAGATCATTGACCAAGCGAGAGCGGCGAAGAACAGCGCCAGCGGCACGAAAAGGGGCAGACGCGATCCCGGAGGAAGGACCGCGAACCCGATGACGAGCCAGATCCAGGCGATCGCCTGGGCGAGCGTTCCCCACCCGGTGTTGAGAATACGTGTACGCGCAGACCACCCGGGCAGCACTTCCACCCTCCCCGGCACCAACGCAGGTTCCCTCTCCGCCCCCGACATCACGCGCCCTCCGTCGACAGCGCCAGGGCGACGGCCCCAGCGGCGCGCGCATCAGCCCGCTGCACCGCCCGATAGACCGTCGAACGCGCGACCTTGAACTCCGCCGCGAGCTCGGCAACGGTGTAGTTCCCGGCACGATGCTCTGCGACCAGATGCGCCTCGATCTTCGGCGACAGCTTCGGCTGACGGCCACGCAGACGCCCCTTGGCCTTCGCGACCTTCATCCCCTCACGCGTGCGGGCGCGAATCAGGTCCCCCTCGAACTCCGCGACCATCGCGAGCACGTTGAACAGCAGCCGGCCGATCGGATCCTCCGGATCATGGACCGACCCCCCGATGCTGAGCTTCACGCCGCGGCGGGTCAGCTCATCAACGATGTCGCGAGCGTCTGTGATGGACCGCGCGAGCCGGTCGAGCTTCGTCACGAGCAGAGTCGATCCGGCGTCGCATGCCGCCAGCGCTTCCCGCAGCGCGGGACGCTCGCGGTTCCGGCCCGTCAGACCGGAATCGACGTAGATCCGATCGGATGGGACGCCGGCCGCCCGGAGTGCGTCGCGCTGCGCGGTCGCATCTTGCTTGTCGGTTGAGACGCGGGCGTATCCCACGAGAGCTGCCATGCGCTCAGTGTGTCAGTTGACGCCCCATCATCGGGCATTTCATCGGGCGGGTCTATTGCGACAAACAGCGCCGCGAGATTCCGGTCTCATGCGCGGCCATCCTGGGCGGACGGATGACGACCCCTCATCGGACGCCGGACGCATCGACGCACTAGCCCTCCGAGGCTCGCGCCGCACTACCGTCGAATGCGCCCGCCCAAGGCACCCCTAATCCAGTAAGGGGTGTCCTGCCCGCAGCACGGTGAGGGTGGCAGCCCGTTCGAGCCGGGCCGGGTCAGAGGAGCCTCGCGCTGCGGGCGCGAGGCTCCCGCTCGACGCGGAGAGCGATTCCCTATCGGTACGCATGTCCAAATCCTCGCGCATCGAACAGGGGCCGGAGAGGCTCCTCGACGCCGGAGCGGCTGTCCTCATCTACTCCGGAGGTGTCCGTTAGGGGGACTTGGGTTCAGCCGGTCGTTGCAATACCACCGTGAGTCGGAGTGTTGGCGATGGGATCGAAGTTGAAGCAGCGTGCCCGGGGTGGCGCGGTTCTGGGAGCTGCCGAGGGAAGGGTCGAGTCGGTCGGCGGCCCGTGATGCTGTCGGCGTGCCGGTGAAGAGCCGCTCAACGGAGCAATCAGCTGCTTTCCGTCCGTCGCCTCGCAGGGGGTGTCTGCTCGGATCTTATGCTTGATTCGTCACATTGTTTAGTGGTTCAGTATCGCGTCGACGTTTTCGGTCGTTCCGTATCCCACCATTCGATGAGGTTGGCGTGCAAGATTAGCGCGAAGGCTTCGACTGCAAGGTCGCCTCCGGTGGTCAGGGAATCGATTGCGGCAGGGTCCCACTGGTCGAGATTCACTACCTCGTCAGTGGAGGTGGGTGTAGCTCGAATGGTTGTGTCAACGCTCCATCCGTTTGAGCTGTGGGTTGCGGTAGCCGCGATGACGTCGTACGGGGTGGAGTAGTGGCGGCGCATCCACCCCACGACGTCGGCGAGGTCGCGGGTGTCGGTCAATCGTTCTCGATCGGGGTGTAGACGGGGCATCCGGTCCCGTAGGGCGGTTGGATGATGGGTGCGGCGGTGGTGCTGCTGGTAGATCGGGTGTTTATGGTGCTGTCGATTTTGTAGGCGTTGACGATGCCGATGGGGTTAGCGAGGGCATCGGAGCCGTTGTAGGCGTTATATCCGAAGAGAACGAAGTAGACGGGTGTGCAGTTCGCGTCGTAGAGCGTCTTAGAGCCTGAGCTCCCGGGTGCGTAGAGGCCGTAGCTGAGTGTCTGCTGAATATCGAAGTTGGTGTCCGCGTCAAAGTGGCCGCGAGCGATGATGTGATTCAGTCCGAACCGGGAATTTCCGCAACGCAGCGGCAGGTGCGACAACCGTACCCAGGACGAGCGCAACGAACACCGTGGCGATTTTGCCAGCGGACCGATTTCGTGAGGTGTGCATGACTATTACGACCTTCATCCAAGTCCCCGCGCTCACCCCTTGTGAGCGGTCGTCGTGCACGTCTAGGTCTACTCCGCATAGCTCGGCAATACAACCCTGGGTGTTGCCGACACCCGGGCTTGGCAGCGGGACACGCATGCCCTTCGAAGATCATCAGTGGGACAGTGTTCGTGGCAGCGAGCTGCAAGTTGGCGTCTGCGGGAGGGCCGTTCCCCGCACCAGCCCGGCGCGCGGGATGCGCCGCGCGCGGGCGCGGGCGGCAGCGTTCCGCAGGACAGCCGCTCGCGGCCATCACTGCTACTGCAGCGACCAGCGCCAGTTCCGAGCGCAGTAGGAACATCCCGCGCTGATGTCCTCCGGCCCGAACGTCGGAGTAATGATCGACGGTGCGAGCTTCACCGCCACAGGCTTCGCGGGACGATACCGCCGCCCGCAGACGTCTAGGCGCCCGGCCAACCATCCCCATAAGGGACGCCGCCTGCCGACGAGAGATCCGGCTCAACGGTCTCGACGACGCACTCTCGACACGCGTACAGGGATTCCAACTCCGGGCTTCGCTGGCATGTACCCGTAGTTGTCCGCCCACAGCTCCGGCTCGCTCGCGCGGTCGATCCAACGCAGCGAGTACACCCGACCCCGGACGTCGACCGAACCTCCGAGTAGTTCATCGAAGACCGACTCATCACCCAGCTCGAAACCGTCCTCGTACGGCGGGCCCACGCGCGGATGGGATTCATCGAAAGCAGGCTCATAGAAAAACGTCCACGCGATCCCCCATCGCGGATCACTCAGCTCCCGCCTCCACCACGGGCCGCTGGCCGCGAGGTGAGCACCGACCTGCACCGAGAAGTAGCCCGCTAGACCACCCTCGAATGACGCCTCAGCGACAGCCTCGCGAAACCGCTCGAGCTCAGGACGCAACTGCGGCGAATCGCGCTTACTCGAGTGGAAGAACATTCGCTGACGGTACTGCGCCGAACACGCCACAGCCACCAGGCTGCTCAGTGGGTGACCGGCCACCCATCCGCATACGGGATGCTTCAACTTGCCGATGGTGCTTAGGCTCCAGTCGTGGACTCTCCGTTTCGACACCATCGACAGGCAGGCATCATCAGTCCCGCCTCAACGCTTGACCTGCCCGCATCGATCACCTGCTCCACGTACTACCGTCCTCGCGCCGGCAGCAACGACGACGCCTTCGCTGATCGGATCGTGATCGAGCGGTGCGACGGCATGTACTTACTCGAAGGCCCTTCGCTGAGTTATCCCAACCTGCAACTGAAACTCGAGTACTCCGGGGAGGCTCCGGAAGGTCACTTCGTCAGCGTCAACGTCTCCGACCTGCGTGGGAACCGGCTGCTGCGAACGCTGTACCAGTACGCGAACGCGGACGCTCTGCGCAACGACCTCGGAGGCGGGCACGGCTTCACTGGCCTCAACTACTTCTACCGCGACGGAGCGGAACTGCAGTACTGGTGCAGCGTCGAAGCATCAGAGTGACCGGCCGACCATCCCTTCACGGAACGACACTGCGCACTCCTTGCGCCGAGTGGGGCGGCCAGCAGGTGGCAGGTTCAGCTATCTCGATGCGGCGAGATCCGGTAGCTGTTCGGTGTCGTGGTCACAGAGCGTCTGGCGCAGCAGCACGATCGCGGCGGCGTAGCGGGTGCGGGCGGTGGACGTCGGCAGGCGGAGAACTCGCGCCGCTTCGGTCACAGTGAATCCATCCCAGTGAACGAGTTCGATGACTTCTCTGAGTTTCGCTGGCAACGAGCGCACGGCCCTCTGCACGTCAATCTGGTCATCGGATGGCATCGGGAGCTGTTGACCGTTCTGGCGGAGGTCGTCCGCGAGGGCCGTCGTCAGGCGGTCCTGCCCGACTTTTTTCCGCTGATGGTTTGCGAGCTTGTGGCGGGCAGTGACGAAGAGCCACATGCGGCCGCGGACAGGGTCGGTGGGCATGATCGCGATGCGCTTCCATGCCGTCTCCGCGGTTTCTGCGAGCAGGTCGGCGGCGTCCTCGTGATTCGAGGTACGCCGGAGCAGGTACGCGAGCAGGTCCGCGGCGTTGTCCTCGATCGCGGTGCGAAGGATGCGTGCTCGCTCGTCAGCGGTCCGCATCAATCGCTTCCACAGTCGATCGATGAAGCCATCGACACCTCTTCGGTGAAGCCCTGGTCCTTGAGCTGCTGACTCACAAGCTGCAACGCCACGGATGAGATCCCGCTCCAGCGTTGCTGAACAGCAGGCTTGGGAGTGTTCGGCGGGAACATGAACTCCGGCGCCGATCCGATATCGAGATTGGCCAGATCAAGCCCGCGTAGCGCCTGTTCGGCCGCGGCCATCCCTTCAGGGGTGTTCAGCGCCCGGTTCGCGGGGTCCAGGGGCTGCACCTGGATCGTCGCAGAGCACGACTCGCCGTCGACGGTCACGACGTACGGCATCACCTCGCCCATAAGCACCGGACGATTCAGTAGTGGAGCGGCGACTGCGACGCCGGCCCCGCCCGTCAGTACCAGCCCGGCCAGCGCAGATGCCGTCCACAGCCGCCGTCTGCGACGGACCGCGCGAGTGGGTTCGGCGTCGAGCATGATCTTGACTGCCTCCTCGCCCCACTGGGGCGGCAGGCTCGGGTACGGGTTGGTGCTGTCCAGTTCGACAGTGGTGAAGTGATTCAACGCAGGCCCTCCAATTTCGCCTCTACACAGCACATGTCGCGGCGGCCTCGAAAACGCGGACGCTCGAAAATTTTGTGCCACCGTCGCGTCCGCGGGCGCATGGGCTCAGCGTCAGTTCGCTCTTATCGACACCGGCAGATCGGTACCGGTCACACCTCGGTGGTCTTTCAAGCAGGACCGGCGGACGTAGCCTTCTCAGCATGACGACGCCGGCTGAGTCCGTGCCCCTGACCAGCCGACGCCCGCCGCAGCGGCGGCGGCACGGGGCGCTGCTGTTCCTTCGAGACGTGGTGGTCATCGTCCTGGTAGCAGTTCTGGTTTCCAGCCTGGTCAAGACGTTCCTCGTGCGGTCGTTCTACATCCCGTCGTCATCGATGAACAACACGCTGGTGCAGGACGACCGCATCATCGTCAACGAGCTCGTCCCCGATGTCGTGCCCCTCTCCCGCGGAGACGTCATCGTGTTCAAGGACCCGGGCGGATGGCTTCAGCCCGTCCTGCAGACCGAGGACACGTCCATCGCCGGGCTGTTCGAGAACACGCTGCAGGCGGTGGGACTGGCGCCCGAGGAGACCAACGATCACCTCATCAAGCGGCTGATCGGGCTTCCTGGCGATCACGTCGTCTGCTGCACGCCGTTGGGGCAGATGACCGTGAACGGGCAGCCCCTCGATGAGGCCTCGTACATCAAGGACGGCGAGAATGCCCCGGCCGCGTCGAGCATCCCGTTCGATGTCACCGTGCCCCCTGATGGGCTCTGGGTGATGGGCGACAACCGGGGGAACTCCGCCGACTCCCGCCTCCAACAGGGCACGCCCTCCAAGGGCTTCGTCCCGATCGACAACGTGACAGGCCGAGCCGTCGCGATCACGTGGCCGATCGACCGATGGCGCTGGCTCGACAACTTCCCCAACACGTTCCAGGGCCTCGATCCTCGCTAGGGCCGCCGCCCGGAGGGCGATCCCCATACGGACGCCTCGATCGGCGGGCGGACCTCTCGCGGTTGCCTAGCAAGCAGACCGTCCTCACTGGCTAGTCTTCGCTCGTGACCTCTCCGGCCTTCGCAATAGACCTCGACCGCGCTCGCTTCCGAATCGGTGTCTTCGCGGTCGTTCACTTCGCACTCGCCGTCGCCCTGGTCCCGTTCACGCTGCTGCACTACGGCAACCTGATGCACCCGGCCTTCGATGAAGCACAGGACCTGCGCGATTTCGGACCAGCCGTGCAGTGGGCAACGCTTGGCGCATGGGTGCCGGTCCTCGTGACACCCGTCGTCGCCTTCATCACCGTCCGCCGACTCGCTCACCCTCGCCAGCGCTACTGGATCGTGCCGGTCATCGGCATCGCCGCCTCCGTGACACTCCACTTCCTGCCGTACCTCTTCTTCGAGACGCCGCAGCTACCCACCGGCGGCTGAGGGGGGCGATAGCTGCGCCGACTAGTGACCGTGCAGGGATCCTCTTACGGAACGGTTCAGTGGCGCCCGCGTCGCATGTGCAGGGGACCTTGAACATCTAAATGCTCACGGTCGTCTGCACGAGTGCCGCGGTGACGCGAAGAGGTGTGCAGGCGACTGCGAGGACCGACAGCGGCGTACGCAACTCGCGGGCGACCGGTTGACGACCCCTCAACGGACGCCGCGGCGCTGGTAGAGCTATCTTCAAGATGGACACGGGAGGGCTGATGCGAGCCGAATGGAACGAAGCGTTCTTTGACGCGCAGCGCGAGGAACCGCTGACCTATTGGGTCTGCTTCTGGATTGGCGCCGATGACGAGCTGGCGGTGACCCATGACCCGCAGCGGATCACGGACGCCGACTCGGTCGAGGAGGTCCTGGCCTGGATTCACGACACGAAGGGCGACCGAGACTTCGAGCTGTTCGTGGAGACCCTCAACCACACCGAGACCCGCGAGCACGGCTGGATGCCAGCCCGAAACCTCATCCACCTCGCCGGCAATTACCGCCCACCAGGAACGACTTCCACCCTCTCTGCAAGCTCGGAGAACTAGCAGCACCTCCACCCCGGCCGGGCGACACGAGAAAACAGCTAGCCGCCCAGCAGTGCCCGCCCGGGGCGACGTCGACCCGAACCACGCGAAGCCTTGGCGGGGCAGCGGGCTCCGGGTTGGATGAGCACATGCAGAGCCGAAAGTCGAGCAAACCAGCGACCAGCCGCACGTCATCGATCCGGTAGTCGTACTCCGAAACCGGATGACGCCGCCGCACCCCGACGGCCTCGAGCGCTGCGGCAAGCTCGGCGTCCAGCAACATGCGCTGATCCTCTCAGACGCACGGCCAGCGATCCCCTTACGGGACAGGCGTCTTCCATGGTCCTGACGTGCTTGAACGAGGCCGGAGCGGATCGGGCTCAGAGCACATCGACGCGGCTACCCACTCCGTCATCCAGTGACCCGTTGCGAAGCTGCCGTGGCTCGAACAGGCTGAGGCCGTGCACTCCAGCCTTGAGGACCCGTACCCGCCGTCGCTTGATGAAGTGACCACTCGATTCCCTGGTGCGCTGTTCACGTTGCAGCAGCAACCCTCCGTCGAAGAGATCGCTGTAGGGACGATCGTGCACACCACAAACGAGCAGAGCCGCTACCTCTCCGCGGCGATCACCTACACCCTCTGGCGCCGACCGGAGAACCGAGACGATCCCGCCAACCTGGCCGACATCAGCAGCGAGCTGCGCACTCAGCTCGACGAACCACCAGTGCGCCCCCTTCCCGCACGACTCGTGGAGATAAGAGCTCGACTCCAGTTCCCGATGCTCTGGGAAGCAGTGCTGACGACGCTCATCGACCCGAAGGACCCCGGTCCACGAACGATCGAATCAACGCTGACGGATCATGTGAATCACGTGCTGAGGAACCGATTCCGCGATACGCGCGTCCAAGGGACGCTGCCAGGGGAACTGCTAGGCGGAGCGACCGCGGCTGCGGTCGAGCGTGGCGTGGCAGTCAGCGTCGACAGCCGACCGGAAAACGGGGTTCTACTTGATACCGACGCTCACGTCCTCGGTATCGGAGCCGAACTCGAGGGTCGCCACATAACGGCCGTCATCGCACGCGACGATCTACCCTTCCTCAACCTCGCGTTCGCGACCAGACAATCCACGGGCGCCCTTTGACGGGCTGATCCAGCCCTGTACGGGAGGGGCGGATCAACCCCGGTGATCCGACCGTCCCGCGTGGGGATCCCCATACGGGATCAGTAGCACGGCGTCGCCAGCACCTGCGCTGGTACGCTCCCCACCATTCGACCTACTCGAGGGGCAGCACGATGCAGACGCTTCGCAACACCGTGTTGACCGTGACGGTTGCAGCGCTGGTCTCCGGCTTCCTCGCCGTGGGTGCGGTGGCCATCGGGATCACCAGCGCAAAACCTGGCGCCGGAAGCCCCGAGCCGATCGCGTACTCCGAGCCGAGCTGGACGGACACCAGCACGCTCATCATCGGCGGTTACGAGACGCCTTCTCCTGAAATGATCGCGACCACTCCCCCGCTCTCTGCAGAGTGACGACGGCACCTGCCGACGATCCGGCTCGCTGCGAGACGGGGGCATTCTCGTGACGTGGGAGCAATGGACGTTCTCGCTCGGAGCGATCCCCGTGTCGCTCATCGTTCTCAGGAACGTGCTGTGGAGATTCGGCTGCACGAACTCCGGGAGCAAGATCCTTTTCGCCTTCGGCCTCGGAGCGTGCCTGCTGTGCATCGCCCTCGCTGTGATCTGGCAGGTCCACGCCGCGAACGCCGACTGGGCTCCGCCCGGGTACGACCAGAACGAAGTCGGCGGCCTCATCCTCTGGACTCTCTACTGGAACGCGGTCGCCGGCTTCTTCACCGCGCTCGGCATCCGGGTCACCGACATCCTGATCATCGAACGGACGCGGCGGATATCCGCCGCCGTCGTCCCTGACGCAGGGTGAAGAGCAAGACGTCCGGCTAGCGATCCCCATACGGGACGTCGGCCGCGCGGCGGAAGCCAACCATTTAGAACTTGGACGGCGTTCCTGAGACGTTCCGCGCCCGACCGGCCATGTCCATAGTGAAGAGCAAGGTCTGCTCGAGGAGGAAACGATGGACGACGACGGATTCGATGAGTTCCTGGCCCGCTCGGGACGTAGTCCGATAGGTGGGCTCGCGTCTCGCACTGTTATTGAGGACCTGGTGTCCGCCACCGCGGAGAGCGCGACACCACGGCGTCCGTGGTGGCGTCGCCCGCTTCTAATCCTCCCCGTGATCGGTGTCCTCGCCGCGACGACAGCCGGGGCCGTCGTCTTCACCGTGGGATTCGATGCGGACGCGATCGTCCCGATCAACTACACGACCGACTCGGGTCGACAGGTCAGCTGTCACTACGCGGTCGAGGCCGGCATCGGCGGCACGAGCGACCCGGCAGCGGTAAAGGACTTCATCGCTGAGCACGACTGGTCAGGGATCGGCCAGCGCGTCTACGAAGAAGCCCTCGCACATCCCTACATCCCACGGAACAGCGAAGAGGCCGCCGGCCTCACGCAGGCCAACCTCGACAAGTTCTCGTTCGGGGCGGCTCTGACCACGGTGATCTGGGCCGAAGTCCCCGACGAACTGGTGCCCGAGGACATGCTGAGCGGAGCCGAATCCGACTGCGAAGGAGAACTGCGGTGACCCTGGACGACCAGCTGTCATCGAAAGCCTCCTCGACGCGGCGAGGCGACGACGAGCGCGCCAGACGGGTGGAGCTCCTGCTTCTCGCCCAGGCGGAACCGCTACTGCGCTACTTCTCCCGCCGAGCTCCCCTGGATGACGCCCCCGACCTCCTCAGCGAGACCATGCTCACCGTCTGGCGCCGCGCGAAAGACGTACCCGCCGGCAACGAAGGGACGCTCTGGATCTACGGGGTCGCACGCCGAGTCCTCGCTACTCACCACCGCTCGAATCGCCGCCGAACCAGCCTCGTTGACCGCCTCCGAGACCAGATTGTCGTTCACAACCCGGCCCACGACCAGCTGGACGACATCAGCGCGCACCTCCACCACCTCATCGAGAGGTTGCCCGCCGTTGATCGCGACATCATCGGCTTGGTCCACTGGGAAGGCTTCACCCTCGAAGAAGCCGCACGCATCCTCGAGAAAAACCCCTCCACGATCCGGACCCGATACGCGCGACTTCGACAACAGCTGAAGTCGGAACTCCAAGCCGAGGTCTAGCTCCGTCAGATGGCCATCCCCTTACGGGACAGACTCTCGACTGATTCCATCGTCGCGTCGTCAATTCGGGGTCCTGCCGGACATGTACAGAGTGAAGGCCACTCGAGCGCACAGGAGCAGATCATGACCACCGAACCTCACGACGCGGGCAGCGATCGGGCGATGAACGCGCTCCTGGACGAATCGGCGCCGCCGACCCCACTGGCGGAAGCCGTCTCCGACTCCTCTCTTCGAGAGATGATTCGCGGAGCGGAGTGGAACGCGCGACGCGGCAGGCGACAGGCGACGCCTCGTGCGCTCGTGATCGGGACCGTCGTCGCTCTCACGCTGGGCGGCACGGGTGCAGCAGCGGCAGCGACGCTCTCGGGGTGGGAGCCGTGGGTGGCGAATCCGGATTCCGTTGTCCACTTCACCCTGCCCAGCGGAAGAGAATGCGAGCTCCGAAGCGTCGCCAAGGAAGGCGACCCGGAGGACATCAAGGAGATGCAGGACGTGCTTCGCACCACCGACGTGCTCGCCCTCGCGGACGTCGACGGCGAGCTTGCTCGGATCGTCGCCCGGGACGTGACCGTCCGCGGCGACGACGGCGACACCGTGGTGCCCGCGACCGAGTTGTACTCCGAAGATGAGCTGTACCGCCAAGCCGTGGAGGGCGCGATCATCAACGTCGTCTGGGACGAGCTCGAAGATCGAGGAGTGGTCGATCCCGTCACCGGATCGGATCTCTCCTTCGGAAGCCAGGACGACTGCGCAGACCTCACCCAGGCAGACCGCACCCAGTGAGCCGCCGCGACACCCGAGCCGATCGCGTGGTCACGATCCTCGACGCCACAGCCCGTGACCTTCTGAACTACCTCGAACGCCGAGTCGGCGCCGACGACGCTCCCGACGCGCTCTCCGAGACAATGACGATCGCGTGGCGCCGATCGTCATCCATGCCCCTGCCAGACGAGGACGCCCGCCTCTGGCTGTTCGGGGTCGCGCGGAACGTCGTCCTGAACACCAGCAGGACCCGCCGGCGCCAAGACCTCCTCGCCGAGAAGCTCCGCGGCACCATCGACCCCACCGTCGTGATCGCAGAACCCTCCGACATCGCCCTCGACGTACGGGCAGCTCTGGACAAGCTCGCTCCAGAGCTCGCAGAGCTCGTGCGACTGGTGCACTGGGACGGCTTCTCTCTCAGCGAGGCAGCTCAGATCGTCTCCGTCCCGCCGTCAACGGCGCGCAGTCGGTACCAGAAGGCGAAGCGCGAGCTCGGTGACCTGCTGTCCCCGCAGCCCTCGGAACGAGCACTTAGGTCTGCAGAGAAACGCTGGGTCTGACGCGCTAGCCCATCGGCTATCGAGACAAGTTCCGGCAGCGGCGGGGGTGTCGGACCACGCGGCCGTTGGCGAGAACCGCACATTGCGAGCCGTATTTCCTGAGTCCGACGACCCACGTCTGAGCGATCCGTCCGACCAGGCTGTGACCATGACTGAATCGCCCATCACTCGATCAACTCTTCTCCACCAGTCGCTTGCAGGCGGCATGGACGTGTCCCACGTCGAGGTGCGCCGAATCTCAATCGCAGCTGGCACGAAGGGCGGTGCTCACGTTCACAACGGCCCTGTCTTCGGAGCCATCGAAAGGGGGTCGGTCACATTCCAGATCGGTGAGGAGGCACAAACCACCCTTCGCGCCGGCGACGTCTTCTACGAGCCTGCCGGGGTCATCGTCTCCAAGTTCGACACCACGAGCGAAGACGTCGTGTTCATCGGCTACTTCCTCCTGTCGGACGGGGCAGCACCCGAGATCGAGTTCACTGCGCAGGACTGACCGCTAGCCCGTCCCCGTACGGGCGGCCTCCCGCGACGGATCGCACGCGCACATAACGCTGGTCGAGTGGTCGGAACGTGGAATCCTCGTCCCATGATCGTGAGCGACGGACAGGCCTGCGCCCCAGGGGACCTCGACGTGCTCACCGACCGACTCCGACTGTGCCGGCCCGCCGAAACCGACCTCCACGAGCTGTCCCGCCTCTACACCGATCCGCGGATCGCGGAAGAAGATCCGCTCCTCCTCCATCTCTCCGCCGATCAGACCCGGGCCGTCATCGCGTACCGGAGGACCCAGTGGACACAAGACGGACTCAGCAGCTGGGTGATCCGCCGGCGCGACTCCCCCACCGACAACCATGATCTGATCGGAATGGGCGGATGCACCCTCCTCTCCGACGCGGCCTGGAACGTGGCGTTCACCCTCCACCCCGACCACTGGAGCAAGGGCTACGCGCAGGAAGTCGCCCTCACCGGCATCGAACTCGCCCACTTACTCCGACCGGAGCTGCCCATCACCGCGGTCGTCGCAGAACGCAACGCACGCTCCCGCCGCACGATTGAGCGACTCGGCCTCCAGCGGAGGTGGGAAGGTCCGGATGCGCACAGCCCAGACCCGACCGCTCGAATCGTCCTCTACGCCGACCGCCAGCTCTCCATCGAACAAGTCCGCCAACTCACCAGCTAAATCCGGCCACAGCACGACCTCATCAGCCGGCCAGGGATCCCTCACGGGACCGTCAATGGTGATGAGGCGATGAGTGAGCACGTTCGTGCCTGCGTCAAGACAGTGGATCTGTCGCGGTGGAGCATCCCCTACCGGACGCATGGTTGACGGTCCCATGGAGGGCGGCCGCCTCCACTAGACCTCTTTATCCGACTGGGGTAGCTACCCTCGAGCCCATGACCGACCAGCAGAACGATGCACGGTTGCGCGCGAGGCGGATCGACGGTGCGACGGCGATTGTTCTCACCGTTGTCGCCGCGCTTCTCGTTCAGGCCGGCGCGAGCTTGCTGACCCTCGCCTCACCAGCCATGACGGACTGCCGGCCGCGCGAGATCCCGCTGAGCGCAGCAGCCTGGTACCTCGGCGCCCTGCTCGTTATCGGAGGATCCGTCTATGCGGCGGCGAAGACCGCGCGTGCGCTCACGTCGACCGCGCTCCCCTACGCCCTCCTCCTCACAGCGATCCTCGGAATCGTGACGTTCTCGGGACTAGCGATCCTCATCGCCGGGCTGATGGGCTTCGCGGAGATGGATGACCCTGGACCGCCTCCGACAGGCGGACCCGTCCTGCTCCTCATCGCCGCACTCAGCACACCTGCCTGGGCGCTCGGCGCATCCAGCATCCTCATGCTGTCCAAGAGACGCAGAGTGCCGTCTCGTCCGGCGGCGTCGCTCATCGCGTTCGCTGCCATCACTGCGACGAGCGTTGGTCTCCAGCTCGTCAGGTTCACCCTGACCTGCTGACGGTGATCACAGAGGTCCTCTACGAAAGGGGCAACGACGGTACCGCCACACGGCACCGATCATCGGCACCGCGGGACTCGAGAAGTTCCTGCTCAGCGACCCCCTTACGGGACGCCAGAAGCGATGGAAGCACGGCGGAGCGCGCGACGGCGTGGCGATGCGCTCGCTACGCTCACGGGATGTTCGGCCTCTCGCGTTGGCGCCCGCGAGCTGACGCGCGCCGTTCGCGCCGCGCTCGGTTCCGCTCCCTGCTCGCTGAGGCCTGTTGCGCGTGCTCTCACCCGTGGGTGGAGCACGTCGCGGATGCCGGACCGGCCGGCGGTCACGTCTGCTCGGAATGCGTCTACGAGCTCGAGCACGGGTTCAGCCACGGGCCGACCTGTCACCGACCGGTTCCGATCGACGTGTCGAGTCGCGCTGACGCCGCCGCCGCGACAGCAGCGCGGGGCGGCAGCGAGCGACTGGTCGGAGGAGGTCGGATGCGAGACGATGCAGAAGACCGTGATGACCCTTCGATCCCGACCCTGCGCGAAACGACAGCCGCTCTCTTCTTCGGGCTGGTCCAGCCCCGAGACGTGATCGCTCTGGCAGCGAATCTCGTCGCAGCAGGGAGTGACAGCGAGTCCCTTGTCGCTCTCGCGTCCCTCTACTCCAGCGCCACTCCCGCCGACGTCTTCGACCTCAGCTCGGCGGCACTCATCGAAGCGGGCGCGCGGCCATTGGATCGGGACGGTGAGGAGATCCCGCTTCTCGCGCTGCGCGTCGCATGCCGTCGTTTCCTCACCGGCGACTGGGATCTCCGCTCCTTCTCATCCTGGGTGCACGACCGGATCGGTCACGACGGACCGGCAGCTGCGCAGCCGCTTGTCGAGGTCGATGACGAGCTCGACGCGCGAGGCATCGGAGCCGGCGAGCGATACCGCCAGAAGGTCGCTCGACTCGCCGCCGCCTTCCTCGCTGACACAGAAGGGCCGGCGAGCGAGAACCCCTAACGAATCCGTCCGGTGCACGATCGGCTATCGAGACTGAAACTCCTACCGCCTTGGTACGGGACTGGTTCCCCCGCATCGACCGCGACGCCTGCTGACATGATCGTGGTCATGCCCTCAATTCGT
This sequence comes from Rathayibacter sp. AY1E3, assembly GCF_002932235.1. NCBI lineage: Bacteria > Bacillati > Actinomycetota > Actinomycetes > Micrococcales > Microbacteriaceae > Rathayibacter > Rathayibacter sp. AY1E3. The sequence goes on from NZ_PSVN01000027.1 coordinate 18,415, forward strand.
TCGGCAAAGTTTCGGGCAGAGTCGTCGGTGGACGCTGTGCTCCTGCGGGCACTCGCCGGGCACGAGTCGAAACAGGTGCGCATCGCTGTTGCCGAGAACGCCGCTGCGGATGACCTGACGATCGGGCGTCTCCTCGCTGATGACGTCGACGCCGTGCGCCTCGCCGCCGCCAGCAGCCTTCGTGAACGCCCGCAACTCCACGAGATCGCGGCGAAATCAACGGACAAGTGGGTCCGTGCGATCCTTGCCCACCTGTACGCGGACGACGACCAAAGGTCGCTCGCCCTTGCGGTACAGAGAACACTCGCGGCGGATCCCTTCGGGGAGACTCGTGGCCGGACGGCTCAGACCACCGACGACTTGGAGATCTTCGAGTCGCTTCTCACCGACCCGTCACCGGTTGTCCGCGGCATGTGCGCGCGCAACCCCCGCATCTCCCTGACACAGATGGAGCGTCTCATCACCGACCGCGATCGCGCCGTCCGCGCCGGAGCCGCAGAGGGCGGACTCCAGTACCCCAATGACGAGCAGTTGCTCCGGCTGGCGCGCGACCGGTCGGTCGAGGTGCGCTGGGCAGTACTATTCCGCGCCGACCGACCCAGACGAGCAATCGAACTCATCGCAGAGGACAGCGACGAGATTAACCGACACCACGCGCGGATCGCCCTCCACGACGAGCACGACATCATCGCGCCAGCGGTGACGCACCGTGCACGCGCAGAACGTCGACGGGCACAGCTTGTTCGCTCATTCGGTGAGTGAACGGCGGGGAGTGAAGAGCGCCTTGTACGGCACGCGGTCTCGTTAGCCGATCCCCATATGGGACGGAGCTGAGCGGGTAGCGTCACCGGCATGACCTCGGGTTCGCGTCACCGCATTCGAGTTGCTGCCGCACTCACAACCGGAGCGGCGCTGCTCACCGCCGCCGGCTGCGCGCCGGCGGTGCAGACGTCGGGATGCCCGGGCTGGGCGTATTTTGGATCCGCGGAAGCCCGCTACGAGGTCGCCGAAGCGGTCATCACGACCGCCTCCCCTCGCGCCTCGGGAACTCAGAGCGTCTTCAGCGTCGCAGCATCCGCATACATGGTCACCGTGGATGAGACAGAGAAGGGACCGTTCATTGCAGGAGAGACAATCCGCGTCGTGTCGATGCCTGATGCGTGCAGCGGCACCGACCTCTACCCGGACGGAGACCCGATGGACACCGACCAGCCCCTCCGCCTGTACCTCAGTTCCGGGAACGGATTCTGGGCGACGCTGACTCCGCTCGAGGGCGCTGAACCGATCGAGGAATAGCCCGCCAGTCGATCCTCTTACGGGACGTAACGCCTTCCGTGGGATGGCTCAGTCGGCAGATGCCGCGAGTGCCGGCGCTGCCAGGCCGAGTCCTTCGCAGAAGGGGCCAGTGGGCTGGCCCGCTCTGTTCGGGAAGACGCCGAGCCTGGTGTCCGCGAGGACGCAGACCGTCGGGTTAGGTACGTTGATGGGTCCGCTTCCCGGGTAGGGCTCGTCGGGGACGGCGCTCCAGCTCGCTTCGCATCGTTCGAGGGCGGCGGCGACCCGCTCGGACAGTGGAAGCAGCTCGAATGCGTTGCGGTCGTCGTCCACGAGGATGCTCGTGGTGTGGTCCGCGCGGACGTCGGCGACGGAGTAGCAGTCGAAACTCGTGTTGGCTTCGTCGTTGCTAGCCTGCGTTACGGTGATCGCGGCGGCGCTGGTGCCGATCGCGACGACGGCCGCGAGGCCGAGCCCGACGAGGCGGCGGCGCTTGGTGGAGCGGTGGCGGGCAGCGATGTCGGTGAGGATGGTGGCGCGCATCCTGGTGAGCTGTCCCGTGGTCGGGCCGAGGTCGTGGGTCATCAGTTCTCCCTTTCAAAGGGGCGCAGGGTGGTGCGGAGCGCGGTCCGGAGCCGGCTGAGCCGGTTGCGGATAACGCCGTGGGTGGAGCCGAGTGCTTTCGCGGCGTCGGCGTAGCTGCTGCCCTGCTCGATACACAGGTAGTACAGCGCTTGATCGGTGTCGGAGAGCTCGGAGACGGCTTCCTCGATCGCCGCGGCGAGCTGGCGCCTCGCAACTTCTTCGTCAGGGGTGCCACGTCGATCCGGGTGCAGGGACGGGTCCGCGTCCTCGGTGCGGTTCCGTGCACGGGTCTTGGTTCGGACGAGGTTCAGCGCGGTGAACCGGGCGGTGGTGAGCAGCCATGGAAGGGCGGATGCGTCCACGATCGCGACGTCGTTGATCCGCGTCCACGTGGTGAGGAATACGTCTTGCACGACGTCCTCGGCGTCGCTGGGCGTGCGAACGATGCTGAGGGCGTAGCGGTAGGTCGTCGCCGCGTGCCGGTCGTAGAGCCGGCCGAACGCAGCCCGGTCGCCTGGCCTCGCGCCGTCCATCAGGGCGGCGTCATCAGTGCGCGCCGCAGCGTCTCGCGCGAGTGCTGCTGCTTCCGGTGGCGTGCTCATGCCTAGTGGTGTCCGATCCGAGCCGATCGTCTCAGACGAGATCCGCTTCGCAACTCTCCGCTCGAGGATCCCCTTACGAGACGCCAGATCGCGCTCGTCCGCCTTGCTCGCCGGAGCTTCGATGCGAAGGCGACTGCGGCCGTCAGCGCGCCCGCGGCAACACCCCAAGCGCGGCCGCCGGTGATGAGGCGCACCAAGTACAGCGCGACGCCGAACGGTGACCCCTCCGCACCCGTCCGCCGACCGTTCCGCGGAGGATGGGTGACCGCATGCTCCGCACCCGCCGGTCAAGGCCGAGCGGCAGGCGCAGCCTCTCCAAGACTGCTCCACACCACCGGGACATCCCGCATGACCAGTACGTGGTCGAACGAAGCGGAGCCGGTGGGGAGCGCGTCGAAGAAGCTCGATTGGACACGCGTCGTGCGAGCCGCTTCCACGCGCCAGGCGTGGGTGTCCAGCCGAAGCGGCTCGAGCCGCCCCGCTCGCGTCGGCGACCAGCCGACAGCGTCCTTCCGGAAGAAATCGGACGCCGCGGACAGGTCGGCGAACAGTGAACTCGTGAACGTCTCGGGCGGGACAACGTGGGCGTCGACAGCGACACGAAGATCGGCGGCGTCGACGGTCACACTCAGGTCGTCGTCCGATTCGACGGATCTCACCCGAGCGCGTTCATGGACGCCCGGGAACACCCGCCCACCCGCGACTTGGGCGAGACGCGAAGCGCTGTGCCGGCGCGGGATGAACACTCCGGTCCGGATCCCGTCGGGCCCGTCCCACTCGACAGCCACTCGATGGGCCGCACTCTCGCTCCGGTGGCCGATCCTCGGTGCGACCCACATCGGCCGGAAATTTCCCAGCCGGATCAGGCAGACGCCCGCCACCGCGCTCCCGTCGACGATCTGCGGACGGAGCCCCTCGGGCAGCAGAGACTCAATCACGACGGGGTCCACCCGGAAGTTGACGAGAAGACGCCGCTCGATCGTCGCGGCCATGCGGGGAATGGTGATGCCCACCCCCGAATCTTAGGACCGCCCTCGTCCACCTGCTGAAGCACCCCTGTGGAATTGGGCGGTCCTCCTCCGCCTCTCGCTCGCCACGGGGACGAGAACGATGCGGCCGAAGACCGAGTCGTAGGGTTCCGGTCATGGAGCAGCCTTCATCCCCCGACCGCGACCCGGACCCGCTTCGGGCTCAGCTGGACGCGCGATGGAACGCGTATCTCGCCACTCACACGCAGGCCGCCGACCCCGGAGAGTGGATGAACGAGGCGATGGGTGACTACCGAGACGAGATCGTGCACTTCGGTGGGCAGCTTCTCAACGACGCCGCGATCAGGGAGTGGAACCACGAGTCCGCGCAGCGCGCACATGACAAGTACGTCACTGAGGCGGAGCGTTACGACCGTGATCCTGCGGCGTGGGAAGCGGCGTTCTGGCTCCGTGTTCGGGCCGGGTCCGACGACGACTGACGCCGGACGCCCTCTCTCGAGCTGAACCGGCTTGCCCGCAACCGCTGACCCATCCCGATACGGGACGGCTGATGCCCCCGATCTGGATCATCTCTCGTGAGAGGGTGATGCGCATGCAGTCCAAGGCAGTTGCCCGCGTAGCGGAAGTCGCGATGTCGCTTCTGTTGCCGATCACCCTCCTCGCCGGCTGTGCCGGCGCTCCCGAGCAGCCGGTCGTTGAGCGGACTGCGCAGATGGCCGTCCAGTACCCCTTTTACGATCTGCCTCAACTCGTGCAGGAAGCTGATCGCATCATCGAAGGCACAGCCGTCTCGACCAGCGATGTCATCCAATATCCGACCTACGAGGGCGACGACCCACTGGTGAACCCGCTGAGTGACCTGTCGGAGGAGGAACAACGAGCTGCAGCCCGCGAGGGCGCCATCGCTGCCACAGAGGTCCAGCTCGAAGTGACCGTCGTTCACAAGGGAGCAGCGGAAGAGCAGATCACGATCACCCAGACCGGCGGGGTCATGGACGGCGTTCTCTACACGACCACCCAGGAACCCCTGCTCGCGCCCGGAACCTCCTACCTCCTTTTCCTCTCCGACGGCGAACGCCCGTACCTCCTCGGCGGAGGCGCCGGCAGCTACGAGGAGGCGGACGGCACCTACTCAGCGATGGTCGAGCACGCGCCCGTCGAATCGTTGACCCGCGACGAGCTAGCAGCCCTCATTACCGAAGACCACAACTGACGCGGTGAACGATCCCCGTACGGGACATGTCGAGCTACACCGCCCACTGCTTGGGTCCAACTCCGCGCAGCTCATCAGGCGTGCCGGAAGAGCTAGGTTTTCCCACGACCAGAACTGCTGGCGGCGAGCGGGCGGCCGGCAACAGAATCGCCGCTTCGGGTTTCTCCTGTGGCGACGAGTGTGTTGTCCCTACGAGCAGAAGAAAAGTAGAACCAATGGACGAACGATATATTCAACTAGTAGCGGGCATTATTTTCGTTGCCGCCGCAATATTGCTGGCATGGAAAGGAAAGGCTTACGCGCGCTTCAACGCGAGGATGATACGGAGAATTTACGGGAACAGGGCGGAACGTGTCGCCAGGTCATCAACCCCGGGCACCGTATTATTTGTTTCTATAGCAATGCTTGTTCTCGGGATTTCTTTCTTAGTATCATCCATTGCTAAAATCAGCGCCTAGTCGAAGCTCTGCTTAGACAGCAAATTCCGAACGACTCAACGGTGCGGATCCACCCCGACGACGCTGTACTGGACGACACCACCGGGGACGGCTGGACGCAGCCCGGCAATACCCTGTCTTGCACCTACGCAGCCAGCGAGACCTCACCAGGCACGACCATTCACTACTACAGGTGGGACGCCACGGCCCTCTTCACCGCAGCCGCCGCACTCGCTCTCGCAGGGACCGTTGTCGCGTTCAGAGCCGAACGCAAGCAGGAGCTCATCACCGAGTCGCAGGAAGATCGAGCGACGACATAGCGGAGAGCCCCTCTGCCGGTCAGAGATCCCTGTTCGGGACGCGCGCCACCGGACTGCTACTTCGCGCCGGATCACCTGTGGCGTTCCGCGAACAGCGAGGACCCGTGGCGTGAGGATCAGCATCGACGGCGAGCACTACCTCCTTCTGCGGAGCGACTTCTGGGCCGAGACGTCGGACGTCATCGGGGTCTACGGCTACGCGGAGCGGGCCCGGGAAGCAGCACGGGACACGGCACGGGCCATGGCCGGCGCATCGCCCGGACCCGATCGGTGGGTTCTCGAGACGTGGAGCGGCGGCGAGCTGCGCAGCAGCGTCCAGTTCGACTGACGCTCGGGCAGCGTGCCGGGGCTCTACTGTGGCGGTGCGGTCGAGAAGTGGGGACTTCGCTGACGCCGCACGCGACAGACCGGCGGGGGGCCGCCGGTGTCGCCCTGCTCTCGGCCGCGATGCACAGCGCGGCCGAGAGCAGCACCCGCCGGCTCAGCAGCCCGCTGAACGATCCTCCTACGGGGCGAGGCGGTCGCGGAATGGAACACTCTGCGGTAGCTTCACGACCGGGGGTGGTCATGGTGGAAGTGCTCAAGGGCGTGAGCCTGCTCGCGTCGGGTGTCGTGATCGCCTTCCTCTGCTCGGTGTCGGGGTTTCAGGCCGGCGTTCGTGCGGACCTGGATCAGACCGGGGGCCAACTCAGCCCGGTCCTGCTCGTGGGCTTTCTGATCGGACTCGTCGTGTCAGCCGTCGGCGCGATCGTGCTCTACCGGTGCTACGAGCGTGCCCGCGGCGTTCGCTAGCTGCTAGCCGTAATCCGCAGCCGGGGCGTCACGCGCTGTGGACACGCGGCCTGTGGCGATGCGGTCGAGAAACGGAGACTTCGCTGACGCCTCACGCGACAGACCGACGGGGGCCGCCGGTGCCGCCCTGCTCTGGGCCGCGACGCACAGCGCGCGCGAGAGCAGCACCCGCCCGCTAACCGGCCACTGAACGACCCCTGTGCGGAACGACGAACGGGCGGGCGCCCCCTAAAATCAGCGCTCGTGCGGTTTCGCCCGAATATCCAGCTCCGTTTCGGCATACTCCTGCCCGCAGCTCTGATCTGCGTGCCGGCAGCGACAGTATGGAAGCCCGGCCTCGCGCTGGACGAGCAGCTGGTCTTCATCGTCATCTTCGCGGTCGTCATATCGCTCGCTGCGCGGTGGGTTGTTTTCAGCGGCGTCAGCCTGCGAGAGAACGACCTCACCGTCCACGGGGTCTGGTGGTCCCGACGCGTCCCTCGCGACCAGACCATCCAAGTGCGCCAAAAAGCCGGCTTGATGGTCCTGCATTGGCGCGACCGTCACGGCCGCATCCGGCACACACCGATGATCGCCTTCACATCCGCATCCAACGATCCCTCATGGGCCGCAAGTCACAACACTCACGTAGCTCGAGCGGTCAACGACTGGATTGCCGGCGGAGACGGGCGCGGCGCGGGTCGCAGAGTCAAGGACAACTAGAACCCTGCGTGCCGGTGAACCATCCCCATACGGAACGGATGCAGCGCCCGTTCCTTGGTCCGTGTCACGCCGACGGTGCACCGCGCTTCGCGCGCGTGGTTACGGGATGAACTCTTGGGACCAGTAATCGGCCCGCACCTTCAGGAGAGGTCCCTCGATGGCGGAACTGACCGTGATGGTGCGCGGGTCCCAAAGCGTTCCTGCGATGCGCGCTTGCGGCGTCGTTCCGAGCTCGCTCGACAGCTGCTCGGGAGTCGTCGCGTCGGGCGGGCGCACCGAGAATAGCCGCCAGCATCCACCGGAGGCGCACTCGACGGTCTCGCTGACGAGCTCGCTTCCGGCCGGAAAGTCGATGGCCGAGGCCGCCGGCACGTCCCCCTCGGTCCGGAAGACGGCCAGATCGGCGTAGTACACGAAAGCGCAGAGGACGGCTGCAGCCGCGATCGTCGCTCCCGCGACGACGAGCGGATGTCCGCGCTTTCGGGGCTCATCCATAAGTCCGGACCCTAGCAAGGCGCTGTAGCCCCTAGCTGGCCTCAGCGGAGGGAACCGCGACCACTCCATCCAGTCACCCCAACCGCACGACCAAGGGAAGAGCGAGGACGTCGCTTACCCTGAGCCAGTGGGGACATTCTCGAAGGCGCGAAAAACGGTCGCGATCGCAGCATGCCTGATCGTCGTCACGGGATGCACGCCACAGCCTGAACCGCCGGCTCCGCCT
>NZ_PSVN01000028.1:0-24652 GCF_002932235.1 Rathayibacter sp. AY1E3
CCCCGCATCAACCCCGCCTGGATCTCGGCGCTCACCGATCTCGCGAACTCCTCCGGCGGCTCGGGGACGAAGCGGAGGCCGCCGGCGGAGTTCGCGAGATCGGTGAGCGCCGAGATCCAGGCGGGGTTGATGCGGGGCATGCGGCCGCCGGCGTAGGTGTAGCGGAGCATGTGCGAGGGGTGCAGCCAGATCGCGCTGCGGCCGTCGCTCATCCCGTTCTCGTCGCGCCAGGTGAGCAGGCACGACTCCCCCCCGGCGCAGCTTCGCGGTGAGGACGATCTGCAGGTGGGCGAGCACCCGGTCCTCGACGTCGATCTCGACCGAACCGTCCTAGTGCAGCTTCCCCATCGGCGTCTCCCGGCCTCGTCCTCGGAGGACGGGCGCGCCTCCGGCCCACCATCCTCGGGTGTCGTCCAGTGACCATTTCGGGGCGGCGACAACCGGCGGATCAGCTGGCATCGGCGGATCCGCTGGTCTCGACGGGGCAGGGCTCAGGCCGGGTTCGCCGCCATGAAGTCGCGCATCGGCAGCAGGTTCTGGAGGGGCGCGAAGTACCCGAAGCGGGGCAGGTCGAAGACCACTCCCGCGACTCCGGAGGACCCCATCGCCGCGATCCACTCGAGCGCGGCCGGCATCGGCACCTTCAGCACGCGCGACGCGTCCTCGTCGGAGAGGCCGGCGTGCAGCGCCCCGGCGCGGGCGCGCTCCCCCGTGGTGAAGGCGAAGACCATCGGCCCCGACTCCAGGCCGCCGACGAAGGGGGTGGGCGCGTCGTCCGGCCCCCGCGCGATGAAGCACCACATCGGCAGGGCGTAGACGCTGCGCCAGAGCGCGTCCATCGCGGCGAAGCTCTCGGGGTCGGCGCGCAGGGCCTCCGCCCGGGCGTCGATCTCGACGGTCTGATCCATGGGGCTCCCCTCGGCGCCGGCGATCGGCGCGGACCTCCACGCTAACGATGCTCCCGCTGGGCCGCACCCGCGATCGATCCGTCAGCAGCGGCCCGTCCCCGCGGCGGGCACGGGCCGCGGACGACGGATGGATGCGGTGGTGGCTGTGCGAGCCGTCCGCTGATCCGCTCGGCCACTGGCCCCGTCCAGGCGGTTAGGTTAGGTTAACCTTCGCAACCCCACCACCCCCTTCGAAGGATCGCCGTGCCCGCCACTCGCACCCCCCTCCGCCTGACCGCCGTCGCCTCGCTCGGCCTCGCCGCGCTGCTGCTCACCGCCTGCTCGGGAGGAGCCGACGCCGGCTCCGAGGGCACGTCCGAGAGCAGCGCCGCCGAGAGCGGCGAGGGCTTCCCCGTCACCGTCGACCACGCCTTCGGCAGCACCACCGTCGAGTCGGCCGACCGCGTCGTCGCGACGAGCTGGACCAACCAGGACGTGGCGCTCGCGCTGGGTGTGACCCCGGTCGGCTTCACCCGCGCCTCCTACGGCGACGAGGACGGCGACGGCCTGCTGGTGTGGACGAAGGAGGCGCTCGACGCCTCCGGCGCCGAGACCCCGACCCTGTTCGACGAGACCGACGGCGTGCCCTTCGAGGCGATCTCGGACCTCAGCCCGACCGTGATCCTCTCGGCCTACTCCGGCATCACCCGGCAGGACTACGACACCCTCAGCCAGATCGCCCCCACCGTCGCCTACCCGGGCGTGCCCTGGGGCACGACCTGGCAGGACTCCGCGAAGCTCGACGGCGCCGCGCTGGGCCTCGAGGACGAGGCCGTCGCGAAGGTCGGCGAGATCGAGAGCGACATCACGCAGACCACCGCGTCCTACCCGCAGCTCGCGGGCACCACGTTCATGTACGGCTGGTACGACCCGACCGACGCGAGCACCTTCACCTACTACACGCCGAACGACGCGCGCGTGAAGTTCGTCGAGGACCTCGGGCTCGACGTCGCCCCGAGCGTCGCCGAGCTCTCCGGCGACTCGGAGGCGTTCAGCGGCACCATCAGCTCCGAGAACGCCGACCAGCTCGACGCCGACGTGCTCGTCGTCTACGGCGACGACACGACCCTCGCCGCGCTGCAGGCCGACCCGCTGCTCTCCAAGATCCCGGCCGTCGAGCGCGGCTCCGTCTACGTGCTGGAGGACGGCTCCTCCGCCGCCATGGCCACCTCGTCGCCGAACCTGCTCAGCATCCCGTGGGTGCTCGACGAGTACACCGCAGGCCTCGCCGCGGCCGCCGACAAGGTGTCGTGACCCGCACCGCACCCACCCGGAAGACGAGGGCGACCGCGCTGGCGGTCGCCCTCGTCGCGCTGGCCGTCGCCTCGGTCCTCTCGCTCGTGTACGGCTCCCGCGAGATCCCGCTCGGCGAGGTCTGGCCGGCGCTGACCTCGCCCGATCCGGCGTCCATCGTCGACGCGGCGGTGCAGGGGCGGGTGCCGCGGACGGTCCTCGCGATCCTGGTCGGCGCCGCGCTCGGGCTCGCCGGAGCCGTGATGCAGGGCCTGACCCGCAACCCGCTCGCCGATCCGGGCATCCTCGGCCTCAACTCCGGCGCCTCGCTCGCGGTCGTGCTCGGGATCGCCGGGGTCGGCGCGACGAGCCTGCCGCAGTTCATCTGGCTCGCGTTCCTCGGAGCCGCCGCCGCCGGGGCGTTCGTCTACGCGGTCGCGTCGCTCGGCCGCGAGGGCGCCACTCCGCTGAAGCTCGCCCTCGCCGGAGCCGCCACCGCCGCCGCGCTCACCTCCCTCATCAGCGCGGTCCTGCTCACGCAGGAGACCACGCTGAACCGCTTCCGCTTCTGGCAGGTCGGCGGAGTCGGCGGCGCCGAGACCGCGAGCATCCTGCAGGTCCTCCCGTTCCTCGCGGTCGGCGCGGTGCTGGCCCTCTCCAGCGCGCGAGGGCTCGACGCCCTGGCGCTCGGCGACGACCTGGCGACCGGCCTCGGCCGGCGCGTGGGGCGCATCCGCCTGGTCGCGGGGCTCGCGGCCGTGCTGCTCTGCGGCGCCGCGACCGCGATCGCCGGACCGATCGGATTCATCGGCCTGGTCGTCCCGCACCTCGCCCGCCGCTTCACCGGCCCCGCGCACGCCTGGCTGCTGCCCTCCTCCGCTCTGCTCGGCGCCCTGCTGCTGCTCGTCGCCGACGTGGTCGGCCGCGTGGTCGCCCGGCCGAGCGACGTCGAGGTGGGCATCGTGACCGCGCTGATCGGCGCCCCGGTGCTCATCGCGATCGTGCGCCGCTCGAAGGTGCGGGCGCTGTGAGGACCGCGGAGGCGCCCGCCGCGGTCGGCATCGCGGCCGGCCGCACGCTGCGCCGTCGGCGCACGGTCATCGGCTGCGCGGTCCTCGCGGTGCTCGTGCTGGCGCTCGTCGTCGTCTCGCTCACGGTCGGCAGCACGGTCTACTCGGTGCCGGAGGTCGTCCGCGTGATCCTCGGCGAGACCGTGCCGGGCGCCTCCTTCACCGTGGGCACGCTGCGGCTGCCGCGCACCATCACGGCCGTCCTGGTGGGCGTGGGCTTCGGGATGGGCGGCGTGATCTTCCAGACGATGCTGCGCAACGCCCTCGCCAGCCCCGACATCATCGGCATCACGTCGGGGGCGAGCGCGGCGGCCGTCGTCGCGATCGCGTTCTTCGGGCTCTCGGGCGGCGCGGTCTCGGTGATCGCGGTCGCGGCCGGGCTCGCGACGGCCCTGATCATCGCCGGGCTGGCCGAGGGCGGCGGAGTGATCGGGGCGCGGCTGATCCTCATCGGCATCGGCGTCGCGGCGATGTTCCAGAGCGTGATCGCCTACGTGCAGACCCGCGCCGACTTCGAGGACGTCCAGGAGTCGCTGCGCTGGCTGACCGGCAGCCTCAACTCGGCCGCCTGGCCCTCCGTCCCGCCGCTCGCGCTGACGATGCTCGTGCTGGTGCCGCTGGCGCTGCTGCTCTCGGACCGGCTCGGCGTGCTGCAGCTCGGCGACGAGTCGGCGACCGCGCTCGGGCTCGACGTGCGGCGCAGCCGGCTGGCCCTGCTCGCGGTCGGAGTCGGCCTCGTGGCCGTCGCGACCGCCGCCACCGGCCCGATCGCGTTCGTCGCCTTCGTCTCGGGACCGATCGCGCGGCGGATCCTGCCGAGCGCGCGCACGCTGCTGATCCCCTCCGCCCTGGTCGGCGCGGTCGTGGTGCTCGCCGCCGACCTGCTCGCCCAGTACGTCGTCGGCGCGCTGTTCTCGGGCGCGCGCTTCCCGGTCGGCGTCGTCACCGGCGCCCTCGGCGCGCCCTTCCTGCTCTGGCTCCTCGCCCGCCGCAACCGCTCCGGAGGCTCCCTGTGACCGACGCCCCGCCCACCCTCGCCGCCGACGCGGTCACCCTCGCCTACGACGAGCGCGTCGTGGTCGACGGGCTCTCGCTCGCCGTGCCGCCCGGCCGGATCACGGTGATCGTCGGCGCGAACGCCTGCGGCAAGTCGACGCTCCTGCGCGCGATGGCGCGGCTGATCACCCCGCGCTCGGGGAGCGTCCTGCTCGACGGGCGCGCGATCCACCGGCTCCCGACGCGCCAGGTCGCGCAGCAGGTGGGGCTGCTGCCGCAGACCCCGATCGCGCCGGAGGGGATCGCCGTCTCGGACCTGGTCGCCCGGGGCCGCTACCCGCACCGGGGCCTCTTCGGCCGCGGCTCCGGATCGGACGACGACGCGATCGTCGAGGAGGCGCTGCGCGACACAGGCACGCTCGAGCTCGCCGACCGCCCCGTGGACGAGCTCTCGGGCGGGCAGCGCCAGCGGGTGTGGATCGCGATGGCCCTCGCCCAGCGGACCGACGTGCTCCTCCTGGACGAGCCGACGACCTACCTCGACGTGTCGCACCAGGTCGAGGTGCTCGACCTGCTCACCGACCTCAACCGCTCGCGCGGGACGACCATCGTGATCGTGCTGCACGACCTCAACCTCGCCGCCCGCTACGCCGACCACCTCGTCGCCGTGCGCGACGGCGCCCTGTACGCCTCGGGCACGCCCGCCGAGGTGGTGACGCCGGAGACGGTGCGCGCGGTGTTCGGGATGGAGTCGCGCGTGATCGAGGACCCGGTCTCGCGGACGCCGCTGGTGCTGCCGATCGGGCGCCACCACTCGGGCTGAGCCCGGCCGGCCGTTCAGGACTGAGCGGTCAGGGCCGGCCGGTCAGGCCGGGGCCGCGGCCAGGGAGGCGCCGTCGACGAGCGTGCAGCGGAGGAGCTGCTGCTCCCGTCGCGCGGGGTCGCCCTCGATGAGGATCTGCACCGCGCGGCGGCCCATGTCGCGCCGGGGCAGCTCGAAGCCGGCCTGCCAGCCGGTGCGGTCGGCCGATCCGGAGAGCGACACCAGCGACAGGTCGCCCGGCACTGCCACCCCCTCGGCCTCGGCGGCCTCCTGCAGGAGGACGAACTGCTCCTCCTGCTCGGCGAGGACGACCGTGACGCCCTCGGCGGCGATCCGGCGGATCCACTCCCGCGGCGACGCCTCCGGCCCCGGCAGGAGGTGGAGGAAGCCGTCGCCGAGCTCGGCCCGCGCGCCGGCCATGCGGTCGGTGTACGACTCGACACCCTCGCCGTGGCCGGCGTAGGCGAAGCGGGTGTGGCCGAGGGCGCGCGCGCAGGAGATCAGCTCGCGGACGATCGACGCGTAGTCGGCGGCCACGTAGGGCACGGGCCCGCCGGCGTCGTCGCGGCGGCCGACGCTGACGAAGGAGAAGCCGCTCGCGTTGAGGAACTCGAGCTCCTCGCGGGGCATGTGCTGCCCGAGGAGGATGCAGGAGTCGGCCAGGCGCAGCCGGGTGGTGCCGCCGCTGAGGCCGCCGCGACGGCCGCCGACGCGACCGCTGGTCAGCAGGAGGAGGTCGATGTCGCGGTTCTGCGCCTCCTCCTCGATGCCGGCGAGGAACGGGTGGAAGAAGTCCTCGCGGTCGAGCGGGAACAGGCTCTCGTAGGTGTAGACGCCGATCATGCCGGTGCCGACCTGCTTGAGGCGGCGCGCGATGGGGTCGGCGACGTACCCCGTCTCCTGGATCGCCTTGAGGATCCGCGCCCGCGTCGCCTCCGGGACCCGGGCGAGCTGCTCGCCCTTGTCGTTGAGCACGAACGACACCGTCGTCTGGCTGACTCCCGCGAGACGCGCGATGTCCTTCTGCGTGATCCGCGGCACCCGGACACCCCCGCTTCATCCTGGTAATAGGTATTACGTCTTGACCTCAGGCTACCGATGACGAAGGATCGCCGTACGCCCATCCGGGGCGAGAGAGGGCGGAACGTCGACGATGATGAATCCCGCAGACCCAGACAACCAGACCACGGCCTCCCCGAGGCCCGATCGGCAGCACAAGCCCGATCCGCAGCCCGAGCACGATCCGCAGCGCAGGCCCGACAACTCGCGCCGCCTCTTCCTCGCCGGGGGCGCCGCCGCCCTCGCCGGCGCGGCAGGGGCCGTCGGCGCCGCCACTCCGGCCGCCGCCGCGCCCCCGGCCGACGCTCCCGGGCAGAAGAAGCGCCTGAGCGTCACCGAGGGGCCGATCTCGCCGCTCGACAAGGAGTTCCGCTGGGACGACCGCGCCGGCGCCGACAACACCCGCGCGGTGCAGGCGGCCATCGACAAGGCGATGACCGCTCCGGGCGGCGAGGTGTCACTCCCCGCCGGCGAGATCCGGGTGACGGGCCTCGCGGTCGACTACCGCGGCTACCCGGTGCAGCCCGAGAACGGGCCGCCCTACGGCTACGCCGGGCCGAAGATCGTCGGCGCCGGCATGCGCCAGACGAGGATCGTCCAGATCGAGGGCTCGACCCGCGACATCTTCACCGTCTCCGGCCAGACCGGCGACGCGGCCGGCCCCGCCAACAACAACAAGGCCACCGGCGTCGTCCTCGCCGACTTCGAGATGACGGGCACGCCGTCCGGCGGCCACGGGATGTCGCTGCGTTCGCTGGTCAATTGCGAGTTCCGCAACCTGTGGATCCAGAAGACCGGCAAGTCGGGCATCTTCCGCGAGCGCGCCACCTTCGTCTCGGGCGTCGACGACGAGTACTCGTACGCCAACTCCTGGAACAAGATCAAGATCGTCGCCCCCGCCGGCTGGGGCGTGGAGGACTCGGGCAAGGCCTCCATCGGCGGCTCGATGACCAACGTCGAGGCGATCAGCCCCGGCCTCGGCGGCTTCCTCCTCGCGCCGACGAACATGACGCTGCTCGACTGCCAGGCCATCGGCGGCACGGTCGGCCTCCGGTCGATCCGCAACGAGAACCGGCGCTCGGTCAACTCCGGCCTGACCCTGATCAACTTCCGCTCGGAGGGCTCCCGCGACGGCTGGGAGGTGCTGATCGAGGCCGGCACGAGCCACATGATCGTGAACCCGAACTTCTTCCCGACCTCGGGCGCGAACTGCCTCGGCGTCGGCCTGACGAACGGCGGAGCGGACTTCGAGGTGCGCAACCTCACCGTCCTCGGCGGCTTCTACGGGCTCAGCCTCGGCCGCTTCCCGCAGCAGAAGGCGATCGTGCTGGGCAGCGACTCCTCGCAGACGCGCCTCGTGAACCCGTTCATCGAGCGCGGCGCCGCGGGACTGGACGAGGGCTCGCTGATCGTCGACGACGGACGCCTGACCTCGTTCGAGCTCGGCCGCGGCCGGGTGGAGCGCGCGGCCGGCTACACCACGGTCGCCCGCGCCCCCGAGACCATCCCGACCCCTCCGGCCGGGCAGGTCAACGAGGGCTGGGAGCGCTCCGGCGACACCTGGCGGAAGGTGGCCGTCTTCCCCGACGGGCACCGCGTCGTCATCGCCTCCTGACCCCGGGCGGCGGCGCCCTCCGCGCCGCCGCCCTCCCCCACCGCACACGGAACGAGCACCAGAACGCATGCATGACGACAGCACCCGCATCGAAGCCCGCATCGCCCGCTTCCGCGCCGAGAGCCTCCGGCCGGCGATCCACCGGGCGGTCGAGCCGCTCGGGATCGAGTCGTGGACCGCTCCGGGCGAGCCGGTCCCCTTCGACCAGGCGCGGGCCGCGTCCTACGCGCCCGCCCGCATCGGGGAGCCGTGGGGCGCCCCCTGGGGCACCGTGTGGTTCCACGTGCGCGGCGAGATCCCCGCCTCCTGGGTCGGCGTCGACGGCTGCGAGCCCGAGCTCGTCGTCGACCTCGGCTACACCGGCGCCCAGTCCGGCTTCGAGGCGGAGGGGCTCGTCTTCACCGCGACCGGCACGGTCGTGAAGGCCGTCGAGCCGTTCAACCAGTCGGTCCCGCTCGACCGTCTGCCCGGCCGCGAGGCGGGTGACCGCACGGTCGAGCTCTACATCGAGGCCGCCGCCAACCCGAACATCACCG
Organism: Rathayibacter sp. AY1E3; assembly: GCF_002932235.1. Taxonomy (NCBI): domain Bacteria; kingdom Bacillati; phylum Actinomycetota; class Actinomycetes; order Micrococcales; family Microbacteriaceae; genus Rathayibacter; species Rathayibacter sp. AY1E3. The sequence continues at coordinate 8,280 of NZ_PSVN01000028.1, forward strand.
GCGACTGGTCCTTCACCCCCACGGCGCTCGGCGGCCGCCCCGCCGACGGCGCCCTTCCGTCCGACCCGCTCTACCGCCTCCGCCGCCTCGAGCTCGGGCTGCTCGACCGGGAGGTCTGGGAGCTGGAGCAGGACATGGCCGTGCTCGTCGGGCTGATCGGGCAGCTGCCCGAGTCCTCCCAGCGCCGCGCCGAGATCGTGCGCGCCCTCGACCGCGCCGTCGACGTCCTCGATCCGGACGACGTGTCCGGCACCGCCGCCGCGGGCCGGGAGGCGCTGCGGACCGTCCTCGAGCGGCCCGCCTCGGCCAGCGCGCACCACCTGCACGCCGTCGGCCACGCCCACATCGACTCCGCCTGGCTCTGGCCCGCCCGCGAGACCGCCCGCAAGGTGGCCCGCACCTTCTCCAACGTCTGCGACCTGATCGAGCGCGAGGAGGGCTTCGTCTTCGCCGCCTCCTCCGCGCAGCAGTACGCGTGGCTGAAGCGCGACCACCCGGAGCTGTTCGAGCGCGTCCGCGGCCACGTGCTCGCGGGCCGCTTCGTGCCGGTCGGCGGTATGTGGGTCGAGTCGGACACGAACATGCCCGGCGGCGAGGCGCTCGTGCGCCAGCTGCTCGAGGGCAAGCGCTTCTTCCTCGACGAGTTCGGGATCGACACCGAGGAGGTCTGGCTCCCGGACTCCTTCGGCTACTCCGCCGCGCTGCCGCAGATCATCGCCGGAGCAGGCGGGCGCTGGTTCCTCACGCAGAAGATCTCGTGGAACGAGACCAACACGATGCCCCACCACACCTTCTGGTGGGAGGGCATCGACGGCACCCGCGTGTTCACGCACTTCCCGCCCGTCGACCTCTACAACTCCGACCTCTCCGGCGAGGACCTCGCCCGCGCCGAGCGCCAGTACGCCGAGAAGGGCAGCGGCACCATGTCGCTCGTGCCCTTCGGCTACGGCGACGGCGGAGGAGGCCCCAACCGCGAGATGATCGCGGCCGCCCGCCGCACGCGCAGCCTCGAGGGCTCGCCGACCGTCGAGCTGTCCACGCCCCGCCGCTTCTTCGAGGAGGCGCAGGCCGAGTACCCGGACGCGCCCACCTGGTCGGGCGAGCTCTACCTCGAGTTCCACCGCGGCACCTACACGTCGCAGGCGCGCACCAAGCAGGGCAACCGCCGCAGCGAGCACCTGCTCCGCGAGATCGAGCTGTGGGCGACCACGGCCCTCGTCCGCGCCGGGGTACCGTACCCGGCCGACGAGCTGCGCGAGATGTGGCGGACGGTCCTCCTGCAGCAGTTCCACGACATCCTGCCCGGCACCTCCATCGCCTGGGTGCACCGCGAGGCGGAGGAGAACTACGCCCGCATCGCGCAGCGGATCGAGGAGATGATCGCCGAGACCGTCCGGGCCCTCGCCGGCGAGGGCTCCGCGGAGCTGCTGGTGAACTCCTCCCCCTTCGCCGTCGGGGGCGTGCCGGCGCTCGGCGCGGCCGCGGCCGACCCCGCCGCGGAGCACTCGGCCCCGACGCTCCGCTCCGACGGCGACGCCCACGTCCTCGACAACGGGCTCGTCCGGGTGCGGATCGGCGCCTCCGGGCTCCTCGAGTCGGTCGTGGACCTCGCGAGCGGCCGGGAGGTCGTGCCCGCCGACGCCGCCGCGGGGCTCCTCCAGCTCCACCGCGACACCCCGAACAAGTGGGACGCCTGGGACCTCGACGACAACTACCGCCGCACGGTGGAGGACCTCGTCGGCGTCGACTCGGTCCGCGCCGGCACCGTGAGCGACCCGCTCGGCCGCGAGGTGCCGGCGGTCGTGCTCACCCGCTCGTTCGGCGGCTCCACGGTCGTGCAGACCGTCTCGCTGCAGATCGGCCGGGCGGCCGTCGACCTCGACCTCGACATCGACTGGCACGAGCGCCGCAAGCTGCTCAAGCTCGCCTTCCCGCTCGACCTGCTCTCGGACCGGGCGACGTCCGAGATCCAGTTCGGCCACGTGCACCGCCCGACCCACGTGAACACGACGTGGGACGCCGCCCGCTTCGAGACCGTCGCGCACCGCTGGGTGCACGTCGGCGAGCCGGGCTTCGGCGTCGCGGTCGTCAACGACTCCACCTACGGGCACGACATCACCCGCGACCGGGCCGCGGCCGGCACCCCGACGACCACGGTCCGGCTCTCGCTCCTGCGCGCGCCGCTGTTCCCCGACCCGGACGCCGACCAGGGCCGCCACCGCCTCGCAGTGTCGCTCGTGGTCGGCGCCGAGCTGCCCGACGCCGTCGAGGCCGGCTACGCGCTGAACACCCCGGTCCGCAGGCTCACCGGCGCCGCGCCCGTCGCTCCCCTGGTGTCGATCGACGACCCCTCGGTGATCGTCGAGGCCGTGAAGGCGGCGGACGACGGGAGCGGCGACGTGATCGTGCGGCTCTACGAGTCGCTCGGCCGCCGCGCCGCAGCGACCCTCCGCGCCGCCTTCGCCGTCCGGGCGGTCACCCGCACCGACCTGATGGAGCGCCCGACCGAGCAGGTCCGCATCGAGAGCTCCGTCGAGGCGGAGTCGGCCGACGTGCGCCTCGAGCTGCGCCCGTTCGAGATCGCGACGGTGCGCCTGGCGCGCTGAGCGCGAGGGGGACGCGGGGCGGGAGCAGGCCGGGCGGGCTTGCTCCTGCCCCTGCGTCATGTGGTCTGCTCGATGCACACCGTCCCGATCGGAGAGGTCTCCCATGCAGTCGTTCCCCGCCCCGCCCCGCCAGGTGCAGATCGGCGACGCCGCCGCGTTCGCCGGCGTCACTCCGCGGGCGATCCGCCACTACCACCGGCTCGGCCTGCTCCCCGAGCGCGAGCGGGGCGGCGACGGCCGCAGGCGCTACGGCTACGACGACATCATCCGGCTGCTCTGGATCCGCCGCCTGGCCGACGCCGGGGTCGCGCTCGAGGACATCCGGGACGCCTTCGCCGTCGCAGCCCCGGCCGGCGCCGAGGACAGCGCCGACCGCGAGGAGGAGGTCGCGGGCGTCCTCGCGCGGCTGGACGACGCGCTCGCCGCGCAGGAGGAGGAGCTGCAGCGGAAGCGGGCCTCGGTCCGGCGCATGCGGACCCTCGGCGGCCGGCTGGGGCTGCTCGACGACATCGTCTCGCGCCGGCTCGAGGGCGCACCCGAGGGCTCGCTGCGCCAGGCCGACCTCGACACCCTGCTGGTCACCGAGCGGATGTTCGGCCCGCTGGGCGCCGTGTCCCAGGCCGGCCGCTTTGTCGTCCTCGCCGCCGATCCGGCGCTGCGGGCGGAGGCCGACCGCGTCGACGCCGCCGAGGAGGCCCTCGACGACACGGTCGCCGAGGACGACCCCCGGGTGGAGCAGGTGGCGCGGGAGCGGCACGCCTTCGAGGCCCGGCTGATGCGCATCGTCGAGGAGTCCGGTCAGCTCGAGGAGGACGAGGCGATCTTCGACGCGTGGGACGAGGCGCACCCGCCCGAGGACCCCGCGCCGGCCCCCGATCCCGCACAGGGCTCCCGCGCCCGGAGCGCCGGCGAGATCATCCGGAGCCTGCCCTACGACGTCTCGCCGGCCCGCCTGCGCGCCATGGACCTGGCGATGCGGCTCGGGATGGAGGAGGCGCCGACGTCCTGAGACGCGGCGTCACGCCCGCGCGGTCACCCGAGGACCTCTCGCAGCACCTCCAGCGCCCGCTCGCGGTCGCCGACCCCGCCGCCCTCGTGCCCGCTGTACGGCCACACGTCGATCGACGTCTCGCCGCCGGAGACGTTGTGGGAGGCGAAGACCGTCGAGGGCGGGCAGATCGGGTCCATCAGGCCGACCGAGCGGTGCACCCGGCAGCCCAGGCGCCGCGAGAAGTGGACGCCGTCGACGTAGGAGAGGGTCCGCTCGACGGCGTCGAGGTCCTCGGGGCGGGTCGCCAGGTAGCGGGCGATCTCCACGTAGGGCGCCTCGTTCGTGATGGTCGTCGCGCGCAGGACGTCGGAGAGGAAGGGCACGAGGGCGATCGCGGCGCGCACCCGGGGGCGCAGCGCCGCCGCGGCGGTCGCGAGCGCTCCGCCCTGGCTGCCGCCGAAGACCGACACCCGGTCCGGGTCCAGCCCGGGGAGCGCCTCCACGGAGTCGACGGCGAGCGCCGCGTCCGCGATCAGGCGCCGGTAGTAGTACGTCTCGGGCGACTCGATGCCGCGGGTCGTGACCCCGGGGTACGCGGGTCCGCTGCCGTGGGGGTCGGGGGTGGCTCCGGAGCGGGCGAGGCGGCCGGCTCCCTGGCCTCGCGCGTCGACGACCAGGTGCGCGTACCCGGCGGCGGCGATCCAGAGGTGCTCGATCGGCCGGCCCCGTCCGCTGCCGTACCCGGGGTACTCGATCACCACGGGGAGCGGGGCGCCCGGGTCGACCGCGGGGGTCACCAGCCAGGCGGCGATCGGCTCGCCCGCGAAGCCGGGGAACCGCACGTCCCGCACCCGCACCAGCGGGAGGCCCGCGTCGACCGGCGCGGCGCTCACGGCGGGGCCGCCCTCCCGCCCGAGCGCGAGGGTGGCCCGCCAGAAGGCGTCGAAGTCGTCGGGCTCCGCGACCTCCGCACGGAACTCGCGGAGGGCGGCGAGGGGGCGATCCGTGAACACCGGGTCAGCCTTTCAGACCGGAGTGCGCGAGCCCTTCCACGAACTGCCGCTGAGCGAGGAGGAACACGGCCAGCACGGGCACGACCGTCATCGTCGCCGCGGCGAGCTGCACGTCCCACATCTCCCCGCCGTAGGCGTCGGTGAAGCGGGTGAGCGCCTGGGGCAGGGTGAAGAGCTCGGGTGAGGTCAGGTAGACCGTCGGCTCGAGGTACATGTTCCAGGACCCGAGGAAGGTCAGGATCGCGACGGCCGACAGCGCGGGCTTGGACAGCGGCAGGAAGATGCGCCGCCAGATCCCGAAGCGGCCGAGGCCGTCCAGGCGCGCGGCCTCCTCGAGCTCGCCGGGCATCGCGATGAAGTACTGCCGCATGATGAACGTGCCCAGCACCGCCGGCGCTCCGACCATCGGCACCAGCAGCAGCGGCACGTGGGTGTCGATGAAGCCGAGCTGCCGGAAGATCTGGAACAGCGGGATGATCGTCACCTCCGTCGGCACCAGCAGGCCGGTCAGGACGACGAGGAACACCGCGTTGCGGCCCGGGAACGGGATCCGGGCGAAGGCGTAGCCTGCCAGGCTCGAGACCAGCAGCGTCACCACGGTGACCGTGACCGCGATGTAGAGGCTGTTCCAGTACTGGAGCGCGAACGGCTGGAACCGGAACGCCTCGGCGTAGCCCGCCAGGCTCGGCGAGTCCGGCAGCAGGGTCGGCGGGTTCGAGAAGATCTCGTTCACCGGCTTGAACGACGAGGCGATCATCCAGAACGTCGGCACCGCGAACGGCAGCACGAGCAGGATCAGCGTCACGACGAGCAGGGCGGTCATGAGCGGGCTGCGGCCGCGGCGGCGCTTGACGGGCGGCTCCGGGACGGCTTCGAGGCGTGGCGTGAGCGGGGTCCCCTGCTCGACGACGGCGTCAGTTCTCATAGAAGACCCATTTCCTGCGCAGCTGCCACTGCACGACCGTGAGGATCAGGACGAAGAGGAGCAGCATCAGCGAGAGCGTCGCGCCGTAGCCGATGTCGCTGAACTCGAAGGCCTGTTGGAACACGTAGTAGACGAGCACTGTCGTCGACAGCTCCGGCCCGCCCTCGGTCAGGACGGCGACCTGCGCGAACGCCTGCAGCGAGCCGACGATCGTGAGGATGGCGGTGAGGAGCAGGGTGGGCGAGATGAGCGGGAGCGTGATCCGGAAGAAGATCGCGCGGGGGCTCGCGCCGTCCAGCCGGGCCGCCTCGTAGAGGTCGCCCGGCACCCCCTGCAGCGCGGCGAGGAAGAGCACCATGTTGACGCCGACGCTGCGGATGACCTGCGTGACGATGACGCTCGCCATCGCGGTGGGTCCCTCCTGGAGCCAGTTCGGCCCGTCGAGGCCGACCAGCGAGAGCAGGCCGTTGATCGCGCCGTTGTCCTGGAGGAGGAAGCCCCAGACGAGGGTCCAGGCGACCACCGAGATGACGACGGGCGAGAAGAAGAGCGTGCGGAACAGGGCGCCGCCCGGGATCCTCCGGTTCAGCAGCACGGCCAGGCCCAGCCCGAGGGCGAGGTTCAGGGCGACCACTCCCCCGGAGAAGACCGCGGTCGTGCCGAGCACCGCGCCGATGCTCGGGTCGTTGATCGCCCGCTCGTAGTTCTCGCCGCCCACGAAGGTCATGGAGCCGGTGAAGACGTTCCACTCGTTGAGGCTGAACCAGACCGCGAGCCCGACGGGCAGCAGCACGAACACGATCACACCGAGCAGCTGGGGCGCGATGAAGAGCCAGCCGGCGAGCGCGTCGCGGCGCCGGAGGTTCCAGTAGGCGCCGGCGGGAGCGGATCGGCGGCTGTCCGTCGAGGTCGCGGTCACGGGATCACTTCCCCTGGAGGACGGGCGCGATGGCGTCGCAGACGCCTCCGAGCACCTCGGCGACGTCGGCATCGGCCGACCACATGCGGTCCAGCGCCGTCTTGCCGACCGAGGTGATCTCGGCGGGGCTCGTCACCGGAGGGGTGGCGGACACGTCGGCGAGCTCGTCGACCACGACGCGGTCGAGCTGCTCGGCGCTGAGGCGGGTGTTGACCTTCGCCAGCTCCTCACCGGACAGCAGCGACTCGCGGGGCGGCGGGAAGAACTGCGCGAGCTTGGCGGAGTTCTCCGGGTTGGTCATGAACGAGAGGAAGCCGGTCGCCTCCTCCACGTGGTCTCCGCCTGCGAGCGCAGCCATGCCGGCCTGGCCGATGTTGCCGTACTCGCCGGCGGGGCCGACGGGCAGCGGGTAGATCTCGAACGGGAACGAGCCGTCGAGCAGGCTCGCCCGCGAGACCTGCGCGGTCGTGAACGCGGCGTCGCCGGCGAAGAAGTCCGCCGTCACGCCGGGTCCGGGGGTCGCGCCGCTGACGTAGACCGAGTCGTGGAAGAACTGGAACGCCTCCACCATCTCGGGCGAGTCCATCGTGCACTGGGTCCCGTCGTCGCTCCACGGCTGGGCTCCCCAGCCCGCCCAGAGGTTCGCGAGGCTCAGCCAGCCCGAGAAGTCGAAGTCGCGGATGATGTAGCCGGCCTTGCCGGTCGACTCGTTGACGGCCGCGCCGATGCGGTCGACGTCCTCCCAGGTGAGCGTCGCGGGGTCGACGGTCTGCCCGGCCTGCGCGACGAGGTCCTGGTTCACGTACAGCGCGAACGGCGAGTTGGAGAACGGGTACGCGTAGAGCTCGCCGTCCTGGCTGAACGACTGCGCCACGCTGGGCAGGATGTCGTCGTACTCGTAGCCCTCGGTCCCCTCGAAGGTCTCGGTCAGCGGAGCGAGCGCTCCGGCGTCGATCAGGTCCTTCGCGATGTCGCCGACCCAGGCGAGGTCGGGGGTGTTGCCGCCCGCGGCCTGCGTGGTCAGGGTCGAGTTGTAGTCCGCGAACGGGAGGGACTCGAAGGTCACGGACTCGATCTCGGGGTGGTCGGCGATGTACTCGTCGGCCATCGAGTCGAACAGGGCGAGCTGCTTCTCGTCGGAGGTCCAGACGGACATCCTCAGAGCGACGGGTGCTGAGTCGTCCCCGCCGCCGGCGGCGCCGCAGCCCGAGAGGGCGGCGATCACTCCGACTGCGGCGAGCGAGGCCATCAGCTTCTTCGCTGGTCTCATCGTCTCTCTTTCTCCAATGGTCTTCTCGGTGTTCCCGGTCAGTACCCGACGACGTCGGGCCAGTGGGTCTCTACGCCGCGCGACTCGAGCCTCGCCTGCAGGCGGGCGACGAGGGCGGGGTCGGCGGCGATCTCGTGGGGCGACAGGTCCTCGGCGAGGGCGAGGGCCGCCAGCTCGCCGACGGCCTCGCCGATGTTCCACTCCACGGGGTGGAGGCGGTACGCGCCGTTGGTGATGTGCGTCGTCCCGATGTTCTTGCCCCCGGGCAGCAGGTTCGTCGGGGTGCGCGGCACGAGGGCGCCGAGCGGGATCTCGAACGGCGAGCACTCCACGTCGAGGTAGTTGTCGCCTCCGGTGGTCGGGTGCAGGTCGATCCGGTACATGCCCACGCCGACGGAGTCGTCGAAGCGCGCGGGGCTCCCCGTCCCGCGGGCGGCGACGGAGACGTCCTGCTCGCGCACCGTGGTGAGCGCGCGGATCCGGCGGGACTCGCGGATGTAGGGGGCCTGCGCGAGGCCGTCGGCGGTGCCCATCACGTCGCCGCGGAGCCGGAGCCCGGGCCAGCCGCGGCCGCCGTCGGGCCGGGGCGCCTCGGTCTGGAGCCAGTAGAAGTACGACAGCGAGAGCGCGCGGGCGCCGGCGAGGTGCTTCTCCGGCTCCGGCACGTCGAGGATCGAGCTGTCGAGGTAGTCGAGCATCGGCCAGTTCGCGAGCACGATGTCGCTGTCGAGCGCGCCCGGTCGGAGGGTCTCGGTCGCGAGGATCCGGCGGAACATCCAGAGGTCGGTGTCCCCGCCCTGCGCGCGCTGGTCCGCGGTGCGGGTGTCGCCCACGGCGTTCACGTGCATCGTGCGGGTCTCGGGGCGCAGCGTCCTCGGGTTCGGCGCGGTGAAGGAGAGGAGCTTCCCGCCCCAGAACGGCACCTCGTACTCGTGCCAGTAGTCGTAGTCGGCCGGGCGCTCGATGGTGTGGTCGCCGTCCGCGCTGTCGAAGCCGAAGCACCAGGTGACGGCCTGCACGTTCATCGGGTCGGCGAAGGCGGGGGCGCTGGGCTCGCCGTGCTCGTCGCGCGACTCGGCGCCCGTGACGTAGTCGACCTCCGCGAGGGGGAGCAGCTCCCCCGTCTCGGTCGCGTCGATCACGTACCGTCCGGAGACGGCGAGCTCCTCGCCCGAGACCGCGTCGCGCAGCAGGACGCGCTCGATCCGGCCCGGGCCGCCGTCGACGGCGAAGGGGACGACGCCGGTGACGACGCGGATCGCTCCGCTCGAGCGGTAGGGGGCGAGCATCTCGTCGAGCACGGCGACGGCGACGCGGGGCTCGGCGCAGAGCCGGCTCACGAGTCCGCGGCCGGGGTTCAGGCGGTCGTCGCGCATCGCCTCGGCGGTGAGGGGGTAGTTGCGGCGGTAGTAGCCGCGGATGCCGTCCCGGAGGCGCCGGTAGTCGGCGGTGACGCCGAACTGCTCGACCCAGGTGTGCTCGTCCGGCGGGACGCCCTGCGAGGTGAGCTGGCCGCCCAGCCACGGGTACTGCTCGGTCAGCACGACCGAGAGGCCGTTGCGGGCGAGGGCGATCGCCGCCGCCACTCCTCCGAGGCCGCCGCCGATCACGGCGACATCTGCTTGCATCGGGGTCACGCGTCCGCCTCGTCCTCGTCGACAGTCTGGGTCATCGGCCTACTACCCGCGGGTAATACGTATTGCCGATTGATTAGACCGTAACGCACGAGTGTCCGGTTGGCAACGGTCTCCGCCGTTCCGAGCGACGCCGCGGCGACCCTCGGGCGTCCTCAGCCGGAAGCGGGCCGGATGTCAGGGCTCGGTGGCATGCTCGACCCCGAGCGCGGCCGGCGGGCGGCGGCGCGGAGCGGAGCAGCATGATCGGGTTGGATCTCACCGGGCGCACGGCCCTCGTCACGGGGTCGGGGCAGGGCATCGGGCTGGCCATCGCGACGACGCTCGCGGAGGCGGGCGCCGAGGTGATCGTGAACGCCCGCTCCGAGCGGTCGATCCGCCGGGCGATCGAGGCCGTCGGCGCGGCGGTGCCGGAGGCGCGGGTGCGCGGAGTCGCGGCCGACGTGTCGACGGAGAAGGGCACGGCCTCCCTCCTGCGGGCGGCCGCCGACGTGGATGTGCTCGTCAACAACCTCGGGATCTTCGGCTCCGCCGATGCGCTCTCCATCGACGACGCCGAGTGGCGCCGCTACTTCGAGGTCAACGTGCTCACCGGCGTGCGCCTGACCCGCGCCTACCTCCCCGGGATGATGGAGCGCGAGTGGGGCCGCGTCCTCTACATCGGCAGCGACTCCGCCGTCGTCACGCCCGCCGAGATGATCCACTACGGAGTGTCGAAGACCGCGCTGCTGGGCGTCTCGCGCGGCTTCGCCAAGGCCGCCGCCGGCACCGGGGTGACGGTGAACAGCGTGCTCGCCGGGCCGACCCACACGGGCGGCGTCGAGGACTTCGTCTACGAGCTGGTCGACCGCGAGCTCCCGTGGGAGGAGGCGCAGCGCGAGTTCATGCGCCTGCACCGGCCGCAGTCGCTGCTGAAGCGCCTCATCGAGCCGGAGGAGATCGCCCACATGGTGGCGTACCTCGCCTCCCCGCTCGCCTCGGCCACCACGGGCGCTGCCGTGCGCGTCGACGGCGGCTACATCGACTCGATCGTGCCGTAGCGCGCGCTCCCGGGGCTTCCCGGGGCGCCCGTCAGTGCGGAGGGGCGACCGAGCCGCCGGGGCGCCACGGGCCGCCGATGCGCTCCTGGAGGAGCGGCGCCGCCGGGTCGGCGAGGCGGGCGAGCAGCGCCTCCACTCCGCGGCGGCCGAGCTCGCGGCCGGGCGCGACGAGCAGGTCGAGTGCCGGGTCGGCCAGGTCGGCGACGTCGGGGTCGGAGGCGAGCAGGACGATCGAGAGGTCCTCGGGCACGCGCAGCCCGCGGTGCCGCACCTCGTGCGCGAACCCGACGGCGGCGCCCCCGTTGACGATCACCACGGCGGTCGCGGAGGTGGGGTCGAACGAGCGGGCGAGGGTGCGGCCGCCGGCGGGCGACTCCTCGCAGCGCAGCAGCACGCCCTCGACGCCGCGGGCCGCGCAGGCGAGTGCGAACGCCTCCTGGGTGCGCGCGTAGGGGCCGAAGTCGGCCGCGGCGTCGCGGTCCGGGCCGAGCACGAGCGCCACCCGCGCGTGCCCCAGGCCGGCGAGCCGGCCGAGCGCCTCCTCGACCATGCCCTCGAAGTCGATGTCGACCCAGTCGAGGGCGGACGGGTCGCGGGTGCGCCCGATGAGGGCGAAGGGCGTGCCGGAGTCCCGAAGGACCGGCACGCGCTCGTCCTCGCTGGTGACCTGCATCAGCACGACGCCGTCGATCAGGCCGTCGGCGCGCAGGTCGGCGAGGCGGTCGGAGCCGCCGACCGTCGGCCACAGGACGATCGAGTGGTCCTGCTCCGCCGCGGCCTCGGCGGCTCCGAGCAGGAACGAGGTGGCGGTGTTGAGCGGCCGGCTCGACACGAGCGGATAGACGACCGCGACGATCCCGGAGCGGCGCCGAGCGAGGGCGCGGGCCAGGGCGTGCGGCCGGAAGCCGAGCTCGCGCATCGCCGCCCGCACCCGCTCGCGGGTCTCGGGCGAGACGGGCTTGGTGTCGTTGACCACGAACGACACCGTCGCGATCGAGACCCCCGCGAGGCGCGCGACGTCCCTCATCGTGGCCACCGCGTCTCCTCCGCTCGCGCCGCCCGGCCGTGGTTGACGCGGGGCGGACGTCTCCCGCATCCTAGGAGACGCGGCCGGTAAAGCGGTTAACCCCGTGTCGGGCCGCCCACTGCCGCACCGTCTCCACCGTCGAAGAAGGAACACCGTGACCACACCCTCCTCCCCCGTCCGCGTCCTCGTCTGGGGCGAGAACCGCCATGAGCAGATCGAGGAGAAGGTCCGCGCGATCTACCCCGACGGCATGCACAGCACGATCGCCGACGGCATCCGCGAGAACCTCGGCGAGCGCGCCACCGTCTCCACCACCACGCTCGACGAGCCCGAGCACGGCCTCACCGAGGACGTCCTCGACGCCACCGACGTGCTCGTCTGGTGGGGCCACATGGCCCACGGCGACGTCTCCGACGAGATCGTCGAGCGCGTCCAGCGCCACGTCCTCTCGGGCATGGGCCTCGTCGTCCTGCACTCCGGCCACTGGTCGAAGATCTTCGGCAAGCTCATGGGCACCACCTGCACGCTGCGCTGGCGCTCGGAGCAGGACCGCGAGCTGGTCTGGACCGTCGATCCCACGCACCCCATCGCCCAGGGGATCCCGCACCCCTTCGTGATCCCCCGGCAGGAGATGTACGGCGAGTTCTTCGACGTGCCGGCGCCCGACGAGCTCGTGTTCCTCTCGACCTTCACGGGCGGCGAGGTCTTCCGCTCCGGCATGACCTGGAAGCGCGGCCATGGGCGCATCTTCTTCTTCTCCCCCGGCGACCAGGACTACCCCGTCTACCACCAGGCCGAGGTGCGCCGCGTGATCGCGAACGGCGTCGAGTGGGTGCGCTCCTCGCGCCCCGAGCGCCGCCTCCCGGTGCTGCAGCGCTACGAGGCCGAGGACTTCCACAACGGCCAGGACTACGAGGGAGCGCTCGTCCGATGACGGTCCGCCTCGTCCAGGTCGGCGCCGGCGCGATGGGCCGCGCCTGGATCCGCACCATCCGCGACTCCCCGGACGCCGAGCTCGTCGGCCTGGTCGACCTCGACGTCGACCTCGCCACGGCTGCCGCGGAGGAGGAGGGGGTCGGCCCGGTCGCGGTCGGCACCTCCGTCGCCGAGGTCGCCGCGCGCTCCGGCGCCGACGCCGTGGTCAACGTGACCGTGCCGCGGGCGCACCTCCCCGTCAGCTCGGAGGCGCTGTTCGCCGGGCTGCCCGTGCTCTCCGAGAAGCCGATCGCGCCGACCATCGCCGAGGCGCTGGTGCTCGCGGCGACGGCCGAGGCCTCGGGCCGGCTCCTGATGACCAGCCAGTCGCGCCGCTACTACGCGGCGATCACCGCCTTCCGCGAGCAGATCGCCGGGCTCGGGCAGCTGGGCACCGCCTCCGTGCACTTCGCGAAGGCGCCCCGCTTCGGCGGCTTCCGCGACGAGATGGACCACGTGCTCCTGGTCGACATGGCGATCCACGCCTTCGACGCGGCGCGGTACCTGCTCGACAGCGACCCGGTCGCGGTCTACTGCGAGGAGTACAACCCGGGCTGGAGCTGGTACGCCGACGGAGCCGCGGCGAGCGCCGTGTTCGAGTTCGCCGGCGGAGTGCGCTTCAGCTACACCGGCAGCTGGTGCGCCGACGGCCTCGAGACCTCGTGGAACGGCGACTGGCGCGTGAACGGGGCCGGCGGCACCGCGCACTGGGACGGCGACGGCGCTCCGGAGTGGCAGTCGCGCGAGTCGGAGGCGGTGCGGACCGCCACGCTCGAGCCCGTGCCCGAGGAGATCGCGGGCTCGCTCGCGGAGTTCGTGCGGGTGCTGGGCTCGGGGGCGGTGCCCTCGGGCGAGGTGCACTCGAACGTGCGGAGCCTCGCGATGGTGGAGGCGGCGGTCCGCTCCTCCGAGACGGGTGCGCGGGTGCGGCTCGACGACGTGCTGGAGGAGGGGTACGCGGAGGCGCTGACGCTCGCGCGCGACGAGCGCGTGCGCGCGGCCCTCGGCTCCTGGGGCTCGGCCGCGGAGGGCCTCGCGCGCTGACCACGCCGCCCGGCGGATCTCGAGGCGTCCGTGCCGGCGTCTCGAGACCCCCGCCCGGTCGCGGCTCCGCCACCGCGCGTTCGCCGGGCGGACACCTGCGGGCGGCGGGGCGTTCACCGGGGGCGGCCAGCGTGGGCGGGTTCCTTCGAAGCCGCTCAGGAGACCCGTGTCCTCTCGTCACACCCGCACCCGCACCGCCGCCCTCGCCCTCACCGTCACCCTCGCCGGCTGCACCCTCGGAGCCGCGGCCCTGCCCGCCTCCGCCGCGGGCGACTCCTTCTTCACCCGCATCGCGACGGTGCCGGCCTACCTCAACGCGGCCGACCCGTCCGCCGACTCCGCCGTCGCCGAGATCTCGAGCGCGTCGCCCGACGGCCGCCTGGTCTACTCGACGGACTCCGCCGGGCAGCGCATCGACGTCCTCGACATCTCGGACCCCGACTCCCCCGAGCCGCTCGGCGGCGTCGGCGTGGGCGGCGAGCCGACCTCGGTCTACGCGACCGGCGAGTACGTCCTCGCGGTGGTCGACACGAGCGACGGCGACTTCGCGAACCCCTCCGGCCACGTCAGCGTGCTGCACGCCGACGACCTCGCGCCCGTCGCGAGCATCGAGCTCGGCGGCCAGCCCGACTCCATCGACGTCACCACCGACGGCTCGACCGCGGTCATCGCGATCGAGAACCAGCGCGACGAGGACCTCGCCCCCGAGGGCGGCGAGGAGGGCGACCTCCCGCAGGCGCCCGCCGGGGAGCTCGTGGTGATGGACCTCGCGGGCGACCCCTCCGCCTGGGTGCCGGAGCACGTCGACCTCACCGGTCTCGCCGGCCTCGACACCCCGTCGGACCCGGAGCCCGAGTACGTCTCGATCAACCCGGCCGACACTGCCGTCGCCGTGACGCTGCAGGAGAACAACGCCGTCGCGATCGTCGACCTGGCCACCCGCTCCGTCACCGCCTCGTACACCGCGGGCACCGCCTCCGTCAGCGGCATCGACACGCTCGACGACGACTCGATCTCGCTGACCGGCTCGATCACCGACGTCCCGCGCGAGCCCGACGCGATCGGCTGGGTCGGCGACGACCACGTCGCGATCGCGAACGAGGGCGACTGGAAGGGCGGCACGCGCGGCTGGTCGATCCTCGACGCCGCGACCGGGGCCGTGCAGTGGGACGCCGGGAACTCGTTCGACCACCTCGCGGTGCGCCTCGGGCTCTACCCGGACAAGCGCTCCGACGCGAAGGGCTCCGAGCCCGAGGGCCTGCTCTCGGCCACCTTCGACGGCGTCCCCTACGTGTTCGTCGGCGCCGAGCGGGCCAACTTCGTGGCCGTCTACGACGTGTCGGAGCCGACCGCGCCGCGCTTCGTGCAGGCGCTGCCGTCGACGCCCGGCCCGGAGGGGCTGCTCGCCCTGCCCGAGCGCGACCTGCTGGTCGTCTCGAGCGAGACCGACGACGCCGAGGCCGCCGTCCGCGCGAGCGTGCAGCTCTACGCGCTCGGCGCCTCCGCCCCCGCGTTCCCGACCGTGCTGTCGGCCGACGTCGACGGATCGCCGCTGCCCTGGGGCGCGCTCTCGGGCCTCTCGACCGACCCGGCGGCGCCCGACCGCCTGTACGCGGTGAGCGACAGCGCCTACGCGCCGAGCACACTCCACTCGATCGACACCTCCGTCTCGCCGGCGCTGCTCGACACGACCCTCACGGTGACCGAGGGCGGCGAGCCCGCCGCTCTGGATCTGGAGGGGATCGCCGCCCGCGTCGACGGCGGCTTCTGGGCCGTGACGGAGGGCGGGACAGGCGACGGCAACGCACTCCTGCGACTCGACGCGGACGCCGCGGTGACCGAGCGGATCGCCCTGCCCGCGGAGCTCGCCTCCGCACTGGGCAAGCAGGGCTTCGAGGGAGTGACCGTCGAGGACAGTGCCGCCGGTGAGATCGTCTGGACGGCGCTGCAGCGCGAGGCCTCGATCGACGCCGACGGAGTGGTCCGGATCGGGCGCTACGACGTCGCCGCCGACAGCTGGAGCTTCTTCGGCTACCCGCTGGAGGCCGTGTCCGGGGCGGACGGCGACTGGAACGGGCTCTCGGAGATCACGCTCACCCCGGCGGGCACGCTCGCGGTGATCGAGCGCGACAAGCTCAACGGGCCGGACGCCGCGCTGAAGGCCGTGTACACGGTGCCGCTGCCGACGGAGGCCGGCGCGGCGGTCGGCGAGACGCTGCCGATGCTCGAGAAGACGCTCGCGGTCGACGTGCTGCCCGCGCTGCAGGCCGGGAACGGCTGGACCCAGGAGAAGCTCGAGGGCCTCGGGATCACCGGCTCCGGCGAGGTGTTCGCGGTGACCGACAACGACGGCGTGGACGACGCGAACGGCGAGACGGTGCTCGCGTCGCTCGGCTCCGCGGAGTCCGTGTTCGGGGCGGGGACGGTGCCGACTCCGGGACCGACTGTCGAGCCGACGGTGGCGCCGACGGCTGAGCCGACCACGGCGCCGACCGCGCAGCCCTCGGCCGAGCCGAGCCGCACGCCGGCTCCCGCTCCGGCCGGCGCCGTTCCTCCGCGGACCGGCTCGGGACTCGCGAGCACCGGCGTCGAGACGGGCTGGACCGCCGCGGCGGCCCTCGCCCTGCTCGCCGGCGGAGCGCTCGCGCTCGGAGTCACGCGCCGCCGCCGCGACGCGCGCTGACGAACGCCGACGGCCCGGGGGACAGTGTCCCCCGGGCCGTCGGCGTTCCCCCGCGCGAGCGGGGCGGGTGGTCGGGTGTCAGCTTCCGGTGGGGGCGTCCTCGGTGTCGGGAGAGGTGCTCTCGGAGGGCGCCTGCGGGGCGACGGGCGCGGCAGGGCCGGAGCCGTCGGCGGGGGCCGGCGCCGTTCCTCCGCGGACCGGCTCGGGACTCGCCAGCACCGGCGTCGAGACGGGGTTGAACGCCGC
>NZ_PSVN01000029.1:0-23569 GCF_002932235.1 Rathayibacter sp. AY1E3
AGGAACACGCCGGTCTTGGGGCGGTCGGCGGTCAGGCGCTCGATCTCGCTCGACTTCTGCACCGTCTCGAGGTAGCTGCGGAACGCGTCATCGCAGGACTTTCTCGAGTGGCCGGCGGGGGCCGGAAGAGGGGGTACTCGATGCTCGCACGGCGGACGCACGAGTGCGACCGGAACGGGGGCCCTCCGTCTGGGGGACGCGCGGGAGCTGAGGTCCTCCGCGGGTCAGAGCGCCGGGAGAGGCCGCCTGAGAGCGTCCAGCCGCTTCCGCCAGGCGTCCAGGCGGCCCGGCTCCGCGGCGAGCGCCGGTCCGTCCGCCCAGGCGGTCGCCAGCCGCAGACCGTGCAGGGCGTTGGCCGTCCAGACCTCACGGCCCTCGAGCGACCCCGGCTCGGCCGGGGCCTCGATCACGTCCACGCCGAGCGCGCCGGCGAGCACCGAGACGGTGCGAGCCGTCACGCTGCGCACGCGGGTGCTCGTCGCCGGAGGGACGACCAGCGCGTCGCCCAGCCACCACAGGATCGCGCTGCTCGCTCCGTCGATGACGGCGCCCTCGGCGTCGAGCAGCACGGCCTCGTCCGCTCCCGCGGCGTGCGCGCGCGTCCGCAGGAGGGCGAGACGTGCGATGTCCGGCCCCTTCCAGGACGGCGTCCGGCGCGGATCCACGGGGCTCGTCCACAGCACCACGGAGCGGGTCGTCGGCGGGGCGGATCGCAGCCGGAGCCGCAGGGCGCCTCCCGAGAGCTCGACGCGGGGGAAGGAGCGGCCCTCGCGGGGCAGGGCGGCGATCGCGGCGTGGAGGAACGGCTCGACGTCCGGGTGCCCGCCCGCCGAAGCGACGGAGGCGGCGAACCGCTCGCGGTGCAGGTCGAGCCCGCGGACGCGTCCCTCGTCCACCAGCCAGGAGTCGGCCGCGTCCAGGGAGGTGCCGAACGGCTCGGGAACGCTCGTCAGGGCCCGCCCGTCCCACTCCCGAACCTGCTCGCCGTCCACGACCGCCTACGCTAGCCCAGTGGTCTCGGAGGATCGGCACGTCCGCTCGGTCGAGCTGCCCTGGGTCGATCCGGAGCTCGCGCACCACGCCCTGTTCGCCACGGCCGAGGCGTCGTTCTGGCTCGACTCGGGCCTCGGAGCGACGAGCGGCCGCTCCTACCTCGGCGCGTGCGCCCGCGGGGACGTGCTCCTCGTCGAGGCCGGCGGCGACGTGGCGGCGGCGCTCGCCGCGGTCGACGACGAGGCCCCCGCGGGCGACCGCGCGCTCGGCCGCTACGGCTGGATCTCCTACGAGGCGGGAGCCGCCTCCGTCTCCCTGCCCTCGGCGCCGACCGGCCCCGCGGATCCGCCGGCCCTCGCCCTGCTCCGGGGCGACCCCGTGCTCGAGTTCGACCACGGCACCCGGACCGTCCGCCTGGTCGCCACGGGCGACGTGCAGGAGCTCACCGCGCGCCTGCTCGAGCTCGTCGGCGCGCCCGCACCCGCGGACCCCGCGGATCCCGAGCCCGCCGGCGACCCGGTCCGCCGCCACTCCGCCGCCGAGTACACGGCGCTGATCGGCCGCTGCCAGGAGGCCATCCGCGCGGGGGATGCCTACCAGCTCTGCCTCACCGACGAGATCGTCGTCGAGGGCCGGTTCGATCCGGTCGAGGCGTACCGTCGCCTCCGCCGCTCCAGCCCGAGCCATCACGGCGGGCTGATCCGCCTCGGCCCGCTCGCGCTCGTCAGCGCCTCGCCCGAGCGGTTCCTCACCGGCGGGGCCGATGGACGCGTCGCCACGCATCCCATCAAGGGCACGCGCCCCCGGGGCCGGGACGCCGACGAGGACCGCGCGCTCCGGGACGAGCTCGTGTCGAGCGTGAAGGAGCGGGCCGAGAACGTGATGATCGTGGACCTCGTCCGCAACGACCTCGCCCGGATCGCCGCCCCCGGCTCCGTCGTCGTCGACCGCCTGCTCGAGGTGGAGAGCTACCCGCACGTCCACCAGCTGGTCAGCGAGGTCTCGGCCCGCCGCGCGCCGGGCGTCGGGATCGCCGAGCTGATCGCGGCCCTCTTCCCGGCCGGCTCGATGGCGGGAGCGCCCAAGCGCCGGGCCGTGGAGCTGCTGCGGGAGTGGGAGGGCGGTCCCCGCGGCGTCTACTCCGGCGCCTTCGGCCGCCTGGGCTCGGACGGCTCGCTGGACCTCGCGATGACCATCCGCACCCTCGTGCTCGACGGCGAGCGCGCCCGCCTGGGAACCGGCGGCGGCATCACCGCGCTCTCGGTGCCGGAGGAGGAGGTCGAGGAGACGCGGCTGAAGGCGCGGGCGCTCCTCGCGGTGCTGGGCGCCGCCGAGGACTGAGCGGGCGCCGCGTTCGTCTGCCGTGCGCGCGGGGCCAGTAGGGTTGATGGTCGAACGCAGCCGCCCAAGCGCGCGCGTTCTCCCCCTCCTTCAGAAGTGAGAAGCACCTGTGGCAGAAGACACCTCCCGGCAGACCGGCGCGAGCGACGAGGAGCGCTACGACTTCCGAGCGCTCCAGGAGAAGTGGCTCCCGATCTGGGAGGAGACGCGCCCGTTCGCGACGGACGACCCCGACGACAAGCGCCCCCGCAAGTACGTGCTCGACATGTTCCCGTACCCCTCGGGCGACCTGCACATGGGCCACGCCGAGGCGTACGCGCTCGGTGACGTGATCGCGCGCTACTGGCGCCAGCAGGGCTTCAACGTCCTCCACCCGATCGGCTGGGACAGCTTCGGCCTGCCCGCCGAGAACGCCGCCATCAAGCGCGGGCTGAACCCGGTCACCTGGACCTACGACAACATCGAGCAGCAGAAGCGCTCGATGAAGCGCTACGCCGCGTCCTTCGACTGGGACCGCGTGCTGCACACCTCCGACCCCGAGTACTACAAGTGGAACCAGTGGCTGTTCCTCAAGATGTACGAGAAGGGCCTCGCCTACCGCAAGGACAGCTGGGTCAACTGGGACCCGGTGGACCAGACGGTCCTGGCGAACGAGCAGGTCCTCGCGGACGGCACCTCCGAGCGCTCCGGCGCGGTCGTGGTCAAGAAGAAGCTCACGCAGTGGTACTTCAAGATCACCGACTACGCCGACCGGCTGCTCGACGACCTGAACCAGCTCGAGGGCTCCTGGCCGTCGAAGGTCATCGCCATGCAGCGCAACTGGATCGGCCGCTCCATCGGTGCCGACGTCGAGTTCGAGATCGAGGGCCGCGACGAGCGCGTCACCGTCTTCACCACGCGCCCCGACACGCTCTACGGGGCGACCTTCATGGTCGTCGCGCCCGACTCCGACCTCGCCTCCGAGCTGGTCGAGGGCTCCGAGCCCGCGATCCGCGACGCGTTCCGCAGCTACCTCGAGACGGTGCAGAAGTCGAGCGAGATCGAGCGCCTGACCGCCGACCGCCCCAAGACCGGCGTGTTCCTCGGCCGCTACGCGGTGAACCCCGTGAACGGCGAGCGGCTGCCGATCTGGGCCGCCGACTACGTCCTCTCGGACTACGGCCACGGAGCCGTCATGGCCGTCCCCGCGCACGACCAGCGCGACCTCGACTTCGCCCGCGCCTTCGACCTGCCCGTGCGCGTGGTCGTCGACACGAACGCGTCCGTCACCGGGGCGATCCCGGTCATCCCGGAGGACCCGGAGGAGCTGGCCGCGCTCGAGAAGGAGTACTCGCTCGACCCCGCCACGACCGGCGAGGCGCTGACCGGCGACGGCCGCCTGATCAACTCCGGGCCGCTCGACGGGCTCTCCAAGCGCACCGCCATCGAGCGCGTCATCAGGATGCTCGAGGAGCGCGGCCGCGGCCGCTCGGCCAAGAACTACCGCCTGCGCGACTGGCTGATCTCCCGTCAGCGCTACTGGGGCACCCCCATCCCGATCATCCACGGAGCCGACGGCGAGCTCGTGCCGGTTCCCGAGGACCAGCTGCCCGTCGTCCTGCCCTCCACCGACGGCCTCGACCTGCAGCCGAAGGGCTCGTCGCCGCTCGGAGCGGCGGAGGACTGGGTGAACGTGCCGCACCCGGTGGACGGCTCGCCCGCGCGCCGCGACCCGGACACGATGGACACCTTCGTCGACTCCTCGTGGTACTTCCTCCGCTTCCTCTCGCCGAAGGACGACACGCAGGCCTTCGATCCGAAGCTCGCCGAGAAGTGGGCGCCCGTCGACCAGTACGTCGGAGGCGTGACGCACGCGATCCTGCACCTGCTGTACGCGCGCTTCATCACCAAGGTGCTGTTCGACCTGGGCTACGTGTCGTTCACGGAGCCGTTCACCGCGCTGCTGAACCAGGGCATGGTGCAGATGGACGGCGCGGCGATGTCGAAGTCGAAGGGCAACATCGTCCGCCTCTCGGACCAGCTGGACGAGTTCGGCGTCGACGCCGTGCGCCTGACGATGGCGTTCGCCGGCCCGCCCGAGGACGACATCGACTGGGCCGACGTCTCGCCCGGCGGCAGCGCGAAGTTCCTCGCCCGCGCCTGGCGCCTGGCGAAGGACGTCACCTCGAGGCCCGACGTCGAGTGGAAGTCGGGCGACGCGGCTCTGCGCCGCCAGACCCACCGCTTCCTCGCGGAGTCCCCGTCGCTGATCGAGGCGTTCAAGTTCAACGTCGTGGTCGCGCGGCTGATGGAGCTCGTCAACGCGACCCGCAAGGTCGTCGACTCGGGCGCCGGGGCCGGGGACCCCGCGGTCCGCGAGGCGGTCGAGGTGGTCGCGATGGCTCTCAACCTGTTCGCGCCGTACACGGCCGAGGACATGTGGCACCGTCTGGGCTACGAGGGCACCGTCGCGCACGCGCTGTGGCGCAAGGCCGACCCGTCGCTGCTGGTCGAGGAGAAGGTCA
The DNA here is from genome assembly GCF_002932235.1 of Rathayibacter sp. AY1E3. Lineage (NCBI taxonomy): Bacteria > Bacillati > Actinomycetota > Actinomycetes > Micrococcales > Microbacteriaceae > Rathayibacter > Rathayibacter sp. AY1E3. Next base: position 4,839 of record NZ_PSVN01000029.1, read on the forward strand.
CGGCGATCCTGCAGGTCGACGGCAAGGTCCGCGACCGGCTCGAGGTCTCGCCGAAGATCTCCTCCGACGAGCTCGAGGAGAAGGCGCGGGCCACTGCCGGCGTCGCGCGGGCTCTCGTCGGCCGCGAGGTCGTGAAGGCGATCGTGCGGGCGCCGCGCCTGGTGAACCTGGTGACGAAGGCGGTCTAGCCGCCGATCCGTCCCGACGGGGCTCCTCCTCTCGCGGGAGGGGCCCCGTCGTGCGTCCTGCGCCGGTGCTGCCCTTTCCTCCACAGGGAGGCGATCCGGCGGGCTCTCCCCGGATCGGCGTCGGCGGCCGCTCCGGGCGGGGACGTGGGTCCTACCGTCGGCGGATGCCAGAGACCAGCGGGACGGACGACGAGCAGCTGACGGCGCTGCTGCGGCCTCGGCGCGCCCGCCCGCGCTGGCGCGTGGGAGTGGGAGCGGCGGTCGTGCTCGTCATCGGCGCCGCGGTGGTCGCGGTGCTGCTCGCGGGAGCACGGTCGAGCGGTCATGAGCGGGTCCTGGAGCCCGCCGTGTCGACGAGCGTGCCCGCTGCTGCGGTGGTCGAGTCGCTGTACGTGCACGTGGCCGGGGAGGTCGCCTCTCCGGGGCTGTATGTCCTGTCGTCGGAGGCGCGGGTGGCGGACGCGGTCGCCGCCGCCGGAGGGTTCCAGGAGTCGGCGGAGCGCGCGGCGGTCAACCTGGCCCGGAGGCTCGTCGACGGCGAGCAGATCGTCGTGCCGGCCGTGGGAGCGGCGCCGGCCGCGGCGGGAGCGGCTCCGGGCGGATCCGCTCCGGGAGGGGCCGCCGCCGCCGGATCCGTGCTGAGCCTGAGCACGGCGACGGCGGCCCAGCTGGAGGAGCTGCCCGAGATCGGCCCGGCGACCGCGAAGAAGATCGTCGCCCACCGGGAGGCGAACGGCCCGTTCTCCTCCGTCGACCAGCTGCTCGAGGTCCCCGGGATCGGCGAGAAGACGCTCGCCGCGTTCCGCGACCAGGTCGCGCCGTGAGGAGCGTGCGGGCGGCGGACCTGCGGCTCCTGCCGGCAGCGGTGGCCGCCTGGACCACCGCGTGGGCGGCCGGGATGCTGCCGGTCGCGGCAGTGCTCGACGGGGGCCTCTCGTGGTGCGCCGCGGGCTGGGTGCTGCTCGGGGCGGCGTGCGTCCTGCTCCGGCGCGGCCTCGGCGGGCGGCTGGTCGGAGCGGTGCTCGTCGGGGGCGCGGGTGCCGCCCTCGCCCTCACCTCCGTCGTCGCCGCGGCGCCCGGTGACCACCCGGCGTCGCTGCGGGAGGCACAGGAGGATCGCGCCCTCACCCCGGTCACCGTGCGCGTCGACACGGGTGCCCGACCGCTCGCGACCGGGGGAGTGTGGTTCGACGCGACGGCGCTGCGGGTGGGAGACGCGTCGACCGCGGCCCCCGTCCGCGTGCTGCTCGCCGATCCCGGCGGTCGGCTGCCGGTGGGCGCCGAGCTCGACCTGGAGGCGCGTGCTGCGGCGCAGGAGGCGCCCGTCGGCGAGGCGACGATGCTGAGGGCGGCGTCCGTTCAGGACCGGCGCGGTCCCGGGGGAGCGGCGGCCGTCGCGGAGGTGCTGCGCTCGCGCTTCCTCGAACGCGCGGCGCTGGTCGGCGGCGACGTGGCGGGGCTGCTGCCGGGCCTCGCGACCGGCGACACGTCCGCGCTCGACGCGGGGCTCGAGGAGGCGATGCGCACCGCGTCGCTCACCCACCTGACCGCCGTCTCGGGCGCCAACTGCGCCGTGGTGGTGGTCGCCGGCTGGACGATCGCGGCGCTCCTCGGCGCCGGGCGCCGCCTCCGGACCGTCGCCGCCCTCGCCCTGCTCGCCGGCTTCGTGGTGCTGGTGACCCCCGAGCCGAGCGTGGTGCGGGCCGCCGTGATGGCGACGGTGGTCCTCCTCGCGCGGCTCGGGCGTCGCTCCGGAGCGGCCGTGCCCGCCCTGCTCGCGACCGTCGTCGTGCTCGTGGCCGCCGACCCCTCGATCGCGGGGAGGCTCGGCTTCGTGCTGTCCGTCCTCGCCACCGCCGGACTCCTGCTGCTCGCCGAGCCGATCGCGGGCGCTCTCGGTCGAGTGCTGCCCCGGCCTCTCGCCCTGCTGCTCGCGGTGCCGACCGCGGCGCAGCTCGCCTGCCAGCCCGTGCTGCTGCTCGTGGACCCGTCGGTGCCGGTGTACGGAGTGCTCGCCAACCTGCTCGCCGAGCCCGCGGCACCCGCCGCGACCGGGCTCGGGCTCATCGGCTGCCTGCTCGCCCCCTGGTGGCCCGGAGCCGCCGACGCTGCGATCCGGCTCGCCGCCGTCCCCGCCTGGTGGATCGCCTCGATCGCCCGCGCCGTCGACTCGTGGCCCGCCCCGAGGATCGCCTGGTGGCCCGGAGTAGGAGGAGCGCTCACGCTCACCGTGCTGACCCTGCTCGCCCTCGTGCTGGTCACGCAGTCGCCGCGGCTCGCGCGGGTGCGCCGGGTCGCCGCCGTCGGGCTGGCGTGCGCGATCGCCGCCGCCGGCGGCACCACCGTCGCCACGCCGCTCCTTCGCGCCGCCTCGGTTCCCGAGGACTGGCGTGTCGCGATGTGCGACGTCGGGCAGGGCGACGCGGTCCTCCTCCGCGGAGACGCGGGCGTGCTGCTCGTCGACACGGGGCCCGAGCCCGCACCGCTCGAGGCCTGCCTCCGCCTGATGGGAGTGGACCGGATCCCGCTGCTGGTGCTCACTCACTACGACCTCGACCACGTCGGCGGGCTCCAGGCCGTCCTCGGACGGACCGACGCCGCGCTCGTCGGGCCCGCCGCGGGCCGCGACGACGAGCGCGACCGGGCGGCGCTCACCGGCGCGGGGGTCGCCGTGCAGGAGGCGGTCCGCGGCGACAGCGGCGCGCTCGGCTCGCTGCGCTGGCGGGTCGAGTGGCCGGAGCGGCGGAGCGCGCTGCGGGGGAACGAGGCGAGCGTGACCCTCCGGGTCGACATCGGCCCGGACGCCCGCGGCGGCCCGCTCTCCGTCGCGCTCCTGGGCGACCTCGGCGAGCAGGAGCAGGGACGCGTCTCCCGGCTGCCGGTCGGCCGGGTCGACGTCGTCAAGGTCGCGCATCACGGCTCCGCCGACCAGTCGCCCGCCCTCTACGACGCGCTCGGCGCGAGCGTCGGGCTGATCTCCGTCGGGGCGGAGAACGACTACGGACATCCGAATCCGTCGCTCCTCGCTCTGCTGGCCGAGCACGGGGTCGAGGCGCTGAGGTCGGATGTCGAGGGTACGGTCGTGCTCGCGTCCCGCAGCGACGGGATCGCGGTCTGGGTGAGCGGCGCGACGGCTCCCGCGGCGGCCTCGGGGCGCCGTGAGCGGGCCGTAGGGTGGAGGGCGCTCGGACGGGCGCGGCACGGAAGGACACGGCATGGCAGGCAGGGCCCCGGCGCGCGCGAAGGCAGCGCCCTCGAAGGCGGCGATCCCGCAGCTCGCCTGGAACCAGACCCGGCCGGCGCCGATCGTGCTGATCACCGGCCCGGAGCAGTTCCTCGCCGACCGCGCGCTGCGCTTCCTCCGCGAGTTCCTCCGGGCCGAGGACCCGAGCCTCGAGGTCAGCGACATCGACGCCGGCGGCTACGCGCCGGGGGAGCTGCTGACGCTCGCGAGCCCGTCCCTCTTCGACGAGCCCCGCCTCATCCGCGTCTCGAACGTCGAGAAGTGCACGGACGCGTTCCTCCTCGAGACCCTCGACTACCTCTCGGCGCCCGCGGACGGGGCGACCCTGGTGCTCCGCCACGGCGGCGGCAACCGGGGCAAGAAGCTCCTCGACGCCATCCGCTCGGGCACGGGCGGCGGCATCGAGATCGTCTGCGCCGAGCTCAAGCGCGAGAGCGACAAGGTCGACTTCGCGATCGCCGAGTTCCGCACCGCCGGCCGCACGGCGACCACCGGTGCCGTCCGAGCCCTGGTGTCTGCCTTCTCCGACGACCTCGACGAGCTCGCGTCGGCGTGCCAGCAGCTGCTGTCCGACGTCACCGGCGAGATCACCGAGGCGACCGTCGCGAAGTACTACGGCGGCCGCGTCGAGACCACGGCCTTCACCGTCGCCGACTCGGCGATCGCGGGCCGTCACGGCGAGGCGCTGCTCGGGCTCCGCCACGCCCTCGCCTCCGGTGCCGACCCGGTACCGATCGTCGCCGCGTTCGCGAGCAAGCTGCGGACCATGGCGAAGGTCGCCGGCTCGCGCGAGGGCTCGGGCCAGGTCGCCTCGCGTCTGGGCCTCGCTCCGTGGCAGGTGGACCGGGCCCGGCGCGACCTGCAGGGCTGGACCGGCGAGGGCCTCGGCACCGCGATCCTGACGGTCGCCGACGCCGACGCGAACGTGAAGGGCGCCACCCGCGACCCCGTCTACGCCCTCGAGCGCATGGTCTCCGTCGTCTCCGCCCGGGGCCTCTGACCCGCCCGAAAGGCCCTGCTCCCGCGATCAGCACCGACCTCGTCCCCGGCGGGTCTCGACCCGCCGCTCCGCGGCTACTCGACCAGCAGCGAAGGGTTCACCTCCGCTCGCAGGCTCGCACCGCGGCCGACGAAGAGTCGGACAACGACCTCGCAGGGTCACCGGCGATCCGCGTGTCAGTGGATCGTCGTACCCGGAACGGAACCCGCTCCTCCCACCGCAACCATGCGCGGAAGCCGACTGCGCGACGGGCGACGAGGCACGAGGAGCCCGTCGAGATCGGTGCGGGTCACCGCCGATCCGCGTGTCAGCGGATCGTCGTACCCGGAACGGAACCCGCTCCTCCCACCGCGACCACTATGAGACCCGACCGCGTCACGTCCGATGGACGACGAAGCGTCGCACGATGACCTCGCAGGGTCACCGGCGATCCGCGTGCGAGCGGATCGTCGTACCCGGAACGCTCCCCGCTCCTCCCTCCGCGACCACCCCTGGGAGCCGACCGCGCGACGGGCGACGAGGAACGAGGAGCCCGTCGAGAACGGTACGGGTCACCGGCGATCCGCGTGCGAGCGGATCGTCGTACCCGGAACGAAACCCGCTCCTCCCACCGCGACCACCCCTGTAAGCCGACCGCGCGACGGGCGACGAGGCACGAGGAGCCCGTCGACCGCGAAGCTGCAACGACGAAGGGCCCGGCCAATGGCCGGACCCTTCGTCGTTGCAGCTTCGCGCAGTACTACAGCGCGGCGACCTGCTTCGCGATGGCCGACTTGCGGTTCGCGGCCTGGTTCTTGTGGATGACGCCCTTGCTGGCGGCCTTGTCGAGCTTCTTGGCGGCGAAGGCGAGGGCGGTGCCGGCCTTCTCGGTGTCGCCGGCGGCGATGGCGGTGTGGACCGAGCGGATGGCGGTCTTCAGCTCGCTCTTGACGGCCTTGTTGCGCTCGTTCGCCTTCTTGTTGGTGAGGTTGCGCTTGATCTGCGACTTGATGTTTGCCACGTGGATTACCTTCTTCTCGGATGTGCGTGTGTGCAGCCGGCTACTCGACGGAGTGCCCCTTCCGCGGGCGTCTGAACGCCCTGCGGTGCGACTGGAGGTCGCCGGCTTCTGATCACTCCACGCCTGCCGGGTGTCCGGAGGGGGAGCGCAAGCCAACAAGGAACTTTAGCGCACCCGTCGTCACCCTTCAACCGCGCCGCGCCCGCGGGTGCGGCGCCGTCCGGGTCGGGGCCGCCGGGGCGACACGCCGGGGGAGGCGGACCGCCGTGGCGTCTCGCGGTCCGGGCCCGCCGGTAACGTGACGCCGGTGCCCCGTCTCGCCGATCACCTCTCCGCGGTGCCGCCCTCGGGCATCCGCCACCTGTTCGAGATCGCGCTGCGGCTCGACGGAGTCACCCTCCTCGCGGTGGGCGAGCCCGACGTGCCGACCGCGCCGCACATCATCGAGGCGGCACGGGCGGCGTGGGCGGCCGATGACACCCGCTACGGGCCCAACGGCGGAGTCCCCGAGCTCCGGCGCGCCATCGTCGAGAAGCTGGCACGAGACAACGGCATCGAGGCGGACGTCGAGCAGGTCTGGGTGACCGTCGGCGCCACGCAGGCGCTGCACCAGGCGATGACGCTCCTGCTCGGGCCCGGCGACGAGGTGCTCATCCCCGACCCGGGCTACACCGTCTTCACGACCAACGCGCGGACCATCGGCGCCGTCCCCGTGCCGTACACGCTGCGCGCTGAGAACGCCTTCCTCCCCGATCCCGAGGAGGTCGAGCGCCTGATCACCGACCGGACCCGCGTCCTGATCGTCAACAGCCCGTCCAATCCGCTCGGCGTGGTGTTCCCGAGGGAGGTCCTCGAGCGCCTGCTCGACATCGCCCGGCGCCACGACCTGTGGGTGCTCAGCGACGAGGTCTACGAGTACTTCACCTACGGGCGCCCGCACGTGAGCCTCGCGTCGATCGCGCAGGAGCGCGGGGACGACGCCGACCGCGTCCTCAGCGTCTTCTCCTTCTCGAAGACCTACGCGATGACCGGCGTCCGCGTCGGCTACCTCGTGACGCCTCCCGGCTTCACGTCGATCATGGTCACGGTGCAGGAGGCGGCGATCAGCTGCGTCGCCACTCCGGACCAGCGCGCCGCCCTCGCCGCTCTGACCGGGCCGCAGGACGCGGTGGCGTCCGCCTCCGACCACTACCTCGCCAACCTGCGGCTCGCGACGGGCGTGCTCGACGAGCGGGGGATCGCCTACCGCGAGCCCGAGGGCGCGTTCTACCTGTGGATCGACATGGCGCACGCGACCGGCGGGGACGTCGCCTCGTGGGTCGAGTCCTTCCTCCTCGAGACCCTCGTCGCCGTCGCGCCCGGCAGCGCCTTCGGCCGCACCGGCGAGGGCTGGATCCGCGTCTGCCTCGCCGCGGATCCCGCCGCGCTCGAGCACGGGCTGCGCGCTCTCCCGGCCCCGGTGCGCGGATGAGCGCCGCCGAGGTGCTGGTCCGGCGCGTCCGGGCCCAGGAGTACGACGAGGTCTCGCGCCTGCGGCTCGCCGCCTACGCCCACGACTACGAGCTGGGGGAGGAGTACGCCGCCGACGTCGCCGCGGTCGCCCGGCACGACGTCGAGGGCGAGGTCTGGGTCGCCGTCGAGGGCGACGGGCGGATCCTCGCCACGGTCACCACCGCGCGCCCGGGCGCGAACCTCTACGAGCTCGGCCGCCCCGGCGAGCTGGACTGGCGGCTGCTCGCCGTCGCCCCGGAGGCACGCGGGCGGGGTCTCGGGCGGCTGCTCACGGAGTTCGTCGTGATGCTCGCCGCTGAGCGGGGCCTCCAGCGGGTCGTGATGAACAGCGGCACGCTGATGACCACCGCGCACGCCCTCTACGAGAGCATGGGCTTCGTCCGCCTCGGCGAGCGGGAGAACCCGCCCGGCGTCGAGCCCACCCGCACCTACGGACTCGATCTGTAGCCGCCGGTCCCGGCCTCCGCCGCCGGGCATGGGACACTGGTCCCACGATGTCTCCACGTGCACACTCCGGGCTCGAGCCCGCCGCGACCGATCCGGCGTCCATCCGCAACTTCTGCATCATCGCCCACATCGACCACGGCAAGTCCACCCTCGCCGACCGGATGCTCGGCATCACGGGTGTCGTCGAGGACCGGGCGATGCGCGCGCAGTACCTCGACCGCATGGACATCGAGCGCGAGCGCGGCATCACGATCAAGTCGCAGGCCGTGCGGATGCCGTGGGAGCGCGACGGGCGCACGTTCGCCCTGAACATGATCGACACTCCGGGTCACGTCGACTTCTCCTACGAGGTCAGCCGCTCGCTGGCGGCCTGCGAGGGCGCGATCCTCCTGGTCGACGCGGCGCAGGGCATCGAGGCGCAGACGCTCGCGAACCTCTACCTCGCGCTCGAGAACGACCTCACGATCATCCCTGTCCTGAACAAGATCGACCTGCCGGCCGCGGATCCCGAGAAGTACGCGAAGGAGCTCGCGAGCCTCATCGGCGGCGACCCGGACGACGTCCTCCGCGTCTCCGGCAAGACCGGCATGGGCGTCGAGGCGCTGCTCGACCGCGTCACCGAGCTCATCCCGCCGCCCGTCGGCGACCCCTCCGCCCCTGCGCGCGCCATGATCTTCGACTCCGTGTACGACGCCTACCGCGGGGTCGTCACCTACGTCCGGATGATCGACGGCAAGCTCTCGCCGCGCGAGAAGATCCAGATGATGTCGACCCGCGCCACGCACGAGATCCTCGAGATCGGCGTGTCGAGCCCCGAGCCGGTCGCGACGCAGGGTCTCGCGGTCGGCGAGGTGGGCTACCTGATCACCGGTGTGAAGGACGTGCGCCAGTCGAAGGTCGGCGACACCGTCACCACGGCGTCGAAGCCCGCGACGCAGGCGCTGCCCGGCTACACCGAGCCGCTCCCGATGGTCTTCTCGGGCCTGTACCCGATCGACGGCAGCGACTACCCGGACCTGCGCGAGGCCCTCGACAAGCTCAAGCTCTCGGACGCGGCGCTCGTCTACGAGCCCGAGACGTCGGTGGCGCTCGGCTTCGGCTTCCGCTGCGGGTTCCTCGGCCTCCTGCACCTCGAGATCATCACCGAGCGCCTGCAGCGCGAGTTCGGTCTCGACCTCATCACCACGGCGCCCTCGGTCATCTACGAGGTCTCGACGGAGGACAAGAAGACCGTCACCGTCACGAACCCGAGCGAGTTCCCCGTCGGCAAGATCGCCGCCGTCACGGAGCCGATCGTCAAGGCCGCGATCCTCGCGCCGAAGGACTACGTCGGCACGATCATGGAGCTCTGCCAGAGCCGCCGCGGGACCCTGATCGGCATGGAGTACCTGGGCGAGGACCGGGTCGAGATCCGCTACCACATGCCCCTCGGCGAGATCGTCTTCGACTTCTTCGACAACCTCAAGTCCAAGACCGCCGGCTACGCCTCGCTCGACTACGAGCCCGCCGGCTCGCAGGAGGCCGACCTCGTGAAGGTCGACATCCTGCTGCAGGGCGAGCAGGTCGACGCGTTCAGCGCGATCGTGCACCGGGAGAAGGCCTACGCCTACGGCGTGCTGATGACGGGGCGCCTGCGCAAGCTGATCCCGCGTCAGCAGTTCGAGGTGCCGATCCAGGCCGCCATCGGCGCCCGGATCATCGCCCGCGAGTCGATCAGCGCGATGCGCAAGGACGTCCTGGCCAAGTGCTACGGCGGCGACATCACCCGCAAGCGCAAGCTCCTCGAGAAGCAGAAGGAGGGCAAGAAGCGGATGAAGATGGTCGGCCGCGTCGAGGTCCCCCAGGAGGCGTTCATCGCCGCGCTCTCGGGCGACGTCGAGACCAAGGACAAGAAGTAGGACTCCTCCAGCGGAGGCGCACCCCCCGAGAGGGGACCTGCGGTGAGGGGCCATTGCGGCGCCGATCACTTCCCAGGTAGCTTTCGAGCGCTGGACGCGGCTGCGGATCGAGGACGATCCGCTCGGGGGCTGGAGCGTCGACGGTCGGCCCTCTCATCACGATCAAGGGGGAAGCCCGTGGACTCTGCACGCACGAGGAAGCACTGGATCAGATCGGGGGCGGCGCTGCTGGGCGTCGCAGCGGTGACGGCGGGATCGCTCGTCGCCGCCGCACCCGCATCAGCCGCGAGCCGTGAGGTGCAGGCGTCGCCCGCGCCCTTCGTCTGGGAGGACATCGACCAGTTCGGCGTCGCGAAGGGCCTATCCGTCTCCTCCGACGCGGAGACCATCACCGTCGAGCTCCCGGCCGCGAGCGCGTCCGCCGGGTTCACGGAGTGGTCGCACCCGGGGTACGAGACCGTGGACTGGCGCCTCAGCACCAGCGATGCCGACTTCGTGTCGGGCTCCTCGGCTGTAGACGCCGCCGCCAACACCATCGAGATCCCGCTCGAGCGCACGGTGGGCTCGTTCGAGCAGCCCGCGGTGAGGCTCGACCTCACCGCGGAGGCGCCGCAGGCGGACGACGCCTACGTCCCCCCGGCGCTCGAGTCCACGACGGGCTTCGACCTCAGCGTCACCGCCGGCCTGACCGTCGCTCCGGCGAGCGGCGAGGACGCGGCCGTGGTCGACCTGTCCGCGACCACTCCGAGCTCGACCCGCCACGACGGCGTCTTCTGGGCCGGCGGCGGCAGCCTGACCGACGCGGGCGCCGGCGACGTCGTCGTCGTCGAGACGGGCGTGCCCGGCTTCTTCGGCACCTCCGTCCGGGCCACCGTCGGAACGGACGGCACCCCGGCGCTCACCGCCTCCGCTAAGGTCCTAGACGACGGCTCGTCGGTCGCGGTGAAGCCGAACCAGGACTTCTACGACCGGTACCAGAACTTCGGCGACACTTCGCTCACGGGCGCTCCCTCCATCCGCGTCACGGGAGCCGGCCGCGGTGTCGAGCAGCCGGCGGGCTCCGCCTTCGTCGTCCGGGTGCCCCTCAGGGTCGTCGCGTCGACGACTCCGCCGACCACCGGGCCGACCCCTGGTAACGGTCCGACGGTGACCCGCCTCGCGGGCACCGACCGCCAGGGCACCGCGGTCGAGATCTCGAAGGCGACCTTCGACACCCCCGGCGTCCCCGTCGTCTACATCGCCACCGGCGCGAACTTCCCCGACGCGCTCAGCGCCGGTCCCGCCGCCGCGAAGCAGGGCGGCCCGCTCCTCCTGGTCGACCGCGACTCTGTGAGCCAGGTCGTGCGCGACGAGCTCACCCGTCTCAAGCCCCAGCGGATCGTCGTCGTCGGCTCCGACCTCAGCGTCAGCGACGCCCTCGCGACCGACCTCGGCCAGTACGCGAACGGGAGGGTCTTCCGCCTCGGAGGCACCGACCGCTACGACACGTCGCGGAAGATCATCGAGAGCGCCTTCGAAGGCACCTCGCCGAAGGGGGCCTGGATCGCGACCGGCGAGAAGTTCCCCGACGCGCTCAGCGCCACCGCCGCTGCGGGCAAGAACTCGGCCCCCGTCGTCCTCGTGAACGGCGGCCTCCCGGCGGCCGACCCGACCACTGTCGGGATCCTGAGGGGGCTCCGGCCTCCGGTGCTCACCATCGCGGGATCCGAGCTATCGGTCAGCGCCGGCATCCAGAACTCCCTCACGGTGCCGGCCGGACCGCTCGTCACCCGCTTCGGCGGGGTCGACCGCTACGACACCTCGGAGCAGCTCAACCGGGCGGCCTTCCCCCGCGGGTCGAAGACCGTGTTCCTGGCCACCGGAGAGAACTTCCCCGACGCCCTGGCCGGAGCCGCGGCCGCCGGGCGCACGGGGAGCCCCCTCTTCGCCGTGCCCCCGACCTGCGTGCCGGTCAAGGTGCTGCAGGACATCAAGGCCGGCGGAGCGACGAGCGTCGTCCTCCTCGGCGGCACCGGCACCCTGTCGGACGCCGTCGCGAAGCTGACTCCCTGCAGCTGACCCGACCCGCACCACGACGAGGGCCCTCCTCCCGCTCCGGCGGGGGAGGGCCCTCGGTCGTTCCCGGCTCGGGGCGCCGACGGTCGGATACGCTGGGTCGGATGGACAGCACCACCCGGCGCGCGGACTCGACGCGCGCCGCGCTCGAGGAGTCCGGGAAGAAGGTCGGGACGTGAGCATCCGCCGCTCCAACTTCGAGGGCCAGCCGCAGGTCACCTACGCGGCCGTCGGCGGCACTCTGGCACCCGACCTGCTCGAGTACCCGCCGGACGGCTTCACGGCCGAGCGCTTCGAGGCCCGTCTCGGCTCGGGCGACGAGCGCTTCGCCATCACCACCGCCTCCCTGATGACCTGGGGCGTGCAGCGCGGCAGCGGCATCGAGGTGACCGATATCACCAGCGGCAGCGGCGTGCAGTACACCGGCGTCAACTTCGACGCCGCGGGCACCCCGATCGACCTCGTCAGCCGGCCGACGGAGGAGCACTTCGCTCCCGACGGCACCCCCTACATCACCGCCGGCGTGACCGCCGTGCTCCGCGTGACCCTGCTCGGCCGCGTCTTCGACGCCCCGGTCCGCGTGGTCTACGTCGTCGACGAGCCCGACCAGGTCGGCTTCGCCTACGGCACCCTCGAGGGCCACCCCGAGAGCGGCGAGGAGTCCTTCGTCGTCGAGAAGCGCGCGGACGACTCCGTCTGGCTCGTCATCCGGGTCTTCTCGCGTCCCTCCACCCGCCTCTACCGCCTGGGCGCGCCGGTGCTGCGCGCCGTGCAGAAGCGCCAGGTCGCCAAGTACCTGCGCGCGCTGCTGCCGGCGCGCGTCAGCTGACGTGGGGAGCGCCCTCCCGATCGCCGATCCTGCTCCGCTCGACGGCGGACTGCCCGCATCCGTCGTCGACGGCGTGGAGCAGCGCGACCTCGGCCTCTACGTGCACGTGCCGTTCTGCCGGGTCCGCTGCGGGTACTGCGACTTCAACACCTACACGGCGACCGAGCTCCGCGGGGCGAAGCAGCAGGACTACGCCGACGAGGCGATCACCGAGATGGCTCTCGGTGCCGAGGTGCTCGAGCGCGCGGGCCTGCCCCGGCGCCCCGCCCGCACGGTCTTCTTCGGCGGCGGGACGCCCACCCTCCTGCCCGCCGGCGACCTGGTGCGGATGCTGGACGGCCTCCGCACCCACTTCGGGGTCGCGCCCGACGCCGAGATCACCACCGAGGCGAACCCGGACTCCGTCGACGCCGCCTACCTCCGCGCGCTGGCCGAGGCGGGCTTCACCCGCGTCAGCTTCGGGATGCAGTCGGCCGTGCCGCACGTCCTCGCCACGCTCGAGCGCACCCACGACCCGGAGCGGGTCCCGCTCGTGGTCGAGTGGGCGCGGGAGGCAGGCCTGCAGGTCAGCCTCGACCTCATCTACGGCACGCCGGGGGAGTCCCTCGCGGACTGGGAGCGGTCGCTCGACTCCGCGCTCGCCAACCGGCCGGACCACCTCTCGGCCTACGCCCTGATCGTGGAGGACGGCACGAAGCTCGCCCGTCAGATCCGCCGCGGCGAGGTCGCGACCCCGGACGACGACCTCACGGCCGACATGTACGAACTCGCCGACGCGCGCCTGGCCGCTGCCGGGTACTCCTGGTACGAGGTCAGCAACTGGGCGCGCGACGCAGCCCACCGCTCCCGGCACAACCTCTCGTACTGGCTCGGCCACGACTGGTGGGGCGTCGGTCCCGGCGCGCACAGCCACGTCGGAGGCGTGCGCTGGTGGAACGTGAAGCACCCGGCGGCCTACGCCGACCGGCTGAGCACCGGGGTCTCGCCCGCTGCCGGGCGGGAGACGCTCGACGCGGGCACGCGGCGTGTGGAGGACGTGCTGCTGCGCTCGCGCCTGGCGGACGGGCTGCCCATCGACGCGATCGACGCCGATCGGCGCAGCGAGGTGGCGGGGCTCATCGCCGACGGCCTCGTCGACGGCCGGGCGGCGCTCGGCGGCCTGATCGTGCTGACCCTGCGCGGCCGTCTGCTGGCCGACGCGGTCGTGCGCCGCCTCACCGACGGCTGAGGCCGGATCCCGGGGCGGGCGACGCACGGCCGCCCCGGTGCCGCGGCTACTTGAAGAACGGGATGCTGAGCGGGTACGTGTAGTACTCGCCCGCGCTGGCGCGCACCGAGGCGATGATCGCGAAGACGATCACCAGGATCGGCACGACCAGGAACACGATGAAGCCGACGAGGACGAAGGACAGGATCGTCCCGGCGACGTAGGCGATCAGCGTCGTCAGGTGGAAGTTGAGGGCCGTCTTGGCGTGCGCCTCGAGGAACGGTCCGCGCCCCTTGAAGACCAGGAAGACGATCAGCGAGGGCAGGAAGCTGAAGAAGATGCCGGTCACGTGCGTGACGATCGCCCAGGTCTTCTCGTCCGCCGGGTTCAGCGGCGGAGCCGGGGTCCCGTAGACGGGGGGCGGGGGAGGGGTGGCCGACATGATGGTCTCCGTTCCGGCGGCGGCGACGGGCGTCCCCCGTGCGCTCGGCGTCCATCGTGGCATGCGGCGACTCCCTCCGCACCGGGCCGCGCGGGACCTCCTCCTCGGGGATGACGGGGCTCCTCCCCGCGGCCCTGCAGGAGTGCACCCCGGCCGATCCCCGCGCAACCCCGCCGGGCGGTCCGCCTCCCGGTTATGATTGGCACTCAGAGTTGCGGAGTGCCAGGCTCCGCGCGGCGTCAGCGCCGCAGACGGTCGTGCCCGCGGGCACTCGGAGTCCGGCGGGAGGTCGGTCGTATGGTCACGGAGCGCGGTCTCCAGGTCCTGCGCGTGATCGTGCAGGACTACGTGGCGAACCGGGAGCCGGTGGGCTCCAAGTCGATCGTCGAGCGCCACGCGTTCGGCGTCTCGGCCGCCACCATCCGCAACGAGATGGCCCAGCTGGAGGAGGAGGAGCTGATCGCGGCTCCGCACACCTCGTCCGGCCGCGTGCCGACCGACAAGGGCTACCGCCTCTTCGTCGACCAGCTCGCCGACCTGCGCCCGCTGACCTCCGCGCAGCGCCAGGCGATCGAGACGTTCCTCGGGCAGAGCCCGGACCTCGACGAGGTGCTGGTCAAGACCGTCCGCCTGCTCTCGCAGCTCACCAACAGCGTCGCGCTCGTGCAGTACCCGTCGTTCGGAGCCGCGCGGCTGCGCCACGTGGAGCTCGTCGCCCTCGCTCCCCGCCGCCTCCTGTCGGTGCTGATCACCGACACCGGCAGGGTCGACCAGCGCGTGCTCGAGACCCCGGAGGACGTGGACGACGCGCTCCTCGGCGAGATCCGCGCGAAGCTCAACACGGCCGTGCTGGGCCTCGGGCTCCAGCAGGCGGCCGAGACGCTCGGCTCCGTCGCGGAGCGCTTCAGCCCCGAGCGGCGCCACGTGCTGACGCCGATCGTGCAGACCCTGCTCGAGCAGGTCGGCGCCAACCGGCAGGACCGCCTGGTCATGGCCGGCGCCGCGAACCTCGTCCGCACCGAGGAGGACTTCTCGGGCAGCATCTATCCCGTGCTCGAGGCGATAGAGGAGCAGGTGGAGCTGCTGCGCCTCTTCGCCGAGATGACGCCGGACCCCCGGGGCATCTCGGTGCGCATCGGCCGCGAGAACGCGCCGTTCGGGCTGCAGGAGACCTCGGTGCTCACGAGCGGGTACAACACCGCGGGCGGCCAGGTCTCGCGCCTGGGCGTGCTCGGCCCGATCCGGATGGACTACTCCGGCAACATCACCGCGGTGCGCGCCGTCGCCCGCTACCTCTCCCGCCTCCTCGGCGAGGAGTAGGCCCGACCTCCCGGCCCCCGCCGGATCCCCCGGTGCGCCGTGCCCGGCCCACCGACCCACGAACGAAGGACGAAGCCACCTGTGGCCGATCACTACGAAGTGCTGGGCGTCGACCGCGACGCCTCCGCCGACGAGATCAAGAAGGCGTACCGCCGACTCGCCCGCGAGCTGCACCCCGACGTCAACCCGAGCGCGGACGCCTCCGAGCGCTTCAAGCTCGTCACGCACGCCTACGACGTCCTGAGCGACGCCCAGCAGCGGGCGCAGTACGACCGCGGGCCCCAGGAGGGCTTCGGCGGCGGCGCCCAGGGCTTCGGCGGGTTCGGCGACATCTTCGAGACCTTCTTCGGGCAGGGCGCGCAGGGCTCGTCCCGCGGGCCGCGCTCCCGCCGCGAGCGCGGCCAGGACGCCCTGCTGCGCGTGGAGGTCTCGCTCGACGAGGTCATCTTCGGCACCCACCGCGACCTCGAGGTCGACACGGCGGTGCTCTGCGAGACGTGCCAGGGCTCGTGCTGCCAGCCCGGCACCTCGCCGGTGACCTGCGACATCTGCCACGGCTCCGGCCAGATCCAGCGCACGGTCCGCTCGCTCCTGGGCAATGTGATGACGGCCAGCCCCTGCGGCACCTGCCGCGGCTACGGCACCGTCATCGCGACCCCCTGCTCCACCTGCCAGGGCCAGGGACGCGTCCGCGCCCGCCGCACCATCCCCGTCGACGTCCCCGCGGGAGTCGACACGGGCCTCCGCCTGCAGATGCCCGGCAGCGGCGAGGTCGGCCCGGCCGGCGGCCCCAACGGCGACCTGTACCTAGAGATCAAGGTCAAGCACCACGACGTCTTCAGCCGCAACGGCGACGACCTTCTCTGCACCCTCGAGGTGCAGATGACGGACGCGATCCTCGGCTCCACGGCGTCGCTCAAGGCGCTCGACGGGGACATCGAGATCGAGATCAAGCCGGGCACGCAGAGCACCGAGATCGTCACGATCAAGGGACGCGGAGTCACGCGCCTGCGCGGCAGCGGACGCGGCGACCTCCGCATCGGCATCCAGGTCGTCACCCCGACGAAGCTGGGCCACCGCGAGCGGGAGCTGGTCCAGGAGCTGGCGAAGCACTACAAGCCGCAGAAGCCCGCGCTGACCCACTTCCAGCAGGGCCTGTTCTCCAAGCTCCGCGACCGCTTCCTGGGCTGAGCCCCGTGGCGCACCACTACATCGACGAGTCGCTGGACTCCGAGGGCTTCGTCGTCGGGGGCCGGCTCGCGCTCACCGGCGCGGAGGCACGGCACGCCGCGACCGTCAGCCGGATCCGCGCGGGCGAGAGCGTCCGGGTCGGGGACGGGCGCGGACTCGTCGCGACCGCGGTCGTCGAGAGCGCGGAGCCGACGCGAGTGGTGCTCGTCGTGGAGTCGGTGCAGGAGTCCCCGGTGCCGTCCCCGCGCCTGGTCCTCGTGCAGGCCCTCGCGAAGGGCGACCGCGACGAGCTCGCCGTGCAGGCGGCGACCGAGCTCGGGGTGGACGAGGTCGTCCCGTGGCAGGCCGCGCGGTCGATCTCGCGGTGGTCGGGCCCGAAGGAGGAGAAGGGGCGCGAGCGCTGGCGGGCCATCGTGCGCGAGGCGAGCAAGCAGTCGCTGCGCCCCCGGGTGCCCGAGGTCGCGCCGCTCGAGCAGGTGCGCGGTCTCGTCGCGCGCGCCGCGACGTCCCGGGTGCTGGTCCTCGAGCCCTCGGCGCAGGCGCGGCTCTCCCAGGTGGTCCCGGACGGACGCGACCTGGTGCTCGTCGTCGGGCCCGAGGGCGGCATCGCTCCGGAGGAGCTGCGGCTGCTCGCGGAGGCGGGCGCCGAGGCCGTCGCGCTCGGCGACTCCGTCCTGCGCACCTCGACCGCAGGTCCCGCTGCCATCGCCGTCCTCTCGGCCCGCCTGGGCCGCTGGTGACGCTCCTCCACAGCCGATTCGGGGCTCCGGAGCAGGGTGCCGTGGGCGAACGCGGCGCCCGTCGCGCACGGGCCCCGTTTAAGATGGGTGCATGAGCGAACCCACCGTCTTCACGCGCATCGTCCAGGGCGAGATCCCGGCCGATGTGGTGTTCGAGAGCGAGCGCATCCTCGCGATCACCGACATCGAGCCGAAGGCGCCCGTCCACCTCCTCGTCTTCCCGAAGACCCAGGAGCACGCCACGGTCGCCGCCCTCGCCGCCGCCGATCCCGCCCTGCTCGCCGAGATGGTGCAGGTCGCCCAGTCGCTCGCCGACGCCCACAGCAACGGTCAGTTCCGCCTCGTCTTCAACTCCGGCGAAGAGGCGGGCCAGACCGTGTTCCACGTGCACGCCCACGTCCTGGGCGGCCACCAGACGGAAGGCTCCCTTGCCACCGGTTGAGAACACGGGCGCGAGCCCCGACGAGCGTCCCGCCCCCGGCGCGGACGCGTCCGAGACGACGCGGCGCGTCGTCGCCGTCGACGGAGTCGCGATGGTGCGCCTCCTCGGACCCCAGGACCGCCTCATCCGAGCGGTCGAAGGACGATTCCCCGATGTCCGGGTGCACGTGCGCGGCAACGAGGTGACGCTCGACGGCGAGCGCGAGCCCGTCGCCGCGGCGACGCGCCTGGTGGAAGAACTGGTGCGCATGACCGCGAGCGGGCACGATCTCGACCCGGAGGGCGTGCGCGAGTCCGCCCGCATCCTGCAGAACGGCGGGCCGGTGAGCCCGGCCGAGGCGTTCGGCCAGGCCATCCTCACGGCGCGCGGACGGAGCGTGAGGCCCAAGACGCTCGGGCAGCGCGAGTACGTCGACGCGGTCGATCAGAACACCATCGTCTTCGGCATCGGCCCGGCCGGAACCGGCAAGACCTACCTGGCGATGGCGAAGGCCGTGCAGTCGCTGCAGCGCAAGGAGGTCGAGCGGATCATCCTGACCCGCCCGGCGGTCGAGGCGGGGGAGCGGCTGGGCTACCTGCCCGGCTCGCTCACCGACAAGATCGACCCGTACCTGCGCCCGCTCTACGACGCGCTGAACGAGATGATGGACCCCGAGATCGTCCCGAAGCTGCTCGCGGCCGGCACGATCGAGGTCGCTCCGCTCGCCTACATGCGCGGGCGCACGCTCAACAACTCGTTCGTCGTGCTCGACGAGGCGCAGAACACGACGCCCGAGCAGATGAAGATGTTCCTCACCCGCCTCGGCTTCGGCTCCAAGATGGTCGTCACCGGCGACATCACCCAGGTCGACCTGCCGACCGGCGCGAGCGGACTCCGCCTCGTGACGCGCGTGCTCGACGGCATCGACGACATCCACTTCTCGCGCCTGACCAGCGAGGACGTGGTGCGCCACAGCCTGGTCGGCCGCATCGTGGACGCGTACACCGAGTACGACCAGCAGAAGCAGGCGCAGCACTTCGAGCGCGAGCAGGCCCGGGAGTTCGCGAACCGCGCCGAGCGCCGCGGCCAGGCCGCCCGCCCGCCCGGCGACCGCCAGCCTCCGCGCGGCTGAGCCCGCCCGCGGTCATGCGCACCAGTTCTTCCACCAGGCGCGTCGCCGCGGCGACGGGCTCGCGCTCGCCGTCGAGCGTCACCTCGTTGCCGCGCACGTGCACCC
>NZ_PSVN01000003.1:0-290735 GCF_002932235.1 Rathayibacter sp. AY1E3
GGGAGGGGGCTGGGAGGGGGCGGCCGGGGCGGCGGGCGCGGCGGGCTGGACGGCGCGCGGGCCGGAGGTGCGGCGGGACCTGCCGAGTCTCATCTGCCCAGACTAGGCCCCGGCGCATACCCCGCGCGGTATCCCCGGGGAGTGCTCATGCAGCGGCGCCGACCGCCGCCTGCTCCGGTGCCGGAGCGACCGCGACCGGGCGCCGCGCGGGCAGCACGCCGACCCGCTCCCCCGGCTCGAGGCGGTGACCCGACGCGTGCTGGACGGTGACCTCCTCGCCCGTCGACAGCCGGACGGTCGAGCGCCGCACCGGCCCCAGGAAGCTCGAGGCGAGGACGACTCCGGGCAGGGAGTCGGGAGCGCCGTCGGCCACGACGGCGAGGTCCTCGGGGCGGAGGAACACCGACACGGGACCGTCGGCCGCCGCCGCGTCGACGAGCGGCAGGCGCACGCCGAGCGCGAGGACCGATCCCGACGAGACCGTCCCCGCGACCACCGTCGAGAGGCCGACGAAGCGGGCCGTGAAGGCGGTCGCCGGGCGCGCGTAGAGGTCCTCCGGTGCACCCAGCTGCTCGATCCGCCCGGCGTTCATCACCGCGACGCGGTCGGCGACGGCGAGCGCCTCCTCCTGGTCGTGCGTGACGAAGAACGTGGTGATGCCGATCTCGGACTGCAGGCGCTTGATCTCGTCGCGCAGCTGGACGCGGACCTTCGCGTCCAGGGCCGACAGGGGCTCGTCCAGCAGCAGCACCCGCGGCCGCGTGACGAGGGCGCGCGCGAGCGCCACCCGCTGCTGCTGGCCGCCGGAGAGCTCGTGCGCGTAGCGGTCGCCGAGGGCGCCGAGGCCCACGACCTCCAGCACCTCCCCCGCGGCCGCCCGGCGCTCGCGCGCCCCGACTCCCCGGGTGCGCAGCCCGAACTCGACGTTCTCGCGCGCCCGCAGGTGCGGGAAGAGCGAGTACGACTGGAAGACCATGCCCATGTCGCGCTTCGCGACGGGGACGTGGGCGACGTCCTCCTCGTCGACGAGGATCCGCCCCGCGTCGATCCGCTCGAGACCGCTGAGGGCGCGCAGGGCTGTGGTCTTGCCGCAGCCGGAGGGGCCGAGCAGCGCGATGAACTCACCCGGGGCCACGTCGAATGAGACGCCGTCGAGCGCTCGCGCGGAGCCGTAGTGCCGCTCCACGTCGACGAAGCGCACGCGGGCGCCGGGGAGGGTGGGAGCGGTCACGAGGAGCCTTTCGAGGAGCGCGCCCGGCCCGTCGGCAGGCCGATCCGCGCGAGGCGGCCGATCCCGAGCAGGAGGGCGAAGGCGAAGAGGAGCGAGAGCAGCGAGAAGATCACGGCGACGTAGGCGTCGGACTTCGACACCTGCACCAGGCCGGTCTGGAGGGTGGTGCGGCTGAGGAGCGAGGCGATCGTGTACTCGCCGAGAACGACTGCGACGGTGATCAGCGCGGCCGCGACCAGGCCCCGGCGCAGGTTCGGCAGGAGGACCCTCCCGAGCACCGCGAGCGGGCCCGCGCCGAGCGAGCGGGCCGCCTCCGAGAGCGTCACGGCGTCGAGACCGGCGAGGTCCGCCGCCACGGCGCGGTAGGCGTAGGGCAGGACCAGCACCCCGTAGGCGAGAGCGAGCGTCCACGGCGCGGAGCCGGCGAGCTCGGTGACCACGGAGTAGACCGGCGCGAGGCCGACGACGAGGACGATGGCGGGCACGGTCAGCGGGAGCAGGCAGACCAGCTCCAGAGCCCGGCGCAGGCGCGGGAGCCGGATCTCGACGAGCAGCATCGTCGGCACCAGCAGGACCAGGACGATGAGGGCGGTGACGACGGCGAGGACCAGCGAGTTTCCGATCCCCTGGAACAGCGAGCGGTAGGCGCGCTCGTTCTCCGGGTCGAGGATCGCCGTCCAGTGCGAGAGGTCGTGGCCGCCGGCGCCGCGGAGCGTGAACTCCGCCATCGCGACGATCGGAACGGCGAACACCAGCCCGGTGATCACGAGCACCGCCCCGGACAGGAGCCGCGCGGGCCTCATCGCTGCCACCGCCGGGCCCGGCGCTGCAGCAGCGCGTACCCGGACATCAGGACCACCATCACCGCGAGCATCCCGAGCGCGAGGGCGCCCGCGAGGTTCTCACGGCCCAGCACCGTCTCGCTGACCAGCGCGGCGCGGATCTGCAGGGGGACGATCTGCGCGCCCTGGCTGATCAGCGCCGCCGCGGTGGCGAAGGAGGAGAACGCGTTCGCGAACAGCAGCAGCACGCAGCCGAGGAACGACGGCGCCAGCACCGGGAGGGCGACGTGCAGCCAGTAGCCGAGCCGGCCCCCGCCGAGCACCGCGTTCGCCTCGGCCCACTCCGGGCGCAGACCCTCGAGCGCGGGCAGGAACGTGAGCACCGTCAGGGGCACCTGGAAGTAGAGGTAGGGCAGGACGAGCCCGGGAAGCTGGTAGAGCCACACGCCGTCGGCGTAGAGGTCGACGCCCGCTCCCGCGAGGAGGGTGGTCACCAGCCCCTGCACGCCGATCGTCGCGATGAAGGCGAACGCGAGCATCACACCGCCGAACTGCGCGAGGACACTCGCCGCCGCATCGACGACGGTCCGGAGCGCCCCGCGCGGATCGGAGCCGAGCAGGGCCAGGCACACGACCGCGCCCAGCACCGCGCCGACGACGGCGGTCACGGCCGAGAGCCCGAGCGACGCGCCGAAGGCGGACAGCACGACGGGATCCCCGAGCGCGAGCACGTTAGCCGTGGTGAAGCGGCCGTCTCCGTCCGTGAATCCGGTCGCCACGGCGAGGACCGTGGGGACGGCCAGGAACAGCAGGACGTAGAGCGCGAAGGGGGCGACGCCCAGCACGGCCGGGGTGCCGCGCCGTCCCCGGGGCGCGGACGCCCCGGAGACGGCCTCGGCGGGAGCGGTGGTCACTGGATCGCCGCGGCCCACTTCTCGGCGAGGAGCGACGAGGCCGCCTCGGTCTGCTCCTCCGTGAACTGGACGAGGTCGGAGGGAGCGGCGCCGACGGCGTCGAGCGCGTCCTGGTCGACCGTGCCGGCCTCGGTCATCGCGGCCAGGCGCACCGGGTAGGCGCCGGCGGCGAGGTAGAGGTTCTGCGCGGCGTCGGAGTAGAGGTACTCCTGCCAGAGCCGCGCGGCCGCGGGGTGCGGAGCGTCGGCGTTGACCGCCTGGTTGTAGTAGCTGCCGACGGCGGAGCCCGGGAGGACGGTCGTCGTCCACTCGCGGGTGCCCTCGTTCGCCTTCCCGGCGGCGAGGTTGTTGTAGCTCCAGTCGAAGACGACAGGGGTCTCGCCCGAGGCGATGGTGGCGTCGGTCGGGTCCAGCGGCAGGAAGTTGCCGGCGTCGTTCAGCTTCTCGAAGAAGTCGATCCCCGCCTGGACGTCGTCGGCGGAGCCGCCGGACTGGAGAGCCGCGAGCTGCACTGCGGCCGCGGCGGCTCCCGCCTGGGTCGGGTCGCCGTTGATCGCGACCGAGCCGCGGTAGTCGGCGCCGAGGAGGTCCTCGAGCGACGCGGGCGCAGGCACCGCGGCCGCGTCGAACCCGATCGACATCAGGCCGGTGTAGTCGTTGACCCAGAGGCCCGACTCCTCCTTGTTCCCCTCGGGGATGTCGTCCCAGGACTGGACCTTGTACGGCGCGAACACGTCCGTGTTCGCCAGAGTGACGGCCGGTCCCAGGTCGAACACGTCGGGAGCGGTGTCCTGCCCGGCGAGGTTCTCCGCCGTGCTGATCTCCTCCGCGGAGGAGACGTCGGGGTCGGCGGAGTTCACGGTGATGCCGTACTCGTCCTCGAAGCCGCTGATCAGCTCGCCGTAGTTCGCCCAGGTGTCGGGCAGGGCGATGACGTTGAGCTCGCCCTCGGCCTTCGCCGCCTCGACCAGGGCGTCCAGCCCGCCGAGGTCCGCGGCGGACGTGGCGGACGCCGCGTCCGCGCTGCCGCCGTCGGACGAGGCGGTGGCGCCGCCGGAGCAGGCCGAGAGCGTGAAGACGAGGGCGGTGCCGGCGGCGGCGACCGCGGCGGTGCGCGACAGGCGCTGAATGGTCAAGGGTCCTCCAGTAGTCGGGTGGGCCGCCCCTGTGGGACGGCCTCGGGAACGGTAGGAGCGCCACGAGACGGCGAGGGAGCGCGGCGGTGAGTGCCGGGCGAACGCCGGGGGCCGAATCGGGGACGGCGATGTCGGGGGCGTTCGCTAGCGTGGGCGGACCATGACCGAGCAGCTCTCCCCCGCGCTCGCGCGCCGCATCGCCCTGGCGGCGCAGGGGTTCGGCGTCCCCCGTCCCTCCCGGGTCGACGCGCGCCGGGTGCGCGCCGCCGTGGACCGGATCCGCCCGCTCCAGCTCGACTCGGTGAACGTCTTCGAGCGGAGCCACTACCTGCCGCTGCTCGCGCGGCTCGGCCCGTACGATCGCTCCCTCCTCGACGCCGCGGCCCTCTCCCCCGACGGCCCCTACGTCGAGTACTGGGCCCACGAGGCCGCCCTCGTCCGCCGCGAGGACCTCCCGCTCTACCGCTGGCGGATGGAGCACTACCGCCGGGTCCGCCTGCCCGAGCACGAGGGCTGGGCCCACGAGAACCGCGCCACCCTCGACTGGCTCCGCGCCGCGCTCGCCGACGGTCCCCTCCGCGCCTCCGAGATCGAGCACGAGGCCAACGTCCGCACGGGCCCCTGGTGGGGCTGGTCCGACATCAAGCGCGGCCTCGAGGTCCTGTTCCGCTGGGGCGAGGTGGTGACGGCGGGGCGCACGCGCTTCGAGCGCTCCTACGGTCTCGCCGAGCGGCTCCTCCCGAGCGCGGTGCTCGACGCCGACGTGCCCCTCCCCGACGCCGTCCGCGAGCTCGTGCGCCGGGCGGCCCGGGCCCACGGGATCGGCACCCTCGGCGACCTGGCCGACTACCACCGGCTGCTCCAGTCCCCCACGCGCGTCGCGATCGACGAGCTGGTCGAGGCGGGCGAGCTCGAGCGCGTCGAGGTGCGCGGCTGGGAGCGGGGCGGGCGGCCCGTTCCGCTCTGGCGGCACGTCGACGCCCGACGCCCCCGCACGCTCCGGGCGGACGCGCTCCTCTCGCCGTTCGACCCCGTGGTCTGGCACCGGCCGAGGGCCGAGCTGTTCTTCGGCTTCCACTACCGGATCGAGATCTACACCCCGGCCGAGCAGCGGGTCCACGGCTACTACGTCCTCCCCGTGCTCCTCGACGACGTGATCGCTGCCCGGGTCGACCTCAAGAGCGAGCGCAAGCGCCGGGTCCTCCTCGTGCAGGCCGCCTGGCTCGAGCCGGGGGCCCCGGCCGACACGCCGGAGCGGCTCGCCGCACTGCTGGTCGAGGCGGCGGCCTGGCAGGGCCTCGGCGCCGTCGAGGTCGTCGGTCGCGGCGACCTCGCGGCCGCCCTCGCCGCAGCACTGCGGAGGATCGCGTGAGCGCGCCCGGCGGCGTCCTGGCGCTGGCGCTCTCGGAGCGCTGCGTCGCCCGTCTGCTCGAGCGCGGGAGCGTCGTCGGGGTCGGCACGGGCGAGCTCGCCCACGCGGCCGGCGTCTCCCTCCGGACCTTCCACCGGTACCTCGGCGGGAAGGAGGACTGCGTGCGCCCGGTGCTCGCCGCCGCGATCGCCGCGATGGGACGCGCCCTCCTCGAGCGCCCGGCCGCCGAGCCGCTGAACGCGGCGCTCGGCCACGCCTTCGCCGCGGCGGCCTCCGGTCCCCAGCTCGACCGCACCCTCCGGCTGATCCCCCTGCTCACCGAGACCTCGGCGATGCGCGCCGTCTGGGCGCAGTCGCTGCACGACGGCGAGGAGGCGCTGACGCCGTTCCTCGCGGAGCGGATGGGGCTCGGCCGCACGTCCCCGCACCGGGCGGCCGTCCTGGCCACCGTCGTCCTCGCCCTGGTCCGGCGGGCGCTGGTCGACGCGGCCGCGAGCGGCATCGACCCGGCGCCGGTCTTCGCCGAGTACCTGACGACCGTCGACGGCGGTCCGCTCGCGGCTCCGACCGGGTGAGGTCCCGTCCGGCACGGTGACGGGCGCACCTCTGGCCGAAGCGGGAGGCGGTGCGGGGCGGCGATCGACGACCGGGCGTCGGCCGGATCGGCCTGCTAGAAGCGCGAGCCCATCTCGGAGAGGCGGGCGACGCGGTCCGCGATCGGCGGGTGGGTCGCGAAGAGGCGCGCGACCACTCCCGGCTTCGACGGGTCGGCGATCCAGAGGTGCGCCATCGAGCTGTTCTGCCGCTGCATCGGCCGGCCCGCGGACTCGAGCTTGAGCAGGGCGCGGGCGAGGGCGTCGGGGTGGCGGGTCGTCAGCGCGCTGGTCGCATCGGCGAGGTACTCGCGCTGACGGGAGATCGAGAGCTGCACGACCGAGGCGACGATCGGCGCGAGGACCATCGACACCAGCCCGACGATCAGGAGCGCCGGGTTGCCCCCGCCGTTGCCGTTGCCGCCCCGCCCGAAGAAGGCCAGGCGGAGGAAGGCGTCCGAGAGGAAGCCCACCGCGACGACGAGACCGAAGACGATCATCGAGACGCGGATGTCGTAGTTGCGGACGTGGCCCAGCTCGTGGGCCATCACGCCCTCCAGCTCGGCGTCGTCCATGATCGCGAGCAGGCCCGTCGTCGCAGCGACGACGGCGTGCTCGGGATCACGGCCGGTCGCGAACGCGTTCGGCGCCGGGTCGTCGATCAGGTACACCTTCGGCATCGGCGTGCCCGTCGCGATCGAGAGGTTCTCGACGATGCGGTACAGCCTCGGCTCGTCCGCCTTCTCCACCGCCACGCCGCCGCTGAGGGCGACCGCCTGGCGAGCGGCGAAGAAGTACTGGAAGAACGCGTAAGCGGCGGCGATCACGAGCACCACCACGACGATCGCCGTGCTGCGGTAGACCGCTGCCGCCAGGGCGCCCAGGCCGCCGATGATCACGAGGAACAGGACGAGGATCAGGACCGTGTTGCGCTTGTTGCGGGCGATCGCGCTGTACACGGCGGCTGCCTAGAACTGGACGCGCGGGGGCTCCGAGATCGCGGCGAGATCGCCGACCTCGAAGAACTCGCGCTCCGAGAAGCCGAGCCGGCGCGAGAAGAGCGTGTTCGGGAAGACCTTCACCTTGGTGTTCATCTCGCGTACACCACCGTTGTAGAAGCGCCGGGCCGACTGGATCTTGTCCTCGGTGTCGACCAGCTCGCCCTGCAGCTGGAGGAAGTTCTGGCTCGCCTGCAGCTGGGGGTACGCCTCCGCGACCGCGAAGATCGACTTCAGCGCGCTCTGCATGTGGTCCTCGGCGACCGACGCCTCCGCCGGGCCCTGGGCCTGCAGCGTCTCGGCGCGAGCCTGCGTCACCGACTCGAAGACCTGGCGCTCGTGCGAGGCGTAGCCCTTCACGGAGTCGATCACGTTGGGGATCAGATCCGCACGGCGCTTCAGCTGGACGGTGATGTCGCTCCACGCCTCGTCCACGCGGACGTTGAGGGTGACCAGCGAGTTGTACGTCGCCCAGAGGTAGACCCCGAGGATGACGACGAGCGCGACGACGACGATGAGCGGGACGAGCCATTCCATGCCGTCCAGTGTAGGGACGGCGCGCTCCCCGGCACCTGTCGATGAGGCGCATTCGCAGGGGCGGGTCGGCCCTACTTGAGGGT
Source organism: Rathayibacter sp. AY1E3 (assembly GCF_002932235.1). Classification (NCBI taxonomy): domain Bacteria; kingdom Bacillati; phylum Actinomycetota; class Actinomycetes; order Micrococcales; family Microbacteriaceae; genus Rathayibacter; species Rathayibacter sp. AY1E3. The sequence continues at coordinate 7,647 of NZ_PSVN01000003.1, forward strand.
CTTCTGCAGCAGGACGGTGCTGAGCCAGCGCTCGAACTTGAAGCCGACGCGGCCCATCCGGCCGACCTCGACGAATCCGAACTGCGCGTGCATCGCCAACGACGCCTCCGCGCCCTTGTCGGCGATGACGGCCATGATCTGACGGATCCCCACGGCCTTCGCGCGCTCGAGGAGCTCGGCCATCAGCGCCCGGCCGAGGCCCTTGCCGGTGGAGGCCGCCCGCAGGTAGATCGAGTTCTCCACGGTGAAGCGGTACGCCCGCTTGGAGGACCACGGCGACACCATCGCGTAGCCGAGGATCTGGCCTGACGGCGAGACGGCCACGATGAAGGGCAGCCCGAGCTTCTGGTTGCGGGAGAACTTCCTCCGCCACTCCTTCAGCGTCGAGTCGTCCTCGTCGAAGGTCACCACCGTGTTGCGCACATAGTGGTTGTAGATCTCGCGGATGTCCGGCAGGTCGGCGTCGCGGGCGTCGCGGATCTCGAACGAGAAGCCGGGCTCGGGAGGCGGCGCCTTCCGCAGGTGCGGCGGCAGGACGCGCCGGCTCTCGTACTCTTCCTCAAGCATCCGGCTCCCCTTCGGCTCCGCCCATCGATCCGGGCCAGCGTAGCCGCCCCGCGGGCGAGCACCCGGTCACGCGAGAGCACTCCAGTCGACCGGCTCCGCGCCGCGCTCCTCCAGGAGGGCGTTGGCGCGGCTGAACGGCCGGGAGCCGAAGAAGCCGCGCGAGGCCGACAGCGGGCTGGGGTGCGCGCTCTCGATCACTCCGGCCTCCCCCAGCATCGGGCGGAGCGACGCGGCGTCGCGGCCCCAGAGGATCGCGACGAGAGGCGCGTCCCGGGCGGCCAGCGTGCGGATCGCGTGCTCGGTGACCGCCTCCCAGCCCTTCCCGCGGTGCGAGGCGGGAGAGCCGGGGGCGACGGTGAGGACCCGGTTGAGCAGCATCACGCCGCTCGAGGTCCAGCCGCTGAGGTCGCCGTGCTCGGGCGGCTCGACGCCGAGATCGTCCCGGAGCTCGCGGTGGATGTTCTGCAGGCTCCTCGGCAGCGGGCGCACGTGCCGCTCGACCGCGAAGGACAGCCCGATCGGGTGCCCGGGCGTCGGGTACGGGTCCTGTCCGACGATGAGGACGCGCACGTCCGCGAGCGGGGCGGCGAAGGCGCGGAGCACGTCGCGGCCCGCGGGGAGGTAGGGCCGACCGGCCGCGACCTCGCCGCGGAGGAAGTCGCCCATCGCGGCGATGTCCCCGGCGACGGGGGCGAGGGCCTCCGCCCAGCCCCTGTCGATCAGTCCCGAGGCCGCGAGCTCAGCGAGGTCCACCGGGTCAGCCCGCCGCGAGCGTCGCGACGACGACTCCGGCGTCGCTGCCGCTCACGCACCACACCGAGCCGGCGCCGCCGACGCGGAGCGCGCCGGTGCCGACGATCAGCACGGTGGACTCGTCGAGCGCGACGCCGCCGTCGACCAGGCCCGCCTCGACGGCCGCGACCAGGCGGCCGAGGGTCCCCCACTGCGCCGCGTGCACGTCGACCGTCACGTCGATGAGGCCGATGCCCTCGAGCACCGTGACCTCGTCGAGCTCCTCCGCCGCACCCTCCGGGACGACGGCGACGCCGCCGATCCGGTGGCCGCCGACGAGGGCGCGATCGGCCGCGACGGCGGCTCCCGCCGAGTAGCCGGCGTACGGCACCCCGGAGGAGACGAGATCGCGCAGCCGCGGGAAGCAGGCCTCGAGCGCGTCGCGGTAGGCCGGGGTCAGGCCTCCGCCGACGAAGATCCCGTCGACGTCGTCGAAGACCGCGGGATCGATCCGGCCGCCCTCCGGCTTCATCACGGCGAACGCGTCGAGCGGGCCGACCGTCGCGAGCAGTGCCGCGTAGCCGGCGTAGGCCTCGGGGCCCAGCCCGTCGTGGACGACGACGATCGCGATGCGCGGGCCCTCGATCCGGCCGGCGTCGACCGCGTGGGCGCGCGCCTCCGCGAGGAACGCCCCGTACAGCTGCTGGTCGTGCTCGACGCCGCCTCCGCCGCCGATCAGGTGGACGCTCACTCGTCGTCCTCGGCGAGGGCTCCGTCCACCGGGGGCAGAGCCGACCAGGGGAAGACGATCCAGCGCGGGGTGCGGCGCCAGAAGAAATCGGGCTCGAGCACCGTGCGCGGCTTCGTGTACAGGGTCACGGTGCGCACCTCGGCACCCATCGCGCGGATGAGCTTCACCGAGAGGGCGAGGGTGTGGCCGGAGTCGGAGACGTCGTCGACCAGGAGGATGCGCTTGCCGCGCACGGACGCCTCGTCGAGCAGCGGCGGCAGCACCACGGGCTCCGCCAGGCGCGCCTCGACACCGGTGTAGAACTCGACGTTCAGCGCGCCGCAGCTCTTGATGCCGAGCGCGTAGGCCACGGCGCCCGCGAGGAGCAGACCGCCGCGCGCGATGGCGACGACCAGCTCCGGCCGGTAGCCCGACGCGACCACGTCGTCGGCCAGGTGCCGAGCGGCGTCGCCGAACTCGAGCCAGCCGAGCACCTCCTTCTCCGTGGCGGCGAGGAGGGCGGCGGAGTCGTCGGCGTCGGAAACCATGAGGGACAGGCTAGGCCGTCGCGGGCCTCCGCGTCACATCGGTCAGGCGCGCGGGGCCAGGGGTCCCTTCGCGACCTTGTGCGGGGCCGCCTGCGCGACCGGCTTGATGGTCACGAGGTCGAGGTTGACGTGGGCGGGGAGCTCCACCGAGGAGACGATCGCAGCGGCGACGTCCTCCGCGACCAGCGGGTCGGGGACCTCGGCGTAGACCGCGTCGGCGCGCTCCCGGTCGCCGCCGAAGCGGACCAGCGAGAACTCGTCCGTGTGCACCATCCCCGGCGCGATCTCGATCACGCGGATCGGCTCGCCGGCCAGCTCGAGCCGCAGCACGGCGACCAGCGCGTGCGCGGCGTGCTTGGCGGCGTTGTACCCGCCTCCGCCCTCGTAGGCGACGTGGCCGGCGATCGAGGTGACGGTCACGATGTCCGCGGAGGTGCCGCTCCCCCGGATCCCGGCCCGCAGCAGCGGGAGCAGCGCGCTGGTCACGAGCTTCACCGAGAGCACGTTGATCTCGAACATGCGGCGCCAGTCCTCGGGGTCGGACCTCTCGACCGAGTCGAGTCCGAGCGCGCCGCCCGCGTTGTTCACGAGCGCGTGCACGGGCCCGGAGGAGGCGAGGTGGTCGCGCAGAGCGTCGACCTGGGAGGCGTCGGTGAGGTCGGCGGCGAAGTACCCGGCGCCGGTCTCGGCGGCGAGCGCCTCCAGCCGGTCGCGCCGGCGCGCGACGGCGACAACCTCCCAGCCGTGCTCGCGGAACAGGCGGACCGTGGCCGCCCCGATCCCTGAACTCGCTCCTGTCACGACAACGCGTCGATCCACGCCCGTCCCCTTCCGTCAAGCCTCGGACACCCTCGACTCCGTCGTCGCAGGCCAACGCTAGTCTGGCCGCGTGCCGCCCGCCGACCCGGTTCCCGCGACCGCCGGGACAGCCGTCACCCCGAAGCGCCGCGTGCCCCTCTGGGACAACGCGCGCTTCGTCTGCGTGACCCTCGTCGTGATCGGGCACGGCGTCCAGAGGCTGACGGCCAACTCCGACACCTCGCTCATCGTCTACCTGACGATCTACGCCTTCCACATGCCGGCCTTCGCGATCATCTCGGGCTACTTCTCCAAGAGCGGCGCCCCGAGCGGGCGTGCGATGCGGCGGGTGCTGACCGACATCCTCCTGCCCTACCTGATCATGGAGACGATCTGGACCCTGGTGCAGTTCCTGGTCGAGGGCAAGCAGGAGTTCAACCCGACGAAGCCGAGCTGGACGCTGTGGTTCCTGCTCGCGCTGGGCATCTTCCGCCTCGTCCTCCCCTACCTGGCGCTGCTGCGCTGGCCGCTGCTGATCAGCGTGGTGCTCGCGGTCGGGGTCAGCTACTACGACAACATCGACTCGACCTTCTCGCTCGCACGCGCGATCGGGATCCTGCCGTTCTTCGTGTTCGGCTGGCGCCTGCGCGGCTTCGCCCCCGGCGGCCGCTCCGCCGTCGAGCGCTGGCTCGATCAGCCGCCGTCGCGGGTCCTCCTCGCCCGGATCCTCGCCGTCGTCCTCTTCGCGGTCACGGCGGTCGTCATGACCGTCAACATCGAGGCGTTCCGAGCGGCGGACCTGCGCTACTGGTTCTTCTACGACCGCCCCTACGACGCCCTCGGCGAGACCCAGTGGTGGGCCGGGCTGGTGCGGCTGGCCCTGATGGCCGGAGCGGTCGTGCTCTCGCTCGCGCTCTTCGCGCTGGTTCCGCGCCGCCGCACCCCGCTCACCGCCTGGGGGCAGTCCACGATGTACGTCTACCTCCTCCACAGCTTCGTCCTCTATCCGCTGCGGGAGTCCGGGATCCTCTCGCGGACGGAGAGCACGCTCGCCCTCGTGCTGATGATCGTGTTCTGCGTCGCGGTCTCGGTCGCGCTCTCGCTGGGCTGGACCCGCACCGTCTTCCACCGGCTGGTCGAGCCCCGCGCGGCCTGGCTCTTCGCCCCGGTGGCCGACGAGAGGCCTCCGCGCCCGGACCGCGCAGACCCCACGGGCGCCAAGCGCGACCGGCAGCCCGAGCGGCGCTGACGGCCGTTACCCCGTGTGTCGGCGGTCCTGGCCGTCCGGCGGGCCCCCGCGTACGCTCGTCGCGACGGAGAACGGCCCCGTCACCGACCCCGACGATCCGATGGGAAGCACCATGACCGACTCCGAGAAGTGGCAGTTCGAGACCAAGCAGATCCACTCGGGCGCCGCGCCGGACCCGGTGACCAAGGCCCGCGCGACGCCGATCTACCAGACCACCTCCTACGTCTTCGACAACGCGGAGCACGCCCAGAACCTGTTCGCGCTGGCCGAGTTCGGGAACATCTACACCCGCATCCAGAACCCGACCCAGGCGGTCGTGGAGGAGCGGCTCACCGCCCTCGAGGGCGGCTCCGGCGCCCTGCTGCTCGCCTCGGGCCAGGCCGCCGAGACCGCGGCCGTGCTGAACATCGCCCAGGCCGGCGACCACATCGTCTCGTCGTCCTCGATCTACGGCGGCACCTACAACCTCTTCAAGTACACCCTCGCCAAGCTCGGCATCGAGACGACCTTCGTCGAGAACCAGGACGACCGCGAGGAGTGGCGCCGCGCCGTCCGTCCGAACACGAAGCTGTTCTTCGCCGAGACCGTCGGCAACCCCAAGATCAACATCCTCGACATCCGCACCGTGGCCGATGTCGCGCACGACGCCGGCGTGCCCCTGATCGTGGACAACACCATCGCGACGCCCTACCTGATCCGCCCCTTCGAGCACGGCGCGGACATCATCGTGCACTCGGCGACAAAGTTCCTCGGCGGCCACGGCACGGTCATCGGCGGAGCGATCGTCGACGGCGGCCGCTTCTCGTGGACCGCGAACGCCGAGCGCTTCCCCGGCCTCACCACGCCGGACGAGTCCTACCACGGTGCCGTCTACACCGACGCGGTCGGCGACTCCCTCGCCTACATCATCAAGGCCCGCGTGCAGCTGCTGCGCGACCTCGGCGCCTCGATCGCCCCGGCGAGCGCCTGGCAGCTCATCCAGGGCATCGAGACCCTCTCGCTCCGGATCGAGCGCCACGTGCAGAACGCGCAGGAGATCGCGGAGTACCTCGAGAACCACTCCGACATCGCCTCGGTGAACTACTCGGGCCTGCCCACCTCGCCCTGGTACGCCGCGGCCAACCGCTACGCGCCGAAGGGCGTGGGCGCGGTGCTCTCGTTCGAGCTCAAGGGCGGAGTGGACGCCGGCCGGGCCTTCGTCGACTCGCTGGAGCTGTTCTCGCACCTGGCCAACATCGGCGACGTCCGCTCGCTCGTCATCCACCCCGCGTCGACCACGCACTCGCAGCTCTCGCCCGAGCAGCAGCTGACCGCCGGCGTCACTCCGGGCCTGGTGCGCCTGTCGGTGGGACTCGAGAACGTCGACGACCTCCGCGCCGACCTCGACCAGGCCCTCCGCGCCGCGCGCGCCGTCGTCGAGGCCTCTCGCGCGAACGCCTGAGGCCCCTCGGCGCCCTGACGGGGTCCCCGTCCTCGGGGATCGCGTCAGGGCGCTCCGCGCGCGGGCGGAGGAGCGCGGGAGCAGGGCGTAACAAACGGCTCCGCCCCGCGGCGCTCTGACACGATGGACAGCGCTATGGACTGGCAGCAGACACTCGAGGACACGGTCCCGTCGGCGTTCGTCACCGAGCGCCAGCTCCTCTCGGTCATCGGCAAGCCGCCCGCCACCGGAGCCTGGCGCGACGGCGACCACCCGGGCGGACGCCGCTTCGTCGACCTCGGCCCGTTCGGCTTCGAGGCGGGCGGCCGCCTCCCCCACGCCCGCATCGCCTACGAGAGCTGGGGCGCTCTGAACGAGCGCCGCGACAACGCCGTCCTCGTCCTGCACGCGCTGACCGGCGACTCCCACCTGCTCGGCCGCGGCGATCCCGGCCACGCGACGGACGGCTGGTGGTCGGGACTCGTCGGCCCCGGCCTCGTCATCGACACCGACCGCTTCTTCGTGGTCGCCCCGAACATGCTCGGCGGGTGCCAGGGCTCCACCGGGCCCGCGTCCCTCGCCCCGGACGGCCACGAGTGGGGCGCACGGTTCCCGTACACGAGCATCCGCGACCAGGTGCGGGCGCAGGTGCAGTTCAGCGACCTGCTCGGCGTCGAGCGCTGGCACACCGTCATCGGCGGCTCGATGGGCGGGATGCAGGCGCTGGAGTGGGGGATCGACCACGCGGAGCGGGTCGCGCGCCTCGCGGTCCTCGCAGCTCCCCCGCGGGCCACGGCCGACCAGATCGCCCTCAACTTCGTGCAGCTCGAGGCGATCCGCAACGACGCGGCCTTCGCGGGCGGCTCCTACTACGACGCGGGCGACGGCCAGGGCCCGTACCACGGCCTCGCGCTCGCCCGCCGGATGGCACTGCTCAACTACCGCAGCCCCTCCGAGCTCAACGACCGCTTCGAGCGAAGCTGGCAGTCGGGGCTCAGCCCGCTCGGCGGCGGCGGCCGCTTCGCCGTGGAGTCGTACCTCGACTTCCACGGCAACAAGTTCACCCGCCGCTTCGACGCGAACAGCTACATCACGCTGGTCGAGGCGATGAACTCGCACGACGTCGGCCGCGGCCGGGGCGGCGAGGCGGCCGCCCTCTCCCGGATCACCAGCCCGACCCTCGTCCTCGGCATCGACAGCGACCGGCTCTTCCCGGTCGAGGGCCAGCGGATCATCGCGGCGCACGCTCCCGGCGCTCTCGACGGCGGAGAGGTCGCGGTGATCACCTCGACGTTCGGCCACGACGGGTTCCTCATCGAGGACGACGCGGTCGGCGCGCACCTCGCCCGGCTGCTGGCGCATCCCGTGACGGCCTGACCCGCCCGACTCCGGCGCGGTTCGACGCCCCGAACCGCTCCGGCCGGCTCGGCCAGTGGCTATCGTGAGACGGGGGCCAGCCCCGCGCCACGACCGGAGGGGGCCAGAGCGTGCCGATGATCCGCAGCGCCCGCGAGCGCGACCGGCTGCTGCGCCACTCCGCCTGCGGGATCGGCCTGCTCACGGAAGCGGGGGCGCTCGGCATGGCCCTCATCCCCGGGACGCTCCAGCCCGCCGCCGTGCCGTTCGCCGTCGCGCTGCTCCTGGGCATGATGGCCGCCCACGTCGAGCTCGCCCGGACGGGGCGCCGCAGCCGCGTGATCGCGGTCGCCGTCGGCGGCCTGCTGCTGGGCTGGGGCCTCGCGCTGGGGCTCGCTCCGGGCGCCGACTTCGCCGGGTTCGTCCTGGTCAACACCGCGAACGCCGTGACCGCGAGCATCGCCGTGGTCGTGACGACGTCCGCGCGCCGTCTGCTCCTGCTGCTGCCGGTGCTCCTCCCGAGCCTGATCCCGTCGGTGCTCGTCTCGAGCGGCACCATGATCCCCACCGTGGTCGTCCAGAGCCTGCTGCCCTGGGGCACGCTCTGCGGCTTCGCCCTCTGGATCAGCACAGCGGTCCCGCGGGTGGTGCGGCGGATCGACAGCATCGGCAACGCCCACCGCGTGGAGCGCCTCGCCAGCGAGACGGAGGCGCAGCGCCGGCAGGGCGCGCGGCTCCTGCACGACACGGTGCTGGCCACCCTCACGCTCCTCGCGCACTCGGGCCGCGGAGTGTCGGTCGACGCGCTCCGGCAGCAGGCGGCGCAGGACGCGCAGCTCCTGCGCCAGCTCCGGCTCGGCGGGACCCCCACCCCGAGCGCGTCCGGCTCCTACCAGCTGACCAGCGTCACCTCCGCCCCCGCGGCCAACACCCTCGAGACCGTCCGCAACCGCTTCGGCCGGATGGGGCTCGACGTGATCTGGCACGGCTCCGGCCAGGTGGCGCTCACCGGCGCGGCCCTCGACTCCTTCGTGCTCGCCCTGGCGGAGTGCCTCGAGAACGTGCGCCGCCACTCCGGCGTCGCCTCGGCCGACGTGACGATCACCGAGGACGAGACGACCGTCCGCGCGATGGTCACGGACGCGGGCGCGGGCTTCGACATCGCGACCGTCCCCGACACGAAGCTCGGCTTCAAGGAGTCGGTGATCGCCCGGCTCGGCGACGTCGGCGGCCGCACCCGCCTGTTCAGCGCCCCCGGATCGGGGACGACCGTGGTGCTGGAGGTCCCGAAGTGAGCCCCGCACCGGAGTCGCGGGCCCCGCTGCTGGGACGCGTGCCCGCGACGCACGGCCGCTCCTCCCGGTCCGCCCGCTCGGTCCGTCGCCAGCAGGAGGGGCTCGGTACCAACTACCTCGGCAGCGGCCTCAACGGCATCGCCGCCGCGATCCTCGCCTACGAGCTGCTGATCTTCCTCTCGACCTCCGCCCGCTACAGCGACCTCGCACCCGCGGCGATCGCCTGGGTCCTCGTCGTCCTGGCCTTCGGATCCACCGTCCTCGCGATCCACCTCGGCGGACGCCGCCTGCCGCTCCCGGTCTACCTCTGCTTCCTCGTCGCCCTCGGAGCCGCCGTCGTACTCGACCTGGTGGCCGTGACCGACTCCGGCGCGGCCCGCACCGTCCCCACCGCCGCGGTCGCGGGCGCCGTCGCGCACGCCGCGCTGATCGTCCACCGGCGCGGGATCGAGATCCTCGCGGTGAGCGCCCTCGTCGCGATCGCCGAGGTGATCGCGTTCCTCTCGATGGAGTCGGGCGGCGCGGGCGCGCTCTCGGTGCGCATCAGCGCCCTCGTGGTGACGATCGCGCCGGCCGTCGTCGTGGTCGTGATGATGCGCGGATTCCGCCGGATGGTCCAGCTCGAGATCGACCGCGCCCTCGTGCAGAGCACCACGCTCGGCCCGCGCTACGCGGTCGGGATGCTCGCCTCGGAAGAGCTCGCACGGCTCGACCTCGCCGCCGAGCGCCTCCTCGCCGAGGTGGGCGACGGCTCGGTCCGCCTGCCCCTCGACGCCCAGCGCGCCGCCCACGCGACCTCGCTCGCCACCCAGCTCCGCCTCCACCTCATCAAGGGGCGGCGCGAGACCTGGCTGCACCATGCCGTGCTCGAGTCCGAGCTGCTCGCGCCGCTCGTCGAGCTCGTCGACCCGGACGGCACCGCCGGACTCCTCGGGCACCAGCAGCGCGACGGGCTCCTCTCGGCGATCTGGCTGATGGCCGACAGCGCGACCGGGCTCGCCGTGGTCCTCCACGTCGAGTCGGGCAGCCCCCGCGATCCCGGAGCCGGGACGGCCGCCCGAGGACTGCTCGTGCCGATCACGCTCCGCTCCTCAGGCGCGCCCTTGCGCGGCGTCGATCCTGCGACGTGGGAGGCTATCGCTCAGGTCGGCGTCTTCCGCGACATCTCGCGCGACGGGGAGCTCCGGATCGAGATCGACTGCCTGGTCGAGAATCCCGCCGACCGGTGAGCAGCCGCCGAGAGACCGCCGACGACCGCCGACCGAAGGACACCGATGACACCCACCGCTGACGCGAAGATCACTCTCGCGGTCGTGGACGACCACAAGATGCTCCTCGGAGCCCTCACGGAGTGGATCCGCGGAGCCGCCTCCGACATCCAGCTGGTGGCCGCGGTCGCCTCCTGGCCCGAGCTGCTCACGCACCCCGAGTTCCCCGTCGACGTCGTGCTCCTCGACCTCGACCTCAAGGACAACATCCCGATCTCGGTGAAGCTCTCGACCCTCAAGACCACCGGGGTGAAGACCGTGCTGATGAGCACCTACTCCGAGCCCGCCGTGGTCCGCGAGGCGCTCGCCTCCGGAGCCCTCGGCTACCTGGTGAAGACCGAGGACGCGGACATGATCGTCGAGGCGATCCGCGCGGCCAAGGACGGCCACTCCTACATCTCGCACGAGCTCGACATGGCGCTCTCCACCGGCGACTCCGACGGAGCGCCGAAGCTCAGCGCGCAGGAGCGCCGCGTGATGGCTCTCTACGGCGGCGGCGAGCCGGTGAAGTCGGTCGCGTTCGAGCTGGGCATCTCGGAGGAGACGGCGAAGTCGTACCTCAAGCGGATCCGCGAGAAGTACCGCGTCGTCGGCATCGACGTCGGCACGAAGGTGGCGCTCCGCAAGCGCGCCATCCACGACGGGATCCTCATCGAGACTGATTGAGTCCTCTTCCGTGGCGGTCCCTGCCCGCCACGGCGCGGTCGGCTTCACGACGTGGTGCGTTCCGCAGAGCGGGGCGCGTCGCCCGGCATCGATCCGCTGACACGCGGATCGCTGTCGGCGGGCTCCACGAGGGCACGGCGGTCCCTGCCCGCCGCGGCGCGGTCGGCTTCACGACGTGGCGGGTTCCGCAGAGCGAGGTGCGTCGCCCGGCATCGATCCGCTGGCACGCGCATCGCTGTCGGCGGGCTCCACGAGGGCGCGGCGGTCCCTGCCCACCACGGCGCGGTCGGCTTCACGACGTGGTGCGTTCCGCGGAGCGAGGTGCGTCGCCAGGCATCGATCCGCTGACACGCGGATCGCTGTCGGCGGGCTCCACGAGGGCGCGGCGGTCCCCGCCCGCCGCGGCGCGGTCGGCTTCACGACGTGGTGCGTTCCGCAGAGCGGTGCGCGTCGCCCGGCATCGATCCGCTGACACGCGGATCACTGTCGGCGGGCTCCACCTCGTCGAGCGGCGGCCAGCTGCTCCTGCGATCGAGCAGGGCGGGCGTGCCTGAGTCGTGCCGGTCGAGTAGCCGCGGGACGCGGCGTATCGAGACCCACCAGGCACGGGCAACGGGTCGATGCTGGTCGAGAGGCCGCGGGACGCGCGGCATCGAGACCCACCGGACCGGGACTGCCCGTGCTCCTGCGGGCCCGCGTCAGGGGGCCAGGACGGCGACCGTCATGCCGGGCGTCGCGGCGGGGGCGTCCATCGCGGCGAGGGCGTCGGGCAGGTCCTCGAAGGCGATGGTGCGGCCGACGGAGTCGGCGGGGCGCAGACGGCCGGCGACGATGTCGTCGAGGAGGGCCGTGTAGCCGCTCCGGGCGATGCCGTGGCTGCCCAGCAGCTCCAGCTCCTGGGCGATGACCCGGCCGAGCGGGATCGCCGGTGCCGCGTCGGGCCCGAGGAGCAGACCCACCTGCACGTGCCGGCCCCGCGGACGCAGGGCGGCGATCGACGCCTCCGCCGTGACGCTGCTTCCGACGGCGTCGATCGCCAGATGCGCACCTCCTCCGGTCGCCGCCCGGATCGCCTCGGCGGCACCCTCGCCTCCGGGGACGGTCACCGCCCCGAGCGCGGCTGCGGCCTCCCGCGCCGGGGCGGAGACGTCCGACGCCACCACACGGGCCCCGGCCGCGAGCGCGACGATCACCGCGGAGAGGCCGACTCCGCCGCAGCCCAGCACCGCGACCCACTCCCCCGGGGCGACCCGGCCGCGCTCGTGCAGGGCGTGGTACGCGGTCCCGAAGCGGCAGCCGAGACCGGCCGCCTCGACGAAGCCGACGGAGTCGGGCAGGCGCACCAGGTTCAGGTCCGCACCCGGCACGGCCACCGCCTCGGCGAACGACCCGTCGAGGGTGAATCCCGGCTGCTGCTGCCGGAGGCACACCTGCGTCGCCCCCTCCCGGCACTGCTCGCAGTCGCCGCAGGCGACCACGAACGGCGCTGTGACCCGGTCACCGACCGCGAAGAGCGACACCTGGGCTCCCGTCGCGATCACCGTCCCGGCGAACTCGTGCCCGGGGATCTGCGGCAGGACGACCGAGTCGTCGTGCCCCTTCCACGCGTGCCAGTCGCTCCGGCACACCCCGGTCGCCGCGACGCGGACGACGACGCCGTCGACGGGGCAGACGGGCTCCGGGACCTCGACGATCGCGGGGAGGGCGGAGAAGGACGAGTAGCTCACGGCGCGCATGCCGAGAGTCTTCCAGAGGCCCTGGCCGGGCTCTGCTTACAGTGCGTCGACCGGGATGCCGCCGGTGCCCGGCTGGGCGGGCTCGCGGTGGACCGGGTAGACCGTGCCTCGGGCGCGGTCGATCGCGATGCTGCCGAGAGCGAGCACGATTCCGGCCGCGGTCAGGCCCACGCCGACCCAGATGGGCGACAGGTAGCCCAGTCCGGCGGCGATCGTCAGGCCGCCGAGCGCGGCACCCACCGAGTTGCCGATGTTGAGGGCGGAGTGGTTGAGCGCGGCCGCGATCGTCTGGCTGTCGCGCGCCACGTCCATCAGCCGGGTCTGGATCGCGGGCGACGCGGCCGCCGAGAAGCCCGCCGAGAGGAACGCGAACACCACCAGCCCGACGACCGACGAGGCCGACAGCGCGAGCCCGATCAGCGAGACGCCGACGCCGGCGAAGAACACCACCAGCGCCCGCCGCACGTCGCGGTCGGCGGCCCAGCCGCCGACGAGGTTGCCGACGGTCATCCCGAGGCCGATGACGACCAGGATCCACGGGACCGCGCCGAGCGGCAGGCCCGTCACCTCGGTCGCGAGCGGCGAGATGTAGCTGTACATCGCGAAGAGTCCGCCGAAGCCGATGGCGCCGACGAGGAGGGTCATCCAGACCTGCAGGCGCCCGAACGCCCGCAGCTCGTTGCGGACGGTCGCCGCCGGATTCCCGGGCTGCGCGGGCACCAGCAGCTGGACGGCCACGACGGTCAGCGCGAAGAGCACCGCGACCACGAGGTAGGCGCTGCGCCAGCCTGCCACCTGCCCGACCCAGGTGATCGCGGGCACGCCGATGACGTTCGCGATCGTGAGCCCGGAGAGGACGAACGCGACTCCCTTGCCGCGCTTGCCGGGACCCATCAGGTCGGCGGCGACCAGGGAGGCGATGCCGAAGTAGGCGCCGTGCGGGAGCGCGGCGACGAAGCGCGCGGCGAGGACGAGCGGGAAGCTCGGGAGCAGCGCCGAGCCGATCGTCCCGACGGTGAAGGCGACGAGGAGGGTCAGGAGGAGCCTCTTGCGCGGCCAGCGCGCCGCTGCGGCGGCGATGGTGGGGGCGCCGACCACGACACCGAGCGCGTAGGCCGAGATCAGCATCCCCGCCTGCGAGACGGCCTGCTCCTGGCTCACGGCCCAGACCCCGGGGAGGAGGTCGGCGGCGAGCTGCGGGAGGAGCCCCATCGCGACGAACTCGGTCGAGCCGATGCCGAAGCCCCCCATCGCGAGGGCGAGCAGGGCGAGGCGGGTCCGAGCGGGCGAGAGCGTCACCGGTCAAGGCTACTCAGGATCGGGCGGATGTCGAATCGATTCGAGAAAGCCCGGACACGAGAGGTCTCGGCGCGGACCCGCTACTCCCCCAGCGCGTCGTTCAGCCGGGCGATCTTGCCGTCGATCTCGCCCGAGTAGCCGGGGCGGATGTCCGCCTTCAGGACGAGCGACACGCGCGTCCCGAACGCTCCGACGGCCTCCGTTGCGCGCTTGACGACGTCGAAGACCTCGTCCCACTCCCCCTCGATCTCGGTGAACATCGAGGTCGTCCGCGACGGCAGGCCGCTCTCGCGGACGATGCGGACGGCGGCGGCGACGGCGTCGTGGACGGACGCGTCGGGCGCCTCGCCCCCGGACGGTGCGACCGAGAATGCGACGAGCATGGGAGCCTCCTTGACTGCGCGCACCGCGTGCCGGCCCCGCGCCCTCCGAGCCTACGAGCCCTGGGGCGCCAGGCGGGTCTCGCCGGTCAGCGACGACGCGGAAGTCGTGGCGCCGGGTGCGACGACCCGCGCCGTCCCCATCCTCCACAGCTCGCGCAGCAGCCAGCCGAGCAGCACCACGAGGAGGATGTTCCGCACGGTCAGCACGAGCACCATCCACCAGTGCGACCAGAGGAGGAAGAGGTAGAGGTACGGGTAGACCACCTGGGTCAGAGCCGCAGTGACGAGCGTCAGCTTCGCGGGCCGGTCGAACGCGCCGTCGCGGCACGCGATCAGCCCGGCGATCACCGGCGGCGCGAGCCAGACGATGTACTGCGGCGAGAGCACCTTGTTGGTGTCGATGAACACGACCACGAAGGTCAGCGCGAGCAGCGGGAACAGCCTGGCGGGGTCCGCCCGGCGGGCGAGAGCACGGGCACCCAGCAGGGCCACGCCGAGCATGGCCAGAGCGAGCAGCGGCGTCATCAGGGTCGCCGCGAACTCGGTGCCGGGCCCGTGCATCTCGAAGGTGTTGATGTCGGCGGCGTAGTAGACGTAGCTCCCCGATCCCGGGAGGACCGACAGCCACATCCAGGGAGTGCTCACGACGGCCTCGATCTGGAGGCCCCGATCGGTCTGGTCGGTGACGAAGCTGAAGACCTGGTCCCCGCCGCCGACGAGGACGACCGCGAGCACGATGATCACGGAGGCGACCGCGGGGACGAGGATCATCCGCAGCCGTCCGCGCAGGACCAGCACGGCAGCGGCGAGGATCGCGGCCGGCCACACCTTGATCCAGGTGGCCACGGTCAGCAGCAGCGCCGCGACGCCCGGACGGGTCGCCGCCCAGAGCATCCCGGCGATGGCCGGCGGCGCAGTGAAGGCGTCGATGCGGCCGATCGCGATCGGCCCAAGGAGGACGAGGAACAGCAGCCACCAGCGCGCCGCGGCGAGGCGCGGTGCCGACCGGCCGCGCAGCAGCAGGGCGAAGGCGGCGGCATCGGCGAGCGCGACGAGGACGAGCCACATCAGGTCGTAGCCCGCCGAGCCGAAGAGCCAGGAGGCGGCGATCGGGCCCCAGGCGAGGATCGGGTAGACCCAGCCCGTGTCGATCCCGGCTATGCCGCCGCCCTCGACGGCGGTCCTCATCCACTCCTTGTAGACGATGCTGACGTCGCCCATCGGCAGACCCGGAGCGAACAGCGCCAGGAGGGAGAGCACCACGTGCACCAGCGCGAAGGCGCCCCAGAGCACGGCGACGGAGTCGCGGTTCTCGCGCAGCCGGGCGAGGGGGCGGGAGGACGCTCGAGGAGGGGAGGACGGCACCGCGTCATTGTAGAGGGGCCGCTGAACGGGACCCTGGCAGCACCTGAGCCCGCCTGAGAGCGCCGCTCCCGCCGGGCATCGGTCCCCCGGCGGCGTCGGTCGCCGCCGGGCGTCAGCAGACGGCATCACGACCCGATGAACTCAGTAACCGGCGAACGCGTCGGTGCGGATCCGCTTCGCCCCGGCACCGCGCAGGGCGCCGCGGACCGAGTCGACGAACGACGGCGACCCGGAGACGTAGCCCACACGGCGACCGGCGTCCGGCACCGCGTCCGCGAGCAGCTCGGCGGTCAGTCGGCCTGTGACGTGCGACCACCGTGCGGGCAGGTCGGTCGGCGCCTCCTTCGAGCAGAGCACGACCCGGGCCCCCGACTCCTGCAGCAGGTCGCGGTACGCGACCTCGGCGAGGCTCGGCGCGGCGACCACGACGACGACGTCGCGCCGCGGACCGTCCGCGAGCGAGCGGAGCTGACTGGCGAACGGGGTGATCCCGATGCCGCCCGCCACCAGCAGCAGTGGCACGGCGGGATCGGCAGGCAGGACGAAGTCACCGCCGACGCTCGTCGCCCGGAGCGAGTCGCCGGGCTCCAGAGCGGCGAGGGCGCGCTTGAAGCTGCTCGCCTTCTCCGGCATCCGCAGGGCGATCGCGATCTCGCCGTCGGACGGAGCGGAGGAGACCGAGAAGGTGCGCCGGCTGCCCCGGCTGTCGGCGCGGTGCGGCAGGTCGAGCTCGAGCCACTGGCCCGGCTCGAAGGTCAGCGGCGAGCGGGAGCGGAAGCGGTACTCCGCGATGCCCGGCGCCAGCACGCGGGTCGAGGCGAGCTCGAGCGTGTGCCGCCGACGCTGGCGGAATGCGAAGGCGAACGCGAGGGCGTTGCCGACCACGAGGCCCAGCTCCGGAGTGGCGGAGACGACGCCGATGTGGAAGGGGACGCTCGCCACGAGCGCTGCGACGACCGCGATGATCAGCTGCTGCGAGCGGCGCGGCGCGAGCGTGAGCGGCTCCGTCAGCATGAAGGCGCCGGCGAAGACGAAGGGGTAGGCCGTGAGGACCAGGGCCGCCGCGGCGCCGAGGTCCTGGCCGTTCTGCACCGCCTGCTGCACGGACACCCCGCCGGCGACGACGACGAAGACGGCGAAGACGGCCCAGCGGCGGACCCGCGCGACGATC
This sequence comes from Rathayibacter sp. AY1E3, assembly GCF_002932235.1. Lineage (NCBI taxonomy): Bacteria > Bacillati > Actinomycetota > Actinomycetes > Micrococcales > Microbacteriaceae > Rathayibacter > Rathayibacter sp. AY1E3. Next base: position 24,230 of record NZ_PSVN01000003.1, read on the forward strand.
AGGAGGGAACCCACGACGACGAACGGCCAGATCGCGCCACTGGCGATCCACCAGGCTCCGGCGTTGAGCCCGGTGAAGCCGATGATCAGCACGGCGACCGCGGCCGGGTTGAAGAGGTGGCGGCCCCGCCAGGCCAGGACGTACTTGGACGCGGCGGCGATCGCGCCGACGAGCGCGATCACGGCGAGCCCGCGGGGGTCGGCCGTCGGGAAGAGCAGGCAGGCGATCAGCAGACCGGTGACGAGCGAGGACTCCAGGTGCGCGCGGCTGCGGAACAGCCGCGCGAGGACCGCGCTGACCAGGGCCGTCGAGGCGACGGCGACGAGCGTCGTGCCGAGGATCTCGAGCGGCGTCGAGAAGATCAGGCCGGCTGCGGCGTAGCCGACGGCGACGAGCAGGAGCGCGGCGAGCGTCATCCAGACCAGCCGGTAGGTGGTGACGCGGCCGAGGGCGCGGTCGAAGGTGCCGATCATCGGAAGACCTCTCCGGGGAAGGAAGGCGAGTAGTGGAGGGTGCCGTCGCTGCGGACGCGGACGAACTCGAAGTCGAAGCGCTCGGCGAGGGCCTCGGGCGGACAGACGAACAGCGCGGTCGCGAGCCCGTCGGCGACGAGGGCCGTGTCGGCCACCGCCCAGGCGGCGACGATGCTCTCGACAGGAGCTCCGGTCCGCCCGTCGAGGACGTGGTGGAGGCCGCTGCCCCAGGCGCGGCGGTTGCTCGCCGAGCCGCAGAGCGCGCGGTCGCCGGGCACCGCCACTCCCAGTGCGCTGCTCGGGTCCCACGGGTGCTCGAGGCCGACCCGGACGGGTCCGGCTCCGATGCCCCGGAGGTCGCCGCTCGCGTCGACGACGGCGGGCCCGGCTCCGTCGAGCTCCTCGAGGACGAGGTCGACGAGCTGGCCCTTGCCCGCGGCGCCGACGTCGACGACGGTCCCGGGCTCGACCCGCAGTCCCGCCGCCCCGCGTCGGGCGGCGGCCCAGGAGGGAGCGGGGACGGCGGGTCCGCGCGGGACGAGGGTGTACGCGGAGTCGTAGCCGAGCTGCTCGAGAGAGCCGCCGACGAAGGGGGTGACCGCCCCGCCGGTCAGCTCGTCGAGCACGTCGTACAGTGCGAAGAGGTCGGCCGCCTCGTCGGGGAAGACGTGCTCGCCTCCGACCCGCAGCTGCGAGACGGCGGAGTCGTCACGGAACCGCGACCAGGTGCGGTCGTACTCCGCGATGCGCGCCTCGACCCGCGAGCGGTGGAAGGGCTCGAGCGGCTCGGCGGTGTCGATCTGCCAGCCGGTGCCGATCGCGTCGAACCGCCACGCGTGGCCGAGGACCGTCGGGGCGTCAGGCCGTGGCATCGGCCTTGATGGTCTCGACGGCGTCGTTGAAGCCGCCGGAGGTGAGGGAGGACCCCGACACCTTGGAGACCTTCAGCTCGTCGAGCTGCTTGCCGACGACCTCGCCCGCGATGCCGCCCGCGAAGCGCGACTGGTACTGCTGGCCGGTGGGGTTCTCCGACTCCGGGGTCACGGTCACGTCGGTGACGACGCCGTCGGCGATGCTCAGCGAGACGCCCACCTTCTCGTTCCCTCCGGGCGAGGTGTAGGCGCCCTCGGTCTCGTAGGTGCCGTCGGCGTAGCTGCTGCCGCTCGCGGCGGAGGACGCGGCGCCGGTGGCCTCGGGGGCGGAGCTGGTGGCGGTGCTCGGAGCGGTGGTGGTCGCCGCGTCGGCGGCGTCGCTCCCGGTCGTGGTGGTGCTGGAGCAGGCGGCGAGCGCGGCGAGGGTGCCGGCGCCGGCGAGGAGGGTCAGGGCGTAGCGGGCGGGAGTCGTGGTCTTCGCGGTCATGTCTGTTCTCCTGGTCAAGGCGGACGCGGCGGATCCGACGGTAGAGGTGCTCGCTTCGAGCACCCGATGAGGCGGCGGTGCGGAGCCGGTGAGCCGGGCCGCGGGCGTCGCTTCCTCCAGGACAACGGCGGCGGTCCCGGTTCGGTTCAGCGCTCGTCCGACGGGCGTGTCAGCGCAGGAGTGCGGCGACCACTCCGGGCAGGTGCTCCGCGATGTCGAGCGCGGCGATCGGGCCGCCGGCGGAGGCGCTCCGTCCGGCCTCCGCGTGCAGGACGGCGGCCGCGGCGGCCACGGGGGCGAGGTCCTCCGCGGTCAGAGTCGCCCCGGCCGCCTCGGCGTCCGCGACCCGACCGGCGAGGAGTGCGCCGAGCACGCCGCCGAGGACGTCGCCGCTGCCCGCGGTCGCCAGCCAGGGCGTGGATCCGGAGACCTCGAGCTCGACGCCGCCCGCGACGACGTGGGTGGTGCCGCCCTTGAGGAGCACGCAGACTCCGAGGCGGTCCGCCGCCCGGCGCGCCCACTCCCCCGGGGCCTCGGCGATCGTCGCGGCGTCCGCGTCCAGACCCGCTCGGCCGAGCACTCCGGCGAGCTCGCGGTAGTGCGGCGTGATGACGACCGGGCCTGCGGCCTCGTCGATCAGGTCGAGCGCGCCCGCGTCGAGCACCACCGGGACTCCCGAGTGCAGCTGCTCGATCAGGGTGCGCCGCTCCTCGTCGCTGCGGTCCTCGGCGCTGGTGCCGGAGCCGACGAGCCAGGCCTGCACGCGCCCCACCGCGGTCACGACCTCCGGCCGCCGGGCGAGCACCAGTCCCGCGGGCCGCTCCGGTCCGAGATAGCGGACCATGCCGACTCCCGTCCGCACCGCCGCCTCGACGCCGAGCACCGCCGCTCCCGGGTACCGCTCCGACCCGGTCGCGATCCCCAGCACCCCGCGCGTGTACTTGTCGTCGTCCTCCCGCGGCACCCTGATGCTCCGCGCCGCCTCCGCCGTCCCGACCCGCTCACCCATCCCGCCACCCTACGTCGCCCTGCGACCGGGCCGCCCGGTTCCCGCCCGGTGCCGGCGCAGCCGCACCCCTCCCCGCACCGTGCCGGCGCAGCCGCGCGTCCCAACAGACCGTGCCGGCGCAGCCGCACCCCTCTCCCCTTGCTCCAGAGGGGGCGCGGGTGCTTGAGAGGTCGGATGCAAGGCGGACGAGGAAGCGATACCGGCGGTATCGCGCCCGACGACAACGCCGCGAACGATCCTCCAGCACCCGCGGGCGCGGGCCGCGGAGGGGTCGGATGCAAGGCGGAGGAGGAAGCGATACCGGCGGTATCGCGCCCGACGACAACGCCGCAGACGGCCCCTCCGCGGCCCGCGCCTAGCGGCGGGTGGCATCGTCGACTTCGCCGACGAGCTCCTCGATGATGTCCTCGAGGAACAGCACTCCGGTGGCGCGGCCCTGCTCGTCGAACGCCCGGGCGAGGTGGGCGCCGGTGCGCCGCATGATCGCGAGGGCGTCCTCGAGGTCGGTGGCCTCGAAGATCGAGGCGAGCTGGCGGATGCGCTTGGCGGGGACGGGGAGGCGGAACTTGGCGCCCTCCGTGTCGCCGTCGAGGTCGAGGACGTCCTTGAGGTGGATGTAGCCCTCGGGGGTGCCGTCCTCGCCGAGGATCACGTAGCGCGAGAAGCCGTGCTTGGCGACGGCGCGCTCGACGTCGGCGGGGGTCGCTCCGCTGGGGAGGCTGACGATCCCGTCGAGGGGCAGGGCGACGTCGTGGACCTTCTTCTCGGTGAACTCGAACGCGGCGAGGAGGGTCCCGGTCGAGTCGCGGAGCGTGCCCTCGCGGGTGGACTGGTCGACGATCGTCTGCACCTCCTCGAGCGTGAAGGTGCTGTTCGCCTCGTCCTTGGGCTCCACCTTGAAGAGGCGGAGCACTCCGTTCGAGACCGCGTTGAGGGCGACGATGATCGGGCGGAGGACCCGGGCGATGGCGACGAGCGGCGGCGCCAGGAGGAGCACGGCGCGGTCGGGCATCGAGAACGAGATGTTCTTGGGGACCATCTCGCCGAGCACCACGTGCAGGAACGACACGATCAGCAGCGTGATGACGAAGGCGACGGTGCCGGAGAGCTCGTCGGGGATGCCGACGGCGTGCAGCGGCACCTCGAGCAGGTGGTGGATCGCCGGCTCGCTCACGTTGAGGATCAGCAGCGAGCAGACGGTGATGCCCAGCTGCGTGGTCGCGAGCATCAGTGTGGCGTGCTCCATCGCGGCGAGCGCGGTGATCGCGCTGCGGCGTCCGCTCTCCGCGAGGGGCTCGATCTGGGAGCGGCGCGCGGAGATGACCGCGAACTCCGCTCCGACGAAGAAGGCGTTCGCGGCGAGGAGCACCACGAGCCAGGCGATTCCGGCCCAGTCACTCATCGTCGGACTCCTTCCGTCCGCGGTGTCCGCGGGCGACGTCGGCGAGCGGATCGGGGATCCCGTCGGGATCCGCGTCGGGGTCGGGCGTGAAGCGGAGGCGGTCGATGCGGCGGCCGTCCAGGCGCTCGACGCGCAGCGAGCCGCCCTCGACGTCGACCCGGTCGCCGACGGCGGGGAGGCGGCCGAGCTCGCTCATCACGAATCCGGCGACCGTCTCGTAGGGCCCCTCCTCGGGGATGTGCACGCCGGCGCGGTCGAGGACCTCGTCGGGGCGGAGCATGCCGGGGAAGGTGGTGGAGCCGGGGAGCTTGACGACGTCGGCCCGGGAGCGGTCGTGCTCGTCGGCGACCTCGCCGACCAGCTCCTCGACCAGGTCCTCGAGCGTGGCGACGCCCGCCGTCCCGCCGTACTCGTCGACGACGACCGCGAGCTGGAAGCCGCGTCCGCGCAGCTCCGTGAGCAGCACGTCGAGCTTCATGGTCTCGGGGACGCGGAGCGGCTCGGAGCGCAGCGCCGTGACCGGCACGTCGGACCTCTTGCCGCGGGGCACGGCGACGGCCTGCTTGACGTGCACGACTCCGACGATGTCGTCGATGTCGTCGTCCGTGATCGGGAAGCGCGAGAACCCGGTGGTGCGGGCGAGGTCGAGCACGTCCTGCGCGGTGCTCGCGCGCTCGACCGTCGACAGGCGCAGGCGCGGCGTCATCACGTCGCCCGCGGTGAGGGCGGAGAAGCGGAGGGTGCGCCCGAGCAGGTCGGCCGTGTCCTCCTCGAGCAGTCCGGCACTGGCGGAGTGGCGCACGAGGCTCGAGAGCTCCTCGGCGCTGCGGGCGCCCGAGAGCTCCTCCTTCGGCTCGATGCCGACCAGGCGCAGCAGGGCGTTCGCACTGCCGTTCAGCAGGGCGACGGCCGGGCGGAACACCGTCGTGAACGCGGTCTGCAGCGGCACGACGAGCTTCGCGGTCGCCCGCGGCAGGGCGAGGGCGAAGTTCTTGGGGACCAGCTCGCCGAGGATCATCGACAGCAGGGTCGCGATGACGATGGCGACCACCGTCATGACCGGCGCGAGCGCCTCCTCCGGGATGCCGAGTCCGCTGAACGGCTCCTGGAGCAGCGTCGAGAGGGCGGGCTCCATCGTGTAGCCGGTGAGCAGCGTCGTGAGAGTGATGCCCAGCTGCGCGCTCGAGAGGTGCGTGGAGGTGACGCGCAGGGCCGCGATGGTCATGCCCAGGCGCGTCTCGCCGCGGTCGCGACGGGCCTCGAGGTCGGCCCGGTCGAGGTTCACCAGCGCGAACTCGCTGGCGACGAAGACGCCGGTGCCCAGGGTCAGCAGCAGGCCGACGCCGAGGAGGAGCCACTCAGTTCCCACGGTGGTCGCCCCCGGTCACGAGAGGGAGGTGCGAGGAGGGCCGGACAGTGCGGGCCGGCGGAGCGGCGGCACCGGAGCGTCGAGCGGGAGTCCGAGGAGCACGGCGGCGAGCGGAACAGGCCGGATGCGCAGAGGGAGGGTCGTCCATTGTGGCGCCGAGTCTACCCGCCGCGGAGCGCCGCCGGGCGTGCTCCGACGCGGCGGCTCAGAGCCACTTCTTCCGCTTGAACACCGCGTAGAGCGCGAAGCCGAACAGCACCATCAGGCCCAGCGCCCAGGGGTAGCCGAGCCGCCAGTGCAGCTCCGGCATGTCGTCGAAGTTCATCCCGTAGATGCCGGCCACGAGCGTCGGGGCGAAGAGGATCGCCGCCCACGAGGAGATCTTGCGGACCACGTCGTTCTGGGCGAGCCCGGTCTCGGTCTGCCGGCGCGAGACGAGCGTCGAGTGCACCGTGAGCGCCTTGTCGAGGATCGCGCGCAGGGAGTCGACCGCCTCCGTCACGCGGATGGTGTGGTCGAGCACGTCGCGGAGGGAGCGGCGCAGCTCGATCCGCTCCGGCGAGGGCGAGGGCTCCCCCTCCACGGGCGTCGACTCCTGCAGCAGCTCGTGCAGCAGGGCGGTCAGCGGCTGCACCGAGCGCTGGAAGTGGATGACCTCGCGCGAGAGCCGGTAGATGCGCTCGGAGAGCCCGTCGTCGGAGTCGTCGCCGAAGAGCTGGTCCTCGATCTCGTCCACGTCGCCCTGGACGCCGAACACCACCGGCGCGTACTCGTCGACGACCTGGTCGAGGATCGCGTAGAGCACCGCTTCGGGCCCGCGGGCGAGGAGGGCCGGATCCTCCTCCAGGCGGCGGCGCACGCGGGCGAGGTCCGGGGAGTCGGCGTGCCGGATGGTGACCACGAAGTCGGGGCCGACGAAGACGTGCAGCTCGCCGAAGACGACCGTCTCGGCGGCGTCCGCGTAGCGCGCCGGCCGCAGCACGACGAAGAGCCCGTCGTCGTAGCGCTCGAGCTTGGCCCGCTGGTGCCCGGTCAGCGCGTCCTCGACGGCGAGCGGGTGCAGCCCGAACTCCTCGGCGACCGCCTCGACCTCCTCGCGCGTCGGGCGGTAGAGGCCGATCCAGGCCATGCCGTGCTCGTCGCGCATCAGCTCGAAGGTGTCCTCGAGCGAGTCGGGGTTCCGGATGCGGCGGCCGTCGACGTACACGGCGTTGTCGACGATGGTCATGGGCTCGGTTCTAGCACGCGGCGCCCGCTCACCAGCTGACCGGCAGCGCCTTGCCCTCCTCGTAGCCCGCGGCCGACTGCAGGCCCACGTGCGCCCGCTCGTGGAAGTCGGCCACGCTCCGGGCGCCGGCGTAGGTGAAGGACGAGCGGACCCCCGAGGTGATCATGTCGAGCAGGTCCTCGACCGAGGGCCGCAGCGGGTCGAGGTAGATGGTGGAGGAGGAGATGCCCTCGGCGAAGAGGCGCTTGCGGGCGAGCTCGTAGGCGTCGAGGCGGTCGAAGCGCTCCTGCACCGCCTTGGCCGAGGCCATGCCCCAGCTCTCCTTGTAGACCCGGCCGGCCGCGTCGCTGCGCAGCTCCCCCGGAGCCTCGATCGTGCCGGCGAACCAGGAGCCGATCATCACGGAGGCGGCGCCCGCGGCCAGCGCGAGGGCGACGTCGCGCGGGTAGCGCACACCGCCGTCCGCCCAGACGTGGGCGCCCAGCTCGTGCGCGCGCTCGGCCGTCTCGAGGACGGCCGAGAACTGCGGGCGGCCGACCGCGGTCATCATCCGGGTGGTGCACATCGCGCCGGGGCCGACGCCGACCTTGAGGATGTCCGCTCCCGCGTCGACGAGGTCGTGCACCGCGTCGGCCGTGACGACGTTGCCCGCCGCGATCGGCACTCCGAGATCGAGCGCGGAGACCGTCCGGAGCGCCCGGAGCATCCCCTCCTGGTGGCCGTGCGCGGTGTCGAGGACGAGGACGTCGACGCCCGCGGAGACGAGCGCGCGCGCCTTCGCCTCGACGTCGCCGTTGATGCCGATCGCCGCCGCGACGCGCAGACGCCCGTCCGCGTCGAGCGCCGGGTCGTAGACGGTGGAGCGGAGGGCGCCGGTGCGCGACAGCGTGCCGACCAGGGCGCCGTGGTGCAGCACCGGGGCGAAGTCGAGGTCGGCGGCCACCATGAGGTCGAAGGCGGCCCGCGCGGTGGGCACGTCGTCGGCGTCGATCGAGGGGGTGGCGGAGTGCACCAGGTCGCCCAGACGCGCGTCCGGCAGCGCGGTCGCCAGGCGCGCGGCCGGGACGCAGCCGAGGATCGCGCCGCCCTCCTCCTGCACCACGAAGCCGTGGCCGGCGACGGCCGGCAGGATGCGCAGCGCCTCCTCCACGGTCGTCGCCGGCGAGGCGGTGAGGGCGCCGGAGAAGGCGACCGGCTGGCGCTTCACCCAGCGGATCGCGGCGTCCAGCGCCTGCAGGGGCATGTCCTGCGGGAGGACGCCGAGCCCGCCCCGGCGCGCGAGCGTCGCTGCGAGGCGCTGACCGGTGACCGAGTTCATGTTGGAGGAGACGACGGGGATCGTCGCCCCGGTGCCGTCGCCCGGTGCGAGCGAGACGTCGAGGCGGCTCGTCACCGACGAGCGGCCGGGGACGAGGAAGACGTCCGAGTAGGTGAGGTCGCCTGAGGGTGTTCCGCCGGAGAAACGCATGGGGGAAACGCTACTCCGGCGCGGCCCCGGGTCGGCCGTGCAGGGAACGGGGCTAGGCTTGGCGACCGGGACGGGACCAGGCGACGGCACCGGTTCCCGCTGGTGCGAGGACGACCTCCTCCGCCGCGGTGGCAGGCGCCGAGGGATGCGACGGGCCCGTCCGGATGATCGAGGACGAATCAACGGAGAGAGTGGGCGATCGGCTGTGTCGAGCCAGTTGACCGGAGCAGGAACAGAGCAGGGCGCGGAGGACTTCGGAGCCAACGAGTGGCTCGTGGAGGAGCTGTACGAGCAGTACAGCGCCGACCGCGCCTCGGTGGACGAGTCCTGGTGGCCCATCCTGGAGCGCTACGGCGCCCAGCTCGCGAACTCCGGCAAGGACGCTCCGGCTCCGGCTCCCGCCGCGGCCCCCGCGCCCGCCGCCTCGAAGCCCGCCGCTGCCGCCGAGCGCGTCTCGTCGAGCGGCGGAGGCGCCGTGACCCATCCCGCCGCGGCCTCCTCCTCCGAGTCGACCCCCGCCTCCCGCACCACGTCGAAGCAGCCGAAGGCGCAGCCGATCCCGGCCGACGCTCCGGTGAGCAAGCCCTCCGCCGAGGACTCGACGCCGGACGAGGACGTCGTCACCCCGCTCCGCGGCATGGCGAAGAGCCTCGCGACCAACATGGACGCCAGCCTCAGCATCCCCACCGCGACGAGCGTCCGCACGATCCCGGCGAAGCTGATGATCGACAACCGCATCGTCATCAACAACCACCTGCGCCGCACCCGCGGCGGCAAGGTCTCGTTCACGCACCTGATCGGCTGGGCGCTCATCCGCGCGCTCAAGGACTTCCCGAGCCAGAACGTGTTCTACGACGAGGTCGACGGCAAGCCCGCGGTCGTCGCCCCGGCGCACGTCAACCTCGGCATCGCGATCGACATGCCGAAGCCCGACGGCACGCGCGCCCTGCTCGTGCCGAGCATCAAGCGCGCCGACACGCTGAGCTTCACGGCCTACCTCTCGGCCTACGAGGACCTGGTCAAGCGCGCGCGCGGCAACAAGCTCGTCGCCGGCGACTTCGCGGGCACCACGCTCTCGCTGACGAACCCCGGCGGCATCGGCACGGTCCACTCCGTCCCCCGCCTGATGAAGGGCCAGGGCTGCATCATCGGAGCCGGCGCCCTCGAGTACCCGGCGGAGTTCCAGGGCGCGTCCGAGAAGACGCTGGTCGAGCTGGGCATCGGCAAGACCATCACCCTGACCTCGACCTACGACCACCGCGTCATCCAGGGTGCCGGCTCGGGCGAGTTCCTCAAGATCGTGCACGAGCTCCTGCTCGGCGGCCGCGGGTTCTACGAGGACATCTTCGCCGCGCTGCGCATCCCCTACGACCCGATCCACTGGTCCACGGACATCGCCGTCGACCTCGCCGAGCGCGTCTCCAAGACCGCCCGCGTGCAGGAGCTCATCAACTCGTTCCGCGTCCGCGGGCACCTGATGGCCGACGTCGACCCGCTGGAGTACGTGCAGCGCTCGCACCCCGACCTCGCCATCGAGAGCCACGGCCTCACCTTCTGGGACCTCGACCGCGAGTTCGTCACGGACGGCTTCGGCGGCAAGCGCCAGCTCAAGCTGCGCGACATCCTCGGGATCCTCCGCGACTCGTACTGCCGCACCGTCGGCGTCGAGTACATGCACATCCAGGACCCGGAGCAGCGCGCCTGGATGCAGCAGAAGCTCGAGCGCGGCTACGAGAAGCCGGGCCACGACGAGCAGCTGCGCATCCTGGGCAAGCTCAACGAGGCCGAGGCCTTCGAGACCTTCCTGCAGACCAAGTACGTGGGCCAGAAGCGCTTCTCGCTCGAGGGCGGCGAGTCGCTCATCGCGCTGCTCGACGCCGTCCTGCAGGGCGCGGCCGACGAGCACCTCGACGAGGTGGCGATCGGCATGGCCCACCGCGGCCGCCTGAACGTGCTGACCAACATCGCCGGCAAGACCTACGGCCAGATCTTCCGCGAGTTCGAGGGCACCCAGGACCCGCGCACGGTCCAGGGCTCCGGAGACGTGAAGTACCACCTCGGCACCGAGGGCACCTTCCGCGGTGCTGCGGGCGAGGAGATCCCGGTCTACCTGGCGGCGAACCCCTCGCACCTCGAGGCCGTGAACGGCGTGCTCGAGGGCATCGTCCGCGCCAAGCAGGACCGCAAGCCCATCGGCACCTTCACCACGCTGCCGATCCTCGTGCACGGCGACGCCGCGATGGCGGGCCAGGGCGTGGTGGTCGAGACCCTGCAGATGTCGCAGCTGCGGGCGTACCGCACCGGCGGCACGATCCACATCAACATCAACAACCAGGTCGGGTTCACGACTCCCCCTCACGAGGCCCGCACCTCGATCTACTCGACCGACGGCGCGAAGACGATCCAGGCGCCGATCTTCCACGTGAACGGCGACGACCCCGAGGCTGTCGTCCACGTCGGGCAGCTCGCGTTCGAGTACCGCCAGCGGTTCCACCGCGACGTGGTCATCGACCTGATCTGCTATCGCCGGCGCGGGCACAACGAGGGCGACGACCCCTCGATGACCCAGCCGCTGATGTACAGCCTGATCGAGGCCAAGCGCTCGGTCCGCAAGCTGTACACCGAGGCGCTCGTCGGCCGCGGCGACATCACCGAGGAGGAGTACGACCGCGCCCACCAGGACTTCCAGGACCGTCTGGAGCGCGCCTTCGCCGAGACCCACGCCGCGCAGACCGGCGCGATCCCCGTGATCACCGCCGACGGCGACTCCGTGGCCGACCTCGAGCTGCCCGACGCGCAGCAGGGCGAGGACTACCCGGGCGAGCCCGAGGTCACCGGCGTGAAGACCGAGGTCGTCACGCGAATCGGCGACGCGTTCACGACGCCGCCCGAGGGCTTCACCGTGCACCCCAAGCTCCAGCAGCTGCTGGCGAAGCGCCGGGAGATGAGCCGCTCCGGCTCCATCGACTGGGCCTTCGGCGAGCTGCTCGCGCTCGGCTCCCTGCTGCTCGAGGACACCCCTGTGCGCCTCGTCGGCCAGGACACGCGCCGCGGGACCTTCGTCCAGCGCCACGCGGTCCTCCACGACCGCGAGAACGGCCAGGAGTGGCTGCCGCTCATGAACCTGTCCGAGCAGCAGGCCCGGCTCTGGATCTACGACTCGCTGCTCTCGGAGTACGCGGCGATGGCGTTCGAGTACGGCTACTCGGTGGAGCGGCCCGACTCGCTCGTGCTGTGGGAGGCGCAGTTCGGCGACTTCGCGAACGGCGCCCAGATCGTGATCGACGAGTTCATCTCCTCGGCCGAGCAGAAGTGGGGGCAGCGCTCGTCGCTCGTGCTCCTGCTCCCGCACGGCTACGAGGGCCAGGGCCCCGACCACTCGTCGGCGCGGATCGAGCGCTACCTGCAGATGTGCGCGGAGCGGAACATGACCGTCGCGCGCCCGTCGACGCCGGCGTCCTACTTCCACCTGCTGCGCCGCCAGGCCTACTCCCGGCCCCGCCGACCGCTGATCGTCTTCACCCCGAAGGCGATGCTGCGCCTGCGCGGAGCCTCGAGCCCGGTCGAGGACTTCACCTCGGGCCGCTTCCAGCCGGTGATCGACGACGCGCGGATCGAGGACGCCTCCGCCGTGAAGCGCGTCCTGCTCCACGCCGGCAAGGTCCACTACGACCTCAAGGCGGAGCTCGAGAAGAAGCCCGACGACGGCATCGCGCTGGTCCGGGTCGAGCAGTACTACCCGGCGCCGATCGAGGAGCTGCGCGGCATCGCCGAGCGATACCCGGACGCGGAGCTCGTCTGGGTGCAGGACGAGCCCGAGAACCAGGGCGCCTGGCCGTTCATGGCCCTCGAGGTCGCTCCGAAGCTGGGCCGGTCCATGCGCGTGGTCTCGCGGCCCTCCGCGGCCTCCCCCGCGGCCGGCTCGGCCAAGCGGCACGCCTCCGAGCAGGCCGACCTGCTGTCGCGGGCGCTCACCCGCTGATCCGCGGTCCGCACGACGCGGTCGGGCCCGTCGGAACCTCGTGTTCCGGCGGGCCCGTCGCGTTGCGGGCGGACCGTGCCTGACCGCAGGCCCGCAGAGACCGGCAGGAGCGCGCGCGACGTGCGGGTGCCGCGGCGCCCGGAGGCCGCCGGACACGACGGAGCCCCGGCCCCTCGAGGGCCCGCGGTGCGCGGGAGGTCTCGAACGGCCGGGGCTCCCCGGGTCGTGCGGCGCCTAGAGGCGGGCGGGCGCCTGGGAGTGCGCGGCGTGCTCGTCGCGGAGCATGCCGAGCACCTGGGCGCGGAGGTCCTCCGGCGCCGTCTCCTTGCACGCCCGCTGCACGGCGACCGTCAGCACCACGCCGACCTTCGCCTCATCGGCGCAGTCGACGCATCCCGCCATGTGCTCGCGGATGTCGGCGGCGTCCTCCTTGCACAGCTCGTTGTGGAGGTACTCCTCGAGCTCGGCCTTCGCCTTCGTGCAGCCGCTGTCGGTCATTTCGTGCTCCCGGAGGTGAATGCGGCGCGGAATCCGCGCTCGCGTGCGTAGTCGGTGAGTCGTTCGCGCAGCATGCGCCGGCCGCGGTGCAGCCGGCTCATGACGGTCCCGACGGGGGTCTTCATGATGTCCGCGATCTCCTGGTAGGAGAAGCCTTCGACATCGGCGAAGTAGACGGCGAGCCGGAAGTCCTCCGGGATCGCCTGGAGCGCCTCCTTCACCGCGGTGTCGGGGAGGTGGTCGATCGCCTCCGCCTCGGCCGAGCGGCTGGAAGTGGCCGTGGTCGACTCGGCCCCGCCCAGCTGCCAGTCCTCGAGCTCGTCGATCGCGCTCTGGTAGGGCTCGCGCTGCTTCTTGCGGTACGAGTTGATGAACGTGTTCGTGAGGATGCGGTAGAGCCAGGCCTTCAGGTTGGTGCCCTGCTCGAACTGGCGGAACGCGCCGAACGCCTTCGCGAACGTCTCCTGCACGAGGTCCTGCGCGTCGGAGGGGTTCTTCGTCATCCGCAGACCGGCCGCGTAGAGCTGGTCGATGAAGGGCAGCGCCTGCTGCTCGAAGAGGGAGCGGAGATCGACGGGAGCCTCGACCGGGGCGTCGTCCAGCGACTCCTCGACGGTCTCCACGATCGTCTGCTCCGCGTCGGCGGGCTCGGGAGCCTCGTCGGCGGGGGTGGTGCGGGGTTCGTCGTCGCGAGTCATCACGAGCGATTCTAGAGCGGCGGCGCGGCGGACGACCGGGGTTGCGGCGCGAGGGCGCCTCCGGGCGACGGGCCTGCTGCTCCGGAGGACCGGGGGTGCTGCCGTCATGCTCCGCCTCCGTCACGCTCCTGACGACGCCCTGCGCGCCGACTATCCTGACAACCGATGGTCTTCTCGCGTTATTCCGCCCCCGAGTTCGATCCGTACGGCGACGCCCGTGCGCTCCCCGGCGACGACGCCTGGCCCGCACCCCTCGCGGCCGGCGCTCTCGACGCCGAGGTCGGCCTGCCCGGCTCCAAGTCGCTGACCAACCGGGAGCTGGTGCTCGCCGCTCTGGCGGACGGACCCTCCACGCTGCGGGCGCCGCTGCACTCCCGCGACAGCGCCCTGATGATCGAGGCGCTGCGCTCGCTCGGCACCACGATCCGGGAGTCCGGCTCGACCGGCGGCTTCGGCGCCGACCTGGTCGTGGAGCCCGCGGAGGAGCTGCTCGGCTCGACGACGATCGACTGCGGGCTCGCGGGCACCGTGATGCGCTTCGTCCCGCCGCTGGCCGGCCTCGCGCTCGGCCCCACCACCTTCGACGGCGACGCGTACGCGGCGAAGCGGCCGATGGGGGCGACGATCGCCTCCCTCCGCGCGCTCGGCGTCGACGTCGCCGACGACGGCCGCGGCGCGCTCCCCTTCACCGTCCACGGCTCCGGGGCCGTCCGGGGCGGCGACGTCGTCGTCGACGCCTCGCGGTCGAGCCAGTTCGTCTCGGCGCTCCTGCTGGCCGGCGCCCGCTTCGAGGAGGGACTGCACCTGCGCCACGAGGGCAGCGCCGTCCCCTCCCGGCCCCACATCGACATGACCGTCGCCGCACTGGCGGCACGGGGCGTCGAGGTCGGCACGCCCGCCGACGGCGAGTGGACCGTCGCGCCGCAGCCCATCGCCGGCGCCGACGTGCTGATCGAGCCCGACCTCTCGAACGCCGCGCCGTTCCTCGCTGCGGCCCTCGTCACGGGCGGCCGCGTCCGGCTTCGCCACTGGCCGGCCGTCACCACGCAGGTCGGGGCGCACCTCGAGCGGATCCTGCCGCTGTTCGGCGCCCGCGTCGAGCGCGACGGCGAGGACCTCGTGGTCACCGGCGGCGACGAGATCCTGGGCGTGGACCTCGACCTGTCGGAGGGAGGCGAGCTCGCCCCCGCCCTCGCCGCCCTCGCCGCGCTGGCCTCCACTCCCAGCACCCTGACCGGGATCGGCCACATCCGCCACCACGAGACGGACCGCCTCGCCGCCCTCGCCGCCGAGATCACCGGCCTCGGCGGCCGGGTCACGGAGCTCGAGGACGGTCTGCGCATCGAGCCCGCCGAGCTCCACGGCGGCCGCTGGCGCACCTACTCGGACCATCGCATGGCCCACGCCGGCGCCCTGATCGGCCTCGTGGTCCCCGGCGTGGTGATCGAGGACGTCGCGACGACAGCGAAGACCCTCCCCCAGTTCCCGGAGCTGTGGACGACCCTCGCCGGATCGGTCTGACCCGTGTCGTGGTGGACGGACAGCGGCCTCGACGCCGACGGTGCTCTCGACGACTTCGACGGGTACGACGAGTCGGACGCGCGGGTGCGCCCGAACCCGAAGGGCACGAAGCCCCGGACCAAGAACCGGCCCGCCTACGAGGACGCCGAGATCGCGATGGTGCTCGGCGTCGACCGGGGTCGCTACACGGTGATGATCGGCGACGGGACGCCCGAGGAGCACGAGTTCACGGCGGCCCGGGCCCGCGAGCTGCGGCGCCAGGCGATCGTGGCCGGCGACCGCGTCGACGTGGTCGGGGACTCCAGCGGCGACGAGGGGACGCTCGCGCGCATCGTCCGCATACGCGAGCGGTCGACACTCCTCCGCCGCAGCGCCGACGACACCGACGCGATCGAGCGCGTGATCGTCGCCAACGCCGACCAGATGCTCTGCGTGGTGGCCGCCGCCGACCCCGAGCCCCGGACCCGGCTGGTCGACCGCTACCTCGTCGCCGCCTTCGACGCCGGGATCACTCCGATGCTCTGCATCACCAAGACCGACCTCGCGGACCCGGCCCCGTTCCTCCGCAACTTCGAGGGGCTCGACCTCCGCGTGTTCCTCTCGAGCCAGGACGAGCCGCCGGTCGACGAGATCGCCGACGCCCTCCTCGGCCACGAGACCGTGGTCGTCGGGCACTCCGGAGTCGGCAAGTCCACCCTCGTGAACAAGCTCGTCCCGGACGCGCACCGGGCCATCGGGCGCGTGAACACGGTGACGGGCCGCGGCCGGCACACCTCGTCCTCCACCGTCTCGCTGCGCGTGGAGCGCGGCGACCGGCACGGCTGGGTGATCGACACCCCCGGCGTCCGCTCGTTCGGACTCGGCCACGTGAACACCGACAACATCCTCGGCGCGTTCACGACCCTCGCCGTGATCGCCCGGGACTGCCCGCGCGGCTGCACGCACCTGCCCGACTCCCCCGACTGCGCCATCATCGAGGCGGTCGAGGGCGGACTGCTGGGCGCCAGCGGACCGGAGCGCCTCGACTCGCTCCAGCGCCTCCTGACCACCTTCGCCACGACCGACGGAAGCAGACGATGACCGACCTCTCCCCCATCCCCGCCGAGGCGCGCCTCGCCGCCGGCGACTCCGCTCCGGAGTTCACGCTGCCGAACCAGGACGGCGAGCCCGTCTCGCTCGCGGACTACCGCGGACGGCGCGTCATCCTGTTCTTCTACCCCGAGGCCGACACCCCCGGCTGCACCACGGAGGCCTGCGACTTCCGCGACAACGCGGCGTCCCTCCGCGACTCCGGCTACGAGGTCCTCGGGATCTCGCGGGACGCTCCGGAGGCGCTGCGCCGCTGGGCCGACGCCCAGGGAATCGCGTACCCGCTGCTGAGCGACCCCGACATGACCGTGCACCGCGCGTACGCGGTGTGGGGCGAGAAGAGCCTCTACGGCAAGACCGTCGTCGGCGTGCTGCGCTCGACGTTCGTCGTCGGAGCCGAGGGAGCACTCGAGTTCGCGCAGTACGGCGTCCGGGCGACCGGGCACGTGCAGGCGCTCCGCAAGAAGCTGAAGCTCGTCTGACCCCGGGGCGCGCGGTGCGGGTCATCGCGCGCCACCGGCTCTCGGGTTGCCGCTCATCTGCGAGCATCTCTCATGTCGACGTGAGCGGCACCGCCCGGTGCCCCGTCGGGACGAGGGGTGGTCAGGGTGCGCTCGAATACTCGCAGGACGACGGCCGGAGCGGCGATCGCGGTCGTGGCCGCCGTGCTGGCGGGCTGCACGCCACCGGAGCCGGCGCTCACCGCCGCCAGGGTGCTGCAGGCGGTGTCCGTCGCCGTCTCGTCCGACGGGGGTGTCCGTGCGATCGAGGGGACGGCCCTCGCCGTCGGCGACGACCCGTCCGACACCTCGGCGACCACCACCGTCTACGATCCCCCCGAGGTCGCCGCCGACCTGCCGGTCCGTGTCCGGCCCTCGTGGCGCACCGCCGACGCCTCGGGCACCGATCCGGCCGACCTCGCCGGGCGCTCGGGTCGGATCGAGATCTCGCTCGCGGTGGAGAACCTGACGGTCCGGCCCGAGGAGGTCGCGTTCGACGCGGCCGGTCGTGCAGCCCGCCGCAGTGCACTCGTCGGCGCTCCGCTGACGATCGCAGCCTCCGCGGTCCTGCCGGGCGTCTCGCCGAGTCGCGTCGTCACCGAGAGCGAGTCGGGTGCCGTCACCAACGGCGTGCTCAGCCGTGACGAGCACGGAGACGCCGTCGTGCAGTGGGCCGCTCTCCTCGCTCCCCCGGGCGGTGGCGCGACGGCGAGGCTGACCCTCGTCGCCGACGTCGCCGACTTCGCCGTCCCCGCCTTCGACCTGGCGGTCCAGCCCGGCCTGAGCACCGACCCGACCACCGAGGGGGCGCTGGGCGCCGCGTTCGACTCCTCCGACGCCTCGCCGCTCGCCCTCGAGCGCCGCACGATCGAGGTCGTCACCGCGGTGGACGACCTGCTGACGCAGGCCGGCACCACCGTCGCCGAGGTGCGGGCCTCGCTCGACGCGACCTCCGAGACTCTCGGTGTCCGCACGGCCGAGGAGCTGCGGGCCGGCGCCGCCTCGACGGCGGCCTCGATGCAGAGCCTCTCCGGGCAGCTCGGCGCGCTCCGGGCGCAGCTGTCGTCGACGGTCTCGGGCACCGAGTCCGGCCTGCTGGCGCAGCTGTCCGAGGCGATCGACGCGGTGGACGCCCTGCTGGGCGACACATCGGCCGCGGTGCCGCCGCCGACGGTCTCGGGCAGCGGATGCGGAGTCGCCGTCGACGGCGGCCGCTCCGGCTCGATCCACTCGGAGCTGCTGCGGCTCACGGCCGATCTCGACGCGTACGGGACGGCGGCCGAGTCCTGCCGGGACGAGGTCGTCGCGGCTGTCCGTGCTGCCGCGGGGCCGGCACAGCCCTCCGCCGAGACCTGCACGGCACCCTCGACCACCTGCTCCCTCGCCGCCTCCGGAGCCGCCGTCGACACCGTGCTGCTCGGGATGCTCGATCGCGGGCAGGACCTCGTCGACTCCCTGCAGCCGGAGCTGACGGACGGCGTGCAGGCCGGGTTCGCCGCCCTCGCGAGCAGGGTGGACGCCGCGTCGGCCTCGGTAGACACCCTGGCCGACCCGGAGGGATCCGTCACCCGGGCACTCGCCGCCCTGTCGGCGACGCTGGACGAGCTCGACGCGGACACCGCGGGCCTGGAGACGACGGTCGCCTCGGTCGGCACCGCCGCCACGACCGCCCTGGACGAGCTCGGCACGCCGACCAGCACGGGGTCGCTGTCGGCGCAGAACCAGGAGCTGGCCGATCGGCTCTGCGAGCTGTCGCCGGCGACACAGTCCCCTGCTGCCGCACCCACGCCGACCGGGCGCCCGACGCGCGCACCCGTGGAGGTGACCCGGGGCTCCGTCGAGGAGCTCCGCGCCTACCTGACCGCGACGCCCTGCTCCGGCACGGGCCGCCTCGACGCTCCCGACGGCTATCCGGCCCCCCTGGCCGACCGGCTGAGCGACCAGGTCCACGCGTGGACCGCCGTCGCCTCCACCGTCGGCAGCACCGGCGCTAGCGCCGACCTCGCCGCCCTGCGCGCCGCGCTCGCCACGGTCCGCGGAGGCGTGGCCGAGGCCGGCGCGACGGCCGGCTCGGACGACACGCGCCTCACCGGCCTGCTCGCCTCCCTCCGCACCGGCGTCGACGCGCTGACCGCTCAGCGCGACGCACTCGGCACCCGCATCGACGCTCTCGGTGCCCAGCAGGACGCTCTCGCACCGGCGATCCAGAATGCGTTCGCCGAGGCGGACACGGCAGCCGCATCCGCGGTCACCGCACTCCTCGACGAGCAGGTGCGGCGGATCTCGACGCGCTCCGGCGCCGACGCCGACGCGGTCGTCGCGATGTTCGACCGGTCGGTCTCGAGCCTGCGCACGGCCTCCTCCGGCATCCGCTCCGACGGTGCAGCGACGGTGGACGCCGGGCACCGGGCTCTCCGCACCGCGGAGGCCCGGATCGGCGGGGCCGTCTCTGAGCGGACGCGCGCCTCCCTGGCCGGCATCGCGACGACGATCGACGCCTCGACCCGCGACACCGACGCGGCCGCCGCGCTCCTCGCAGCCGATCTGCACAAGGTGCTCCTGGACCTCGGCGACCGGACGGTCGGCGGCTCCGGCCTGCTCGGATCGATGACCACGAGTGCCGCGAAGGTCGGCACCGCCGACGTGCAGCTCGCCCTCGCCTCGCAGAGCGCACGGGGCCACGCCGCGGTGCGGTCCGAGGACGTCTCGGGCATCCTGCTGGCGCAGGCCCAGGAGCGGGCCTCCCTCCGGGCCGGGGATGCGCTTCCCGCGTTCCACCTCGACCTGCCCGAGGGCACGCGGACCCGGACGGTCTACTCCTTCCGGATCGGGGACGAGCGATGACCCGCCTGGGCAGGCGCGCGGCGCAGCACCCCCGCACCGCCCGACGGACCACGATGCTGGTCGGCGGCGCCGTCGCCCTCCTCGGCGTCAGCGGTGCCCTCGTCTCCCTCCTGCCCCCGCAGTCCGCCCCGATGACGGAGGTCGCCGCTCTCCCGGTCGGCTTCTCGTGCGCCCGGGTGCCCGAGCAGCTGACGCTCGGGGTGGTGGTGTCGCTCAGCTCGGCTCCGGGCGAGGGCGCGGAGTGGAAGGACGCGGCGAACGGTGCCGTCGTCGCAGCGCACCGGTCAGCGATGGGCGGCTGCGAGATCGGTCTCGTCGCCGTCGACGACCACGGGACGCCCGAGGGTGCCCGCGCCGCCGTCGAGGAGCTGACGGGGCAGGGCGTGTCCGGCCTCGTCCTCGCGACCCACGGCACCCACACCGCTGCGGCCGTGGACGCCGCTCGGGCAGCGGGGACAGCGGCCGTCCTCCCGTACGGAGGCGGCCCCGCCCTGCCCGGCGACGGCGTCTGGTCCCTCGGACCCGACACCGCCTCGGCCGACGCGGCACTCGTGGAGGAGGCCGGCGGAGGCGCCCGGGTACTCCTCGTCGACACCGGTGGAGGCACCCCGACCGGTCTCTCGCCCGCCGCGACGGTGACCGCCGATCCGGGCGCCGCCGCGGACGTGATCATCACCGCCGCCCGCCCGCACCTCGAGGGCGAGCCGGCGGTCGAGCGCGTCGTCGTGTCCGGCCCCGCCGCGGCGCAGGCGACGGCGGTCGCCGCTCTGCAGGCGGCGGGGGCGTCCGTCCCGATCCTGCTCACGCCCGACGCGCTGAGCCCCGCCTTCGCTCCCGCCCTGGCCGCGGCCGGAGGCACCCTCTCGGGAGATCTGACGACGATCGGCACGGATTCCGGCGACGCGGTCGCCCTCCGCGGCGACGAGCGCGGACGCGCGGCCTCCGCGTTCCTGGGGGCCGTACGGATGACCGCCGACGATGCCGCGCGGGCGACCCTCCTCGGCGACCGCGCGTTCCGCGATCTCGCCGCGGTCGCGGACGCCCCCAGCCACGACGCCGTCGTGGCGCTCGTGCGAGCCGCGGCCGTCGCAGGCAGCAGGGCACCCTCGGCGGTCGCCGCCGCACTCCGGGGATGCACGATCGGAGCGGCGGACGGGCTCGCCGGTCCGCCGCTCGACTTCGGCGCCGCGCACGCTCTGGACGCCCCGGCACTCCCCCTCCACACCTCGCCGCAGCGCCTCGGCCTGCGGCCCGCCGACCCGCCGCTGCTCTGGTTCGCCGGACAGCCCCGACCGTGAGCCCCCGGTGCGACTCCTCCTCGATCTCGACGGCACCCGCTCCGACATCGACCTCGGCCGCCACCGCGACTCCGCGACACTCGGCGAGCTGATCGCCACCGCCACCGGGCACCGCCTCCCGCCCGGGACGGCCCTCGCCGTCGACACCGCCCTGCATCCTGTGGAGACCCGGCTGGCCGATCTGCTGCTGCTCGAGGGAACGCGGATCGCCCGCTCCCCCCTGCCCCGACCTGCCGCGGCCCGCGGGTGGACGGCCGTGCTGTCGGGCGGTCTCGGCGCGGGAGCCGTGGTCGAGATCCCGCGGGGCCGTGCGCTGATCGTGGGCCGCTCCCCGCACGCCGACGTCGTCCTCGACACGGCGAGCGCCTCCTGGGAGCACTTCTCGGTGACCCGCGAGGGCGACGGCCTGCGGGTGCGCGACGCCGACAGCACCAACGGCACTCTGGTCGACGGCGTCTCCGCGACGGGGGACGGGGTCCTCGTCTCCGACGCCGCGGTCGTGATCGCCGGTGGGGCGGCTCTCCGACTGCGCCCCGCGCCTCCCGAGCTCCTCGCGCCCGAGCCGGGGAGCACGGACAACGTCACCGCGACGGCGACCGTGCCCTTCAACCGGCCGCCGCGACCGGGACGTCCGGCGGCCGGCGAGGCGGTCGTCCCGCCGGCCCGCCTCGAGATCGCCTCCGCCACGACCTTCAGCGTGATCACCGTCGCCGCGCCGCTCGTCCTCGCCTTCGCGATGGTCCTCATCATGGGCGATGCGCGCTACGCCCTCTTCGCCGCGCTCAGCCCCGTGGCCGGAGTGGGCCTGTGGTTCGAGCAGCGGCACCGGCACGCCCGAGCGACCCGGTCCGAGGAGCAGCGCTACGGCGAGGCGCTGCAGACGCTCCGCGACGACATCGCCCGTTCCGCGCGTGTCGAACGGGCCCGCCTCGAGGAGGACGCGCCCGACCCGGCGACGACGATCCGCCGGGCGGCGCTGCCCGCCACGTCGCTGTGGCAGCGGCGCGCGACCTCCGCCGATGTGCTCCGCCTGCACATCGGCGTCGGCGACGTCCCGTGGTCTCCCCCGCTCGATCAGCGCGGAGTGCCGCGGCTCGAGGAGGAGGTGCGCGCGATCCTGGCGGTGAGCGTCGTCCCGAGCGCGCCCGTGTCCATCGATCTCGCGGACTCGGGCGTCGTCGGGATCGTCGGCGACCGCGAGGGCGGCCTCGCTCTGGCGAGGAGCCTGCTCTGCCAGGCGGCGGTCCACTGCGGTCCGGCCGACCTGGCGATCGGGGTGTTCTGCGACCGGCGACGCGACTCCGACTGGAGCTGGGCCTCCTGGCTCCCCCACACGCGTCTGCCCGGGGGCGGACGTCGACTCTCCGACCGGCGCGACCGCAGCTCCGAGCTCCTCCGCGCCCTCCGCGAGGAGGACTCGCCGCGCGTGCTCCTGGTGCTCGACTCCGACGTGCTGACCGAGGGACGCGCCGCTCCGGCGCGCGAACTCCTCGGACTCGGCCGCGGCGAGCGCGAGGCGGCGACCCGGATCTCCGGCCTCGTCCTCGCGGCGTCGGAGGAGCAGCTCCCCGCCTCCTGCACGGTCGTCGTCCGGGTCGGAGCGGACGCCTCGGCGGTCCTCTCCCGGCCCGACGAGCGGATCACCGTCGAGGACGTGGTTCTCGCCGGTCTCGCCTCCTCCACGGCCGAGCGCTGTGCGCGCGACCTGGCGCGCTTCGAGGACCCGGAGCTCGTCACCGCGGGGGCGGCCCTCTCCGCGCTCGTGCGGCTGCCGCCGCTCCTGGGCGCCGATCGTCCGACCGCCGCGGACGTCCGGGGGTGGTGGTCGAGCGCCCGGGGCGTGCGCGCGCCCGTCGGCTCGTCCGAGCACGGTCCGCTCGTGCTCGATCTCGTCGCCGACGGCCCGCACGGCCTGGTCGGCGGCACCACGGGCTCGGGCAAGAGCGAGTTCCTGCGCTCCTTCGTGGCCGGCCTCGCGGCCTGGAACGATCCGACGCGCCTCACCTTCGTGCTCATCGACTTCAAGGGAGGTGCAGCGTTCGCGTCCTGCGAGCGGCTCCCGCACACGATCGGCACCATCAGCAACCTCGACGCCCAGCTCGCCGACCGCGCGCTGCGCTCGCTCCAGGCCGAGATGCGGCGTCGTCAGCGGCTCTTCGCCGCCGCCGGCGAGGGTGTCGACGACCTCGACGCGTACTGGGCCACCTCGCCGCCGGAGCCGATGCCGCGGCTCCTGCTCGTCGTCGACGAGTTCGCCGTTCTCGCGAAGGAGCATCCCGACGTCCTGACGTCCCTCGTGAGCGTCGCCGCGGTCGGCCGGACGCTCGGCGTGCACATGATCCTCGCCACCCAGCGTCCTGCCGGAGTGGTGAACGACGACATCCTCGCCAACACCAACCTCCGCGTCGCCCTCCGGGTGCAGAGCCGGGACGACTCCGCCGACGTGATCGGAGTCGCGAGCGCGGCCGGGATCTCCCGCTCCCAGACCGGCCGAGCGTACGTGAAGCGGGGCCAGAACGACATCTCGCCCGTCCAGACGGCGCTGGTCACCGGTCGCGCGGAGGCGCCGGCCGTCGAGGCGATCGAGGTCCGCCCGGTCGGACCCACGGGCGTCCCCGTCGAGGGCCCCTCCCCGGTCGCCGCCGACGAGACGGCCCCGACCGATCTCGACCTCCTGATCGACGCGGTGGTCGAGGCGGACGCCGCTTCGGGCTTCGGCCCTCCCCGCCCGATCTGGCCGGAGCCGCTCGAGGACACCATGGCCCTCAGCGGGTTCGGTGCGGAGGAGTCCGACCTCGGTCGCGTCGTCGGCGACGTCCTGCACGTCGCACTCTCGGACGACCCCGACCGGCAGCGCCGGACGCCGACCGGCTGGGATCTGGGCGAGGGGAACCTGCTCCTCATCGGCATCCCCGGCAGCGGCACCAGCACGGCGCTCGCGTCGATCGCACTGACGGCCGCCCGCCACTTCCCCCCGGACGAGCTCGACCTCTACGTCCTCGATGCCGGTTCCCGCCACTCCGCCCCGCTCGCGCGACTCCCGCACACCGTCTCCTACGTCGGCGCAGGTGGCGGATCCCACGAGAAGCAGACTCGGTTCCTCCGTCACCTCCGCGACGAGGTGCGGCGGCGCCGAGCATCGCCCGGGGGCCACCGTCGTGCGCTGGTGCTCATCGACGGTCTCGCGACTCTGAAGGACGAGTTCCAGGACTGGGAGGGCCTGGCTCTGATGGAGGCGTTCACCCGCGCCTACGCCGACGGACCGGAGCTCGGCCTGCACTTCGCGGTGACGAGCACCCGGGCGAGGGCGATCCCCTCGGTGATGGAGGAGGTCACGACGCAGAAGTGGCTGTTCCGCCTCGCCGACCCGCAGGACTACGCCGCCGCCGGGGTGAAGCCGGTGCAGGCGCCGGCAGCGGTGCCGGGGCGCTGCGTTCTCACCTCGTCGCTCCTGCAGACGCAGGTCGCGACTCCGAGGGCCGGTCTCGACGACGCGATCGCCGAGCTCGCGGCCGCCTGGCCGGATGCGCGCGGCAGGACGAGCACGGTCGGCACGCTTCCCGACAGGGTCGCCGTGAGTGCGCTCGGGATCGAGGCCCGCTTCGATCGCGAGCCGTGGCTGCTCCCGATCGGCCTCGGCGAGTCGGACCTCGCCCCGCTGGCGTTCCAGGTCTTCGAGGGCGAGCACGTCGTCATCGCCGGACCCGCCCGATCGGGCAAGTCGACCGTGCTGCTCGCCCTGGCCGAGGCGGCGCGGGCCGCCGGCTCGGTCGCCGTCTGGGGAGTGTGCGATCGACGCTCCCCGCTGAGGGGCGCCGACCTCGACCGACTCGCCGTGGGCGCGGAGGAGCTCCGCACCCTCCTCGCGTCGCTGTCGACGGAGGAGGGCCCCGTGCTGCTCCTCCTCGACGACGCCGAGCGCTGGGACGACACCGACCAGGCGCTGATGAGGCTGGTCTCGTCGGGTCGCCCGGGACTCTGCGTCGTGCTGGCCGGCCGGTCGAGCGAGCTCCGCAGCCATTTCGGGAACTGGACGAAGAAGGCGGCGGCCTCCCGCTCCGTGCTGCTGCTCCAGCCCGACGTCGACAACGACGGCACTCTCCTCGGCGCGCAGATCCCGCGGCGCTTCCCCGTCCCGCCCACGGTGGGCCGGGGCTTCGTCAGCCTCGACGGCGAGATCCACTTCGTGCAGTCGGTCTCGCCGACGCCGGCGGACGGCGGCTGATCAGCGCCCTCGGGCGGATGATCGCGCCTCCGCCACCGAGTCGATCGGCGCGTCCTCCTCGAGAGCGCTCCGATCACTCCGAGACGCACCGATGGAGGTGCGCGGAGGAAGGAGCGCGGAGACGACGAGCACGTCCCGCCCCCGCTCGCCGGAGCACGCAGGGGCGGGACGGCCGGTCAGCTCCCTCCGCCGGCGGCGAAGATGTTCTGCGAGATCGTCGCCAGCTGGCTGCGCAGCTCCTCGAGCTCCTGCTTGGCCTTCTCGAGGGCCGACTTCGTCTCCGGCCAGGTCGACGAGCGGAACTGCGAGGCCAGCGGACCGTCCCAGACGTTCGGATCGGACAGTGTCCGCCCCTGTGCGTCGAGCCGGCTGATCTGATCGGCGAGGCCGCCGTTGACGATCGACTGGATCTGCTGGATCGCGGACTTCGCCTCGTCGGTCGAGAGAACACGTGACATGGATCACACCTTTCTACCCCTGCGGACGGGACCGTCCCGCCCGCTCCCCACTCCACCGTCGTTTCATGAGGATGTCTCGTCATGGTAGAAGGCAAGACAGCACAGACGGCTCGCGTGACGTCGACGGCTCGACACTGGCGCGGGAGGTCGACTCACTCGCGAGTGGTGATCGCGAAGGGACTGCTCGAGAGGTCCGAGAACGCGCCCACTCGGGCGCGCAGCTCGCAGGACGGAGTCACCGTGAGGGCGGTCACCGTCAGCCCGTCGGACGACACGGCGACCGCGCCGCTGCAGCCGTCGCTGAAGCGAACGCCCTCCACTCCGCCCGCGATCGCCTCGAGCATGCTGCTCGCCGGCGCGGACGACGGCGTCGCGAGCAGGGGGTTCACGGGGTCGGCCCCGCTCGGCCAGACCGGCACCAGCGTCACGGGCAGCGGGGTCCGGCCGACCGTCCGCGCGGGAGTCTCGATCCGCACATCCCGCAGCCGCTGCACGGGATACGCCGTCCCGGTGACCGCAGGGTCGGCCACGGCCTGTGCCGTCGCAGACGCTGCCGCCGCCAGCCACCCGTCCAGGGCGCTCTGCTCGGCCACCGCGATCGGCACGGTCGCCGTGACGTCGACGATCCCCTGCGCCGGGACGTGCAGGTCCGTCAGGCTCCAACCGCAGCCGACCCCGACTCCGGTGACGCTCGGCCGGTTGCGCACCGCCGTCACTCCGGACCAGCTGGCCGCGGGGCACGCCGCCGCGGCGTCCGGGCCCGGCAGCACCTCGAGGAAGGACCCCGAGAGGGGCGCGCTCTGGGCGGAGTAGGAGATCTCGACGACCACGGCCCGTCGCTCCGCGTCCCAGGTGGCCGATCGCGTCACTCCGAGGCCCGTCGGCAGCGGCCGGTCCTGCTGCCGGGCCGACAGGTCGGCATCCGGCGCCGAGGCCCGTGCTCCGCCGCCGCGCGGCTGGACGGCGAGGAGCACCGCCCCGATGAGCAGGACGCCGGCGCCGAGGGCGGCGAGGATCATCCGCAGACGTCCGCCGCGCCCCCGCCGTGCTGGAGCCTCGAACGGCCGTTCCACCAGGCGCAGCTCGCGGCGCGGCACCGGGCGGAGCACGGTCGCCTGCGACGACGGGCCGAGCTCGGGAGCGGGCCCCTCCTCCACCGGCTCCGACGACATCTGCACCGCCATCCCGCGGAGGACCGTGCCCGGGCGCTCGGCCTCCTCGAACTCCGCCACGCCCGCCGCGAGCGGCAGCGCCGGCAGCCCGGCCAGTGCCGGGGAGAGGCGTCGCAGGATCCCCGCCGCCTCCGCAGCCGTCGGCCGCGACGCCGGATCCTTCGCGAGCATCCGGTCCAGGAGCGACGCGAGCCGCGGCGGCAGCTCCAGCGGCGGCGGGAGCATCGCGACGTGCCGGTAGGCGACCGCGACGTCGGCGCCGGGGCCGGCGAACGGGGTCCGGCCGCACAGCAGCTCGTAGAGCAGGATCCCCGTCGAGTAGACGTCGCTCGGCGGGCCGGCCGCTCCGGTGGCGAGCATCTCGGGCGAGAGGTACTCCGGCGTCCCGATGACACCCGTCGTCGCGCGCGGCCCCTCGGCGACCACGTGAGCGATGCCGAAGTCGGAGACGCGGACGGCGGAGCCCGCATCGTCCGCACCCTCCGCGAGCAGGACGTTGTCGGGCTTCACGTCCCGGTGGACCGTGCCGATCGCATGCGCGGCGGCGAGAGCGTCGAGGATCGAGGCCGCCACGGGCAGCGCATCGACCGCCGGGAGGGTGCCCTCGTCCCGCAGCAGCTCCCGCAGCGATCCGCCGCCGACGAGCTCCATCACGATCCCGAGCGTCTCCCCCTCCACGACGAGGTCGAGCACCTCCACGACGTGCGGGTGCCGCAGACGGGTGAGCACCGACCTCTCACGGACGAACCGCTCGACCAGGCCCGCGTCGTGCACGTGCTCACCGCGGAGGAGCTTCGCCGAGCGGTCCGGCCCCTGCGCGTCGGCGACGCGCCACACCTCACCCGCGGCACCCGAGCCGATCCGCTCGAGCAGGCGGTAGCGCGCCCCCAACGGATCCCCGGCACTCCTCGCCATGCCGCCTCCCGATCCGAGCTTCCGTCATCTTCGAGGGGAAGAATAGCGGAGACCGCTCGGGCGGATCAGCGGTGGCGCATCGGCCGGATCAGAACCCCTCGTTGGCGCGCGGCGCGTAGTCGGCGCCCAGCGCCTCCAGCTCGTCGGTGGTCAGCTCCACGTCCAGCGACGCGACCGCGTCGTCGAGGTGGTGGAGCTTCGTGGCTCCGACGATCGGAGCGGTGACCGCCTCCTGCTGCCGGACCCAGGCGAGCGCCACCTGCGCACGGGGCACGCCGCGCTGCTCGGCGATGCGTGCGACGGTCGCGACGGTCCGCCGGTCGGCCTCCTCCTGCTGGCGGTAGAGGGTGCCGCCGAAGACGTCGGTCTCGGTGCGCGCCGTGGTCTCGTCCCAGTCGCGGGTGAGCCGGCCCCGGGCGAGCGGCGACCACGGGATCACGCCGACTCCCTGGTCGACGCAGAAGGGGTGCAGCTCGCGCTCGTCCTCGCGCTGGATCAGGTTGTACTGGTCCTGCATCGAGACGAACCGCGTCCAGCCGCCCAGATCCGCGGTGTACTGCGCCTTCGCGAACTGCCACGCCCACATGCTCGAGGCGCCGATGTAGCGCGCCCTGCCCGAGCGGACGACGTCGTGGAGGGTCTCCATCGTCTCCTCGATCGGCGTCTCGGGGTCCCAGCGGTGGATCTGGTAGAGGTCGACGTAGTCCGTGCCGAGACGCCGGAGGCTGTCGTCGATAGCGCTGAGGATGTGCCGCCGCGAGAGGCCGCCGCCGTTGGGGCCGGGGCGCATCCGCCCGTGGACCTTCGTGGCGATCACGACCTCCTCGCGGACCGCGAAGTCCGCGAGCGCACGGCCGACGAACTCCTCGCTCGTGCCGTCGGAGTAGACGTCCGCCGTGTCGAACGTGGTGATGCCGAGCTCCAGCGCCCGCCGGAGGAAGGTCCGCGACTCCTCCTCGCCCATGCTCCAGCCGTGGGCCCCGCGGTCGGGAGCGCCGAAGCTCATGCAGCCGAGGACGATCGAGGAGATCTGCAGGCCGCTGGAGCCGAGTCGGGTGGAGTCCATGCGCGTCGCTTCCGTGTCGAGGAGGGGGTCCCTCCAGCGTCGCACCCGCGAGCGGCGGCGCGCCAGCCGTCCGGCTACACGGCCGGATCGCGACGAGTGGCGGCGACCACGCTCGGGAGGAACAGCGCGACGACGGCTAACACGGCCGGCGCCAGCAGCGCCCAGCCGATGTCGGGCACGGCGTACTGGCCCTGGAAGGCGCCGAGCGCCACGGCCATCATCACCAGCTGGATCGTCAGCGCCGACGCGCGCATCCAGCCGCGCCGTCGCACGGCGCCGAGCGTCGTCGCGGCGGCCCAGCACACGGCGATCAGCGCGAGGACGACGATGGCGATCCCTCCGCCGACCGTGTCGGCCCGGGTCGTCAGCAGCTCGAGCACGAGCCACGCCGCGACCCCGGCCACGGCGAGCGTCTCGAGGGCCAGGACCGCGATCAGCACCACCAGACCGAGCGGCCGGGAGGCGGTCGGGCGGGGTCCGCGGGACCCGTTCGCGTCAGCGGTCACAGGCACATCCCATCCAGGACTCTTGATTCGGGCTCATCCCCGTGACAGGCTAGTCCAGTTCGTTTCACCGCTCACAGGGTCGTGGGTTTCCGCCGATGTGAACATCCGATCCCGCCGTGCCGTCAGGCACGGGGGCGAGCCGGATGACCAGCACTGGAGCCGGGCGGCCGACGCAGTGCTCGCGCATCGCGTCGAGTGCACCGGCAAGAACCGAGCATTCTCCCGTCCACCACCCCGATCCACCCCGCGCTCCAGCACGGGGCCTCGTGGCGTGCGCCGGTGAGGGCGCGGAGGTCGAGTACTGGTCGGGATCGTCGGCGTGGATCGATCATCCCACCCGAACACTGCGTGGTTCCTCCACGCACGCCTTCACACAAGGAGCACCCGCATGGACTGGCGCGACAAGGCCGCTTGCCTCACCGCAGACCCCGAGCTTTTCTTCCCGGTCGGCAACACCGGCCCGGCCGTGGACCAGATCGAGAAGGCGAAGTCGGTGTGCGCACGCTGCACCGTCACCGAGGTCTGCCTCCAGTACGCCCTCGAGACCGGCCAGGACTCGGGAGTGTGGGGCGGCCTCAGCGAGGACGAGCGTCGCGCCCTGAAGCGCCGCGCCGCCCGCGCACGCCGCGCCTCCTAGGCGCACGAGCCGCTCGGCGGCACGAACGACCCCGACCCCCGTCGCCTCTCGGCAGCGGGGGTCGCGTCGTCTCCGGGCTCAGGAGCGGGCGCGCTCCAGCCATCGCAGCGGCACCTCGATGGTGACCTCGGTGCCGCGCCCGACCAGCGTGTGCCAGTCGATGGTGCCGCCGAGCTCGCCCTGGATGAGCGTGCGCACGATCTGCGTGCCCAGGCCCGATCCGACCTTGCCCTCCGGCAGCCCGACGCCCGTGTCGCGCACCTTCACCGTGAGCTCGTCATCGCTGCGCGAGGCGACGATCTCCACGTCGCCCTCCCGTCCGGCCAGGCCGTGCTCGACGGCGTTGGTGACCAGCTCGGTCAGGGCGAGGGCGAGCGGAGTCGCGTACTCGCTGGGCAGATTGCCGAAGCTCCCCGTCAGCTTCGGGTGCACCGTGGTGTTGTGGGTCGAGGCGACCTCGGCGATCAGCAGCAGCACCCGGTCGAAGACCGCGTCGAAGTCGACGTTCTGGTTCAGCCCCTCCGAGAGCGTGTCGTGCACGACCGCGATGGCGGCGACGCGGCGCATCGCCTGCGTGAGCGCCTCCCGGGCGAGGTCGGAGTGGGTGCGCCTGGCCTGGATCCGCAGCAGCGAGGCCACGGTCTGCAGGTTGTTCTTCACGCGGTGGTGGATCTCGCGGATCGTCGCGTCCTTGGTGATGAGCTCCCGCTCCTGGTGGCGCAGCTCCGTCACGTCGCGGCACAGGACGACGGCGCCGACCCGCTCGCCGCGGTCGCGGATCGGGATCGCGCGCAGCGACACCGTCACTCCGCGGGCCTCGATGTCGGTGCGCCACGGCGCCCGGCCGGTCACGACCAGCGGGAGCGACTCGTCGATGACGACCTTCCCCGCGATCAGCTTCGTGGTGACCTCGGCGAGCGACTCCCCCTCGAGCTCGTCGGCGAAGCCGATGCGGTTGAACGCCGAGAGGGCGTTGGGGCTCGCGAACGTGGTGACGCCGTCGACGTCCAGGCGGATCAGGCCGTCGGACGCGCGCGGCGCCCCGCGGCGAGGACCGGTCGGCGCGCCCAGATCGGGGAAGTCGCCCGAGGCGATCATCGAGAAGAGGTCGTTCGCGCAGTCGTTGAAGGTCAGCTCCTGCCGGCTCGGCGTGCGCGTCTCGCTGAGGTTGGTGTGGCGCGTGACGACCGCGATGGGGCGGTCCGTCGTCCCGCCGTCGGAGGCCCCCAGGCGGCGCAGGACGGGCACCGCGCGCACGCGGGTGGGCGTCTCCTCGAACCAGTCCGGGGCGGAGGTGTCGACGATCCGCGCGGTCTCGAACGCCTCGACGACCTGGGCGCGCCACTCCGACTTGATCCTCTGCCCGACGAAGTCGCGGTAGAAGAGCGTCGCCGCGCTGCTGGGGCGCGCGTGGGCGACGGCGACGAAGCTGTCGTCGGCCGTGGGCACCCAGAGCACGATGTCGGCGAAGGCCAGGTCGGCGAGCAGCTGCAGGTCGCCGACGAGCAGGTGCAGCCATTCGACGTCCGCTTCGTCGGATCGGCCGTGGGAGAGGACGAGGTCACTGAGGGTCGACACCCGACAAGCCTAGGGCGCGGCCGGGCGGCGCACGCCGGGCTCGCTGTCCACAGCTCGGGACGGCCGACGATTATCCACAGTCTGCGCCTCTGCCTTCCATGAGCATCCCTCGACTGCTTCGATGAGGTCGTCCTCGCGTGCCGACCCAGCGCGCCCCGCCCGTCGAGCAGAGAGGTGACCCGGACCCGTGAACAGCTCGTCCTGCCCCAGGAGATCGCCGCATGAGCCTTCCCCTCCACGCCTTCGACTACCGCACCCTCCCCCTCGACCCCGAGGCGGCCGTGGAGCGGCTCACCATCGCGGAGTTCTTCGCCCCGCAGCCTGCGACCCGCGCGGAGCTGCCCGACCCGGAGCCCCTGCTCGCCCGGCTCACGCACCTCGTGATCGAGATCCTCGAGGGCTCGCGCGAGATCGACCAGATCGCGCGGTGGCTGAGCGACGAGGTCTACCACCACCTGCAGAAGCGGGTCGTGCTCGCGGCCCGCGCCCGCAGCCTGCGGAAGCGGACGGCGCAGCGCGTCCCGTTCACGGTCGGACGGGTGATCGTCACGGAGCCGCGGGACGGTGTCGTCGAGGGAGTCGTGCTGGTGCATCACCGCGCACGGAGCCGGGCCGTCGCGATCCGGCTCGAAGGCACGGACGCGCGCTGGCGTGCCACCGCGATCAACGTGCTGTGAGGAGCGGGTCAGCGCTCCCGGGCGGCCGCACCGGCCGGGAGCACGATCTCCACTCCCCTGTCGCGCAGGGCCTCCTCGAGCTCCGGGGGCGGCGGGGCGTCGGTGACGAGATGATCCGCGCGGCCGAGCTCCGCGACCTCCTCGGGGACGGCTTCACCGCCGCGGACTACGACCGCGTCGGCGGACTCCCTCCCCAGCCCGGCTCGCAAGCGGTGTACGCAGCGGTGGAGTCGGCGCTCGAGGCCAGCTGCGTCCCCGGGCTCGTCCTCGAGACGGACCGGCCGACGACGATCGGCCTCGGCGACACCTTCGCCGGCGGCTTCGTCTCGGCCCTCGCGCGCGGCGAGTCCTGACGGCGGGCGAGGCGGGCTCCGAGCCTCCGCAGGAACGCCGACGGCCCCGGACCCCGCTGCTGCGGGACCGGGGCCGAGGGCGTCGTCCGGGGAGGACTCAGCGGCGCTTGGACTGCGCGCGTCGCTCCTCGCGGTTGGCGGGGGCGTCCGAGCCGCCCGGCTTCTGGCCGAAGGCGCCGGTCGTCGGAGTATCCTCCGCCTCGCCCTCGGGGAGCGCCTTGCGGGCCTCCTCGGCGCGGGCCTTCGCGGTGGCCGCCTGCTGCACCTGTCCGCGCTGGTTGCGGACCTCGACGCCGCCGGTGTCGCTCGGGGCCGAGTAGCTGAGCTTCTCGGCCGGAGCGACCGGCTGAGCGAGGCCCTTGGCCGCGACTCCGGCGACCTCGCCCTGCTTCTGGGTCACCTCGACCTCGAGGTTGAAGAGGAAGCCGACGGTCTCCTCGCGGATCTGCCCCATCATCTGCTGGAACAGAGCGAAGCCCTCGCGCTGGTACTCGACCAGCGGGTCGCGCTGGGCCATCGCGCGCAAACCGATGCCGTCCTTGAGGTAGTCCATCTCGTAGAGGTGGTCGCGCCAGCGGCGGTCGATCACCGAGAGCACGACACGGCGCTCGAGCTCACGCATGGCGGGAGAGCCCAGCTGCTCCTCGCGGCGCTGGTAGGCGAGCTGCGCGTCCGAGAGGATCTCGCGGCGCATGAACTCCTTGTTGATGCGGCCGCGGCTGCCCGCCTCCTGCACCACCTCGTCGATGGTGAGGCTGATCGGGTACAGCGTCTTCAGCTCGGTCCAGAGGGCGTCGAAGTCCCAGTCGTCGCCGTTGCCGTCGCCGGTGTGCACCTCGAGGATCTCGTCGATCACGTCGACGAGGAACTTCTGGGTGCGCTCGTGCAGGTCGTCGCCCTCGAGGATGTGGCGGCGGTCCGAGTAGATCGCCTCGCGCTGGCGGTTGAGGACGTCGTCGTACTTGAGGACGTTCTTGCGGATCTCGGCGTTGCGGGCCTCGACCTGCGACTGGGCGCTGCGAATGGCGCGCGAGACGACCTTCGACTCGATGGCGATGTCGTCCGGGACGTTGCCCCGGCCCATGAGCGCCTCGGCGGCGCCGGAGTTGAACAAGCGCATGAGGTCGTCGGTGAGCGAGAGGTAGAAGCGGCTCTCCCCCGGGTCGCCCTGGCGGCCCGAGCGTCCGCGGAGCTGGTTGTCGATGCGGCGCGACTCGTGGCGCTCGGTGCCGAGCACGTAGAGGCCGCCGGCGGCCTGGACCTTCTCGGCCTCCTCGCCCACCTTCTCCTTGACGGCGGCGAAGACCTCGTCCCATGCGGCCTCGTACTCCTCCGGGGTCTCGGAGGGGTTCAGGCCCTTGGCCGTCATCTCGGAGACCGCGAGGAACTCGGCGTTGCCGCCGAGCATGATGTCGGTGCCTCGACCGGCCATGTTGGTCGCGACGGTGACGGCGCCGAGGCGGCCGGCCTGGGCGACGATGGCCGCCTCCCGCGCGTGGTTCTTGGCGTTCAGGACCTCGTGACGCACGCCCTTCTTGGCGAGCAGGCGCGAGAGGTACTCGCTCTTCTCGACGCTGGTCGTGCCGACGAGGACCGGCTGCCCGGCCGCGTGGCGCTCCGCGATGTCCTCGACGACCTGGGCGAACTTGACCTGCTCGTTCTTGTAGACGAGGTCGGCGTTGTCGATCCGCTGCATCTTGCGGTTCGTCGGGATCGGCACGACGCCGAGCTTGTAGGTCGACATGAACTCGGCGGCCTCGGTCTCGGCCGTTCCGGTCATGCCGGAGAGCTTCGCGTAGAGGCGGAAGTAGTTCTGGAGCGTGACGGTGGCCAGGGTCTGGTTCTCGGCCTTGACCTGCACGCCCTCCTTCGCCTCGATGGCCTGGTGGATGCCCTCGTTGTAGCGGCGTCCGGCCAGGATGCGGCCGGTGTGCTCGTCGACGATCAGGACCTCGCCGTTCAGCACGACGTAGTCCTTGTCCTTCTTGAACAGCGCGCGCGCCTTGATGGCGTTGTTGAGGAACGAGATCAGCGGGGTGTTCGCCGACTCGTAGAGGTTGTCGATGCCGAGGTAGTCCTCGACCTTCTCGATGCCGGGCTCGAGGACGCCGACGGTGCGCTTCTTCTCGTCGACCTCGAAGTCCTCGCCCTCGTCGAGGCGCTTGGCGAGGTTGGCGAACTCCGCGAACCAGCGGTTCGCCTCGCCCGAGGCCGGTCCGGAGATGATCAGCGGGGTGCGGGCCTCGTCGATGAGGATCGAGTCGACCTCGTCGACGATGGCGTAGAAGTGGCCGCGCTGGACCATGTCCTGCGCCTGCCACGCCATGTTGTCGCGGAGGTAGTCGAAGCCGAACTCGTTGTTCGTGCCGTAGGTGATGTCGGCCGAGTACTGCTCGCGGCGCTGCTCCGGGGTCTGGCCCGAGAGGATCACTCCGGTCGTCATGCCGAGGGCGCGGAACACGCGCCCCATCAGCTCGGACTGGTACGACGCGAGGAAGTCGTTGACCGTGACGATGTGCACGCCGCGGCTGGCGATCGCGTTGAGGTAGGCCGGAAGGGTCGCGACGAGCGTCTTGCCCTCTCCGGTCTTCATCTCGGCGATGTTGCCCAGGTGCAGGGCGGCGCCGCCCATGAGCTGCACGTCGAAGTGGCGGAGGCCGAGCGTCCGGCGCGAGGCCTCGCGGACGGCGGCGAACGCCTCCGGCAGCAGGTCGTCGAGGGACTCGCCGTTCGAGTAGCGCTCGCGCAGCTCGACGGTCTCGTTCTTCAGCTCCTCGTCGCTGAGGTGCGTGAAGTCCTCTTCGAGGGCGTTGACGGCCTTCGCGTAGTTCTCGAGGCGGCGGATGACCCGCCCCTCCCCGACGCGAAGGACCTTTTCGAGGACAGAGGCCACGGGGTACTCCAAAAAAGTAGAAGACAGGAGTCGCGCGCCGGAGCGCGGACCGCGACCAGCCTAGCCGGGGCGGGCGGCGAGCGGTCGGGGCGACGCGTCCGCCCTGGGCGGACTCCCTGCCTGGGCACGGGGAGGGCCCCGGAGCGGATGCTCCGGGGCCCGGGGTCGGATCTCAGCCGGCGGCCTGCTCGGCGAGCTCGTCGGCCTCGTCGCCGAGGCCGATGACGCCGTAGTCCCAGCCCTTGCGGCGGTAGACCACGCTCGGGCGGTTCGTGTCGGAGTCGATGAAGAGGTAGAAGTCGTGTCCGACCAGCTCCATGTAGTCGACGGCGTCGTCGACGGTCATCGAGACGGAGGCGAAGACCTTCTTGCGGATGACGACGGGGCAGTACGGCTCCTCGACCTCGTCCTCCACCGGCTCCGGCGCCTCCTGCACGGGGATGACGCCTGTGCTCAGCTGCTCCAGCACCGCCGCGTCGGCCGGCTGGATGGCGACGACGCTGAAGTCGTCGGCGGCCGCGTCGCGGAGCGAGGTCGGCCGATGCTGGCCCCGATGGACCTTCTTCCGGTCCTTGGCGCGTCTCACCCGTTCGAGCAGCCGGCCGATGGCGACGTCGAACGCCGCGTACTTGTCGGCCCCGCTCGCCTCGGCCCGGACCACGGGCCCCTTGCCGATCAGCGTCAGCTCCACGCGGTCGCCGCCGGCCGAGCCCTTGCCCTCGGCGTGCCTGCTCGCCTTGATCTCGAGTGCGAGAGCACGATCGGCGAGGTGCGCCACCTTGTCCGACTTCTCCGTCGCGTACGCGCGGAAGCGATCGGTGATGTCGATGTTGCGTCCTGTGATGTCGATGTCCATGACAACCTCCCAGTCGAGTACGGCGTGCCGCCTTTCTCCGGGGCGGACCGTTCACGCCGTGCCCCCACCGTAGACCCCGGCCACCGGATCGTCACCGGGAGTTCGTCCGGATTCTGCTGCTACGTTCCCTCCTCGTTGCGCGGTGCCGGCCAGGGCCGCCGCGGCCCGGACCGTCCCGCCGGCCGCACGCACGGCGCGCCGGAGCTCGAGCAGGGTCGCGCCGGAGGTGACCACGTCGTCGACGAGGACCACCGGCGGCCACGACGAGAGCGGGCGGCGGGCGCGGAACGCCCCGTCGAGGTTGCCGCGCCGCTCGACGCGGCCGAGCCCGACCTGGTCGCGGACCATCCGCGACCGCCGGAGAGGACGCGCCGCCCGCCCTCCCGCCGCGGCGACCAGCTGCGCGACGGGATCGGCGCCCCGCCGCACGCGGCCGAGCCAGGAGCCGGGCGGGACGACCAGGATCGCGGGGCTGCCGGCGAGCGCCGCGCCGAGAGCGGGACGCAGCAGCGCGCCGAGCGGGGCGAGGCTGGCCGTGCGGCCCTCCTCCTTCAGCGCGACGACGAGGCGGCGCACCGTGCCCTCGTACGGGGCACCGGTGACGACGAGGAGCGGATCGTCCGGCGGCCCGACGACGCGGGTCAGCAGGCAGGCCGAGGCGGCCGCGTCGGCCGAGCAGTCCGGACAGGGCGCCCGGCTCGTCGGCTCTCCGCAGGCGGGGCACTCCAGCGGGAGGAGGACGGCGAGGGCGTCGAGCAGGTGATCGGAGAGCATGCCTCCACGTTCGCCGTCCGGGCCGCGGCGCGGGGGGTGGATCCGTCGGATCGGGACGATCCGCCCGCCCGACGCGCCTGGGGAGGAGCATCCGGAGCGCGCCGCCGTCGGAAGGGCTCGTCGCCGCCGACAGGACCGGTCAGGACCCCATGCCGGTCTGCGCCGCGAGCAGCCGGATGTCCGTCGCGGTCGTCTGCCAGGCCGAGCCCCGCTGCTGCCGGAGCTCCCCGCCCTCGGCGAGGATGCGGATCTGGGTCGAGGTGTTGCCCGCGGCGATCTGGACCGTGCCCGTCGTCGTGCCGAGCGCCGTGGCGCCTCCGCCGAGCAGGTTCATCGTGACGGCGTCCTCTCCCGTCGAGCTGCGGACGACCGACACCACGTCGAGCTCGTCCGTCCAGGCCGCGGCGACCGCGGTCCCCAGAGTCGAGCGGAGGACGACCGGCTCGCCGACCGCCACCGGGTCGCCGTCCCGGGAGCGGGTGATGCCGGCCACCAGCACCGTCGCCTGCTGCCCGTCCTGGGCGAGCGCCAGCATCCGGGTGCCGTCGCGCGACACGGCGATCGAGGCGAGCGACTCGACCTCGCTCCAGGCCGTCGCGACCTGCATCGAGCGCGAGCCGTCCGCGGAGTACGCCACCAGCTGCCCGGGCGAGGCCGACGGCACGGACCACACGTACCCGAGCGGATCGATCGTCGGCGCGACGAGGCCCGACCGCGCGTCGAGGAGGACGTCGGCACCGTCGGGCTCCACGAGGCTCACGCCCGCGGCGGTGAGCACGGCGGCCGATGCGTCCGAGTCGGCCCCGCGCTGCTCGCCGAGGACCGCGGCCCGCGGCTGCAGCGCCTCGATCCGATCCGAGATCCCGAGGCCGGCCAGCCCGGAGGAGCCGAGGAATCCGAAAGCGTCGTCGGTCAGCACGAGCGGCCGGGTGTCGACGCGGGGCGAGGTCGGCAGGCCGGTGACCTCGGAGGGGACGTCGATCGGGTTCTGCTCGACCGAGAGCGCGACTCCGGTGACGTTCGAGACGTTCGCGAGGCTCCGGTTCAGCTGCAGGGCCATCAGCCGCCACTGCGCCGGATCGGCCTCGAGAGCGGCCGGGTTCAGGTCCACCACGGCGCGCTGCGACTCGACCGGGACGGTCTCGGCCGCCAGCGTCGTCCCGGTCGGGAAGGCCGACACGACGGCGGCGGAGTCCCGCAGCCACGGCGTGGGGCCGCGCAGCAGCTCGGTGACGATCGTGGTGCTGGTGGAGCTGTCGGCGCGCGAGGCGAACCAGCGCAGGTCCGGCACGAGGTACTGGTATGCGGGGTCGAAGAAGTAGAGCGCGTGCGTCGAGAAGACCTGCTCGAAGGTGGTGCGGTCGATCACCACGCCGCTCGGCGGCGCGCTGATGCGCCATTCGCCGTTCTCCTGGACGAAGCCGTAGTCGAGGGTCAGGCCGGCCGTGGTGGCGACGTCGGTGTAGACGCCGGTCGCGTCGACCTCGGCGACGGGCGTGATCGTCAGCGAGAGCGTGGATCCCGACTGCGGCGAGGCGGAGCGCTGGCCCTCGTCGACCGTCACGTGCTCGCCCGGCGTCCAGTCGGCTCCGGTGGAGAGGAACTCGCGGGCGATCTTGTAGTTGTTCTGCGGGCTCGACGCGGCGTCGATGAAGCCGGTCAGGATGTCGCGCTGCGACGCACCGACGGCGGGTCCCGACGGGAGGAAGTCGTACTGGAGGTCCTGCGGCGCGGTGTCGGGCCGTCCGACTCCGACGTCGCCGTCCCGCGGGATGCCGGCGCACCCGGCCAGCCCGAGCGCGAGCAGCGCGGCGGCCGCGGCGCGGAGGACGCCGCGCCTCACGGGAGCACCCCCGCGGCCCCGACCGGAGGAGCCTGCAGCGGAGGGAGGACGATCGGGCCGCTGTAGGCCTGCTCGCCCGCGTCGACCGGGGGCAGCGGGAGCGGCGAGGCCTCGATCCGCTCGCCGCGGTGCCGGGGCACGGTCAGGCGGAAGCAGGCGCCGCGATCGGGCACGGACCAGACCTGCAGCCAGCCGTGGTGCAGGGCGGTGTCCTCCTGCGCGATGGAGAGGCCGAGGCCGGTGCCGCCGAGCGTGCGGCGGCGGGACGGATCGGCGCGCCAGAAGCGGTCGAAGACGCGCACCACCTCCTCGCTGCTCATGCCGTGCCCGTAGTCGCGCACGGCGAGGGCGACCGCGCTGGCGTTGCTGTCGACGGTGACGACGACCTCGCGGCCGTCGCCGTGCTCGATCGCGTTGCCCAGCAGGTTGCGGACGATCCGGCGGATGCGGCGCGGATCGAGGTCGGCGTCGAAGTAGCCGCCCGGGGCGGAGAGAGTGAGCCGGGAACCGTTCGCCTCCGCGATCCCGCGCATCGCCTCGATCTCGTCGCCGGCCAGCTTCACCAGGTTGACCGGCTCGAGCTCGAGCTCGGCCGATCCCGCGTCGTGGCGGGAGATCTCGAGCAGGTCGGCGAGGAGGCTCTCGAAGCGGTCGATCTGGCTGTGCAGCAGCTCGACCGTGCGCTCGGCGACCGGGGCGAAGTCCTCGCGCTGGTCGTACAGCACGTCCCCGGCCAGCTTCATCGTCGTCAGCGGCGTCCGGAGCTCGTGCGAGACGTCCGAGACGAAGCGCTGCTGGACCTGGCTGAGCGTCGCGAGCTCGCTGATCCGGTCCTGCAGGCTGTCGGCCATGCCGTTGAAGGACCGGGCGAGGGTCGCGATCACGTCCTGGCCCCGCTCGGGGATCCGCACGTCGAAGTCGCCGGCGGCGAGGCGCTGGCTCGTCTCGGCCGCGACCCGGACCGGGGCGACGACGATCCGCACGACGACCCAGCTGACCGCTCCGATCAGCAGGATGAGCAGGATCCCCGCCACGTTGAGCACCTGCTGCACGAACTGGAGCGTGCGCTCCGCGTCCGCGAGGGAGTAGCCGATGTACAGCTCGTAGCGCCCGGCCGAGCTCGGCAGCTCGAGGGTCGAGCCGACGAGGATGCCGGGCTGCTGCTGACCGGAGGCGTCGAGCGTCACCGACTGCCAGTACTGCCCGTCGGAGCCCGCCTGCACCCGCTCGCGCAGCGCGTCGCTGATCACGCCGTTCTGCAGCTCGCGGTTGTAGATGTCCTGAGGCGCCAGCGAGGACGCCTCCTGGTCGGGCGAGCGCACGACGGCGATCAGCGCGGAGGAGGAGGCGTCCCGGACGGCGGTGCGCACCGAGCTCATCACCTCCTCCATGTCCTGGCGGGTGGAGACTGTGGCGGCGTCGAGGTATCCCTGCGCGGCCCGGGTCGCGCGCGACGTGTCGCCCGTGACCTGCGTCAGCCGTGACTGGAACAGGTTGTCGCTGATGCTGTACGAGAGGTAGACGCCGGTCGAGCCGATGGCGATGCCGCTGAGCAGGACCGTGATCGCGACCGCGCGGAACTGCAGCGACGTGCGCCACACCCCGAGCACGCGGCGGGGCCACCGGCGCACGTCGGGAGCGGCGAGGCGGGGCACGGTCAGCCCGGGAGGACGGCGCCGGCGCGGTAGCCGACGCCGCGCACGGTCATCACGATGCGGGGGTCGTCCGGGTCCTTCTCGACCTTGGCGCGCAGGCGCTGGACGTGCACGTTCACGAGGCGGGTGTCGGCCTTGTAGTGGTAGCCCCAGACCTGCTCGAGCAGCATCTCGCGGGTGAAGACCTGCTGGGGCTTGGAGGCGAGGGCGAGGAGGAGGTCGAACTCGAGCGGGGTCAGGCCGATGCGCGTCTCGCCGCGGCGGACCTCGTGGCCGGCGACGTCGAGGCTCAGGTCCCCGACCTGCAGCACCGCGTTCGCGGCGGCGGTGGCGGGACGCAGGCGCGTCCTGATGCGCGCGACGAGCTCCTTGGGGTCGAACGGCTTGACCATGTAGTCGTCGGCGCCGGACTCGAGGCCCTGCACGACGTCGGAGGTGTCGGACTTGGCCGTCAGCATGATGACGGGGACGCCGGACTCGGCGCGGATCGCGCGGCACACCTCGATCCCGTCGATCCCGGGCAGCATCAGGTCGAGCAGGACCAGGTCCGGCCGGGCCCGCCGGAAGGCCTCGAGGGCGCCTGAGCCGTCCGCGCAGAAGGAGACGTCGTACCCGTCGGCGCGCAGGACGATGCCGATCATCTCGGCCAGGGCGGCGTCGTCGTCGACCACCAGAATGCGCGCGCTCATCGGTCTGCTCTTCCTCGTCTCGGGTCGCGCCCGCCCACGGCGCGCACGGTGACCCGACCCAGGCTAACCGACGCACCTCTCCGTGGGCGGGGAGCGGGCTCTGCGGGCGAAGGGGGTCCGCTCGGGGGAGGACCCCGCCCGCACGCCTGTGACAGCATGGAGGGGATGACCGACGCAGCTCAGTGGCCCCCGCCCGCAGGGCGTCCGGACGACGCGGCCGTCCCGGCGCAGGACGGCGACCGGCGCAGGCCGCTGCCCGCTCCCGTCGCCCCGGCCTGGTCGCCCGCGCCGCCGAGCGCAGGCCCCGTACCACCCGGTCCCGCCGGGGGCTCCTGGTCGCCCGCCGGCGCCGGCCCCTGGTCGCCCGGACGCCCAGCGCCCGGCTGGACTCCCCCGCCCAAGCCCGGTCTCGTGCCGCTGCGCCCGCTCGGCTTCGGCACCCTGCTCGGCGCCCCGTTCCAGGTCCTCCGCCGCAGCCCCCGCACGACCCTGGGCGTCGCCCTGCTGGTGCAGGGCCTCGGGTCGGTGCTCGCCCTGGCGGTCTACGGCCTGATCGCGGTGCTCGCCGTCGGGCGCATCGCGCAGGCGGAGTCCGCCGACCGCGACGCCGTCGGCGCAGGCTCCCTCGCGGTCGTGGTCCTGGCCGCCCTCATCCCCCTCGCCGTCTCGCTCGCCAGCGGCGCCCTCGTGCAGGGCGTGGTCGTGCTCGAGGTCACCCGCGGCGTCCTCGGCGAGCGGGCGACCTTCCGACAGCTGCTCGCCCGGCTGCGGGGCCGCTTCTGGGCGCTGATCGGCTGGACGGTCCTCCAGGGCGTCG
Source organism: Rathayibacter sp. AY1E3 (assembly GCF_002932235.1). Lineage (NCBI taxonomy): Bacteria > Bacillati > Actinomycetota > Actinomycetes > Micrococcales > Microbacteriaceae > Rathayibacter > Rathayibacter sp. AY1E3. Next base: position 66,082 of record NZ_PSVN01000003.1, read on the forward strand.
GCTACCTCCTCCTGGTGCTCCTCGCCGTGGCGCTCGCCGTGCCGCTGTTCGTCATCGGAGCGATGGACGGGACGTCGAGCGCGATCGTCGGCGGGATCCTGGTGCTCGTCGGCTCCGGCCTGGTCGCCCTCGCGCTGGGGGTCTGGCTGTCGACGAAGCTCGCCCTGGTGCCGAGCCTGATCGTCGTCGAGCGGCTGCCGCTGCGCCGTGCGGTGGTGCGCTCGTGGCGGCTGGTGGCGGGCGGCTTCTGGCGCACCTTCGGCGCGCTCGCGCTGATGACCGTGATCATCCAGGTCGCCGGCCAGATCGTGGCCACGCCGTTCAGCCTGCTCATCCCGATCGCCGGCGCCCTGATCGCCCCGACCGACCCGGACGCGCAGCTCGTCACCTCGCTCGTGGTGACGATCGCCTCCGTCGCCGTGGGCTTCGTGATCGGCGCCGTCGGCACCGTGCTCCAGTCGGCCGTGACGGGCCTGGTCTACCTCGACCGACGGATGCGCCGCGAGGGCTTCGACCTGGTGCTGATGCGCCACGTCGAGGAGCGCGCGGCGGGCCGCCCCTCCCCCGATCCCTTCCCCGTGCCGGAGCGCCCGTGATCCTCGCCGCGGCCCCTCTCGAGCCCGACGCGGCGCAGGCGCGCCGACTCCTCCTCGAGGAGCTCGCCGACCCGCGCTACCGGGCGGCCGAGCCGACCCTCTTCGACCGGGTGGTGCAGGCGGTGCGCGACTGGTTCGCCTCCCTCACGCTGCAGGGCGACGGCCCGCCGGTGCCGATCGCCGCCGTGATCGGCGTGCTGGTGCTGGTGGCGCTCGTGGTCGCCGCGCTCGTCATCGCCGGACGGCCCCGCGCCGGTCGCCGCAGCACCGTCACGGGAGCGGTGCTCGCCGACGACGACACCCGCTCGGCCGCGACCCTCCGCTCGCTCGCCGAGGCCGCGGCCGCCCGCGGGGACTGGGACGAGGCGCTCGTCGAGCGCTTCCGCGCCCTGGTGCGCTCCCTCGACGAGCGGACCGTCCTGCGGGTCTCGCCCGGCACGACCGCGCTCGGCCTGGCGTCGCGCGCCTCCGCGGCCTTCCCCTCCTCCGCCGCCGCGCTGCGCCGCACGGCCGACGACTTCGACCGCGTGCGCTACCTCGGGCAGCCCTGCGGCCCGGCCGAGTACGAGCGGGTCGCGGCTCTGGACCGCGAGCTCGCCGCGGCCTCGCCGGTCCTGGACGCCCTGGCGGCGCCCCGGTGAGCGCCGACACGGTCTCCAGCCCGACCCTCGGCGCGCTGCTGCGCCGCGGACGGGTGTGGGTGCTCCTGCTCGTGATCGTCGCGGTCGGCACTCTGCTGCTCACCGTCGCGACCGGGACCCGGGTGGCCGCCCCGGACCTCGACGTCGACAGCGCGACCCCGGACGGCGCCCGTGCGCTCGCCCAGGTGCTGCGCGATCAGGGCGTCGAGGTCGTCCGCGCCGACGACCTGGACTCCGCTCTCGCCGCCTCCTCCCCGGACGCGACACTGCTCGTCGACGACCCGGACGTGGCCCTCGACGAGGCCCAGTACCGCCGGCTCGCCCGCGCCTCGGCCTCGCTCGTCCTGGTGACCCCGGGAGGAGCCGCGCTCGACGCCCTGCTGCCGGACGTCCGCTTCGCCGGCTCCCCGGCCGGCGACGGCCCCTTCCGCGCCGAGTGCCCGCTCCCGGCGGCCGAGCGCGCCGGGACGCTCCCCGCCGGTGGGAGCACGTACCGGATCCTCGACGACGGCGACGCGGTCGGCTGCTTCCCCTCGGGCGACGACGGCTTCCTGCTCGTGAGCACCGTGTTCCCGCAGGGCGCCGACGTCACCGCGATCGGCGACGCCGACCTCCTCCGCAACGGCACCATCGGCCAGGACGGCCGCGCCGCTCTCGCACTCGGACTGCTCGGCGGTGAGGACCGGCTGGTCTGGTACCGCGCCGGAGCCGCCGACTCGGCGAGCACCACCCCTGCACCCGCCGACCTCGCCCCCGGCTGGGTGACTCCGGCTCTCCTGCTGCTGGTGGCCGTGTTCGTCGCCTCCGCCGTCTGGCGCGGCCGCCGGCTCGGCCCGCTCGCGGTCGAGCCGCTGCCGGTCGTCGTGCATGCGAGCGAGACGGCCCGCGGCCGCGCGCGGCTCTACGCGCGCGGAGCCCTGCGGCCCCGCGCCCTCGACGCACTGCGCATCGGCACCCTCCGGCGGACGGCCGCGCTCCTGGGACTCGCTCCGGCGACCGGGGTCGACGAGATCGTCGCCGTCGCCGCCGAGCGCCTCGGCCGCGATCAGGCCGCGCTGCGCCGTCTGCTCGTCGACGACCTGCCGGGCGACGACGCCGCCCTCGTCGCCGCCTCCGACGAACTCCTCCGCTTCGAGAGCGCGCTCCGCGCCGCCCTCTCCCCGACGACCGCCCGACGACCGGAAGGCCCCTCCCGATGAGCGACACCACCCCCTCCGCCCGCGACGGAGCGCCGGTCTCCGACGACGACCTGCGCGCCGAGCTCGACCGGGTCCGCTCCGAGGTCGGCCGCGCGGTCGTCGGCCAGGACGGCGCCGTCTCCGGGCTCCTGATCGCCCTCCTCGCGGGCGGCCACGTCCTGCTCGAGGGCGTCCCCGGAGTCGCGAAGACGCTGCTCGTGCGCGCCCTGTCCGTCTCGCTCGGCCTCGACACCCGCCGGGTGCAGTTCACGCCGGACCTGATGCCCGGCGACATCACCGGCTCCCTCGTCTACGACGCCTCCACCTCCGGCTTCGCCTTCCGCGAGGGCCCGGTCTTCACGAACCTCCTGCTGGCGGACGAGATCAACCGCACGCCGCCGAAGACCCAGGCCGCGCTCCTCGAGGCGATGGAGGAGCGCCAGGTCAGCGTCGACGGGCGCACCCTGCCTCTGCCGGACCCGTTCCTCGTCGCCGCCACCCAGAACCCGGTCGAGTACGAGGGGACCTACGTGCTCCCGGAGGCCCAGCTGGACCGGTTCCTGCTCAAGCTCGTGCTCGACATCCCGCCGCGCGACGTCGAGGTGGAGGTGCTCTCGCGCCACGCCGCGGGCTTCGACCCGCGCGACCTCGACGCCGCGGGCGTGCGACCCGTGCTCGACGCCGCCCGTCTGCGCGCCGCCCAGGCCTCGGCCCGGCGAGTCGGAGCCGGTCCCGACGTCCTCGGCTACATCGTCGACCTCGCCCGCGCCACCCGCGAGAGCCCGAGCGTCAAGCTCGGCACCAGCCCCCGCGGCTCGACCGCCCTGCTCGCGGCGTCCCGCGCCTGGGCCTGGCTCAACGGCTACGGCTCGATCACCCCCGACCACGTGCAGGCGATGGTCCTGCCCGTGCTGCGCCACCGCATCCAGCTGGAGCCGGAGGCGGAGCTCGAGGGCGTCCGCACCGAGGCCGTCCTGGGCGGGATCCTGCAGCAGGTCCGCGTCCCGGTCTGAGCCGTGCACCTCACCGGACGCAGCGTCCTCGTCCTCCTCGTCGGCCTGGTGCCGGTCGTCCTCCTGGGCGGCCGCCCCGAGGTCGCCTTCGCCGTGCTCGGCCTCTGGCTCCTGGCCTGGGCGGTCCTCGTCGGGATCGACGTCGCGGTCGCGGGCTCGCCCCGGGCCGTGGTGCTCGAGCGGCGGGTGCCGGACCGGGTGCGGCTCGGCGAGAGGGCCGAGGCGACCCTCCTGGTCACGAGCACCGGCCGCAGGAGGATCACGGGGGTCCTCCGCGACGCCTGGGAGCCCTCGGCCGGTGCCCTCGAGACCCGGTCGCCCCTGCGTCTGCCGCCGGGCGAGCGCCGCGCGGTGACCACGGTCCTGGAGCCGCTCCGCCGCGGCGAGCGCCGGGCACTCCACGTCACCATCCGCTCCCGCGGGCCGCTCGGGCTGGCCGGCCGCCAGGCGACGCGGGCCGCGCCGGCCGTCGTCCGGGTGCTGCCCGCCTTCCGCTCCCGTCGCCACCTGCCCTCGCGCCTGGCGCGGCTGCGCGAGCTGGAGGGGCGGACCAGCGTGATGATCCGCGGGCAGGGAACGGAGTTCGACAGCCTGCGCGAGTACGTCCGCGGCGACGACGTCCGCTCGCTCGACTGGCGGGCGACCGCGCGGCGCCGGGAGCCGGTCGTCCGCACCTGGCGCCCGGAGCGCGACCGGCGCGTGATCGTCGTGCTCGACACGGGCCGCACGTCCGCCGCACGGATCGAGGACGAGACGCGCCTGGACACGGCGATCGAGGCGTCGCTCCTCCTGGCGGCCCTCGCGGCCTCGGCCGGCGACCGGGTCGACGTGCTCGCGTTCGACCGCACCCGGCGAGCCCGCGTGCACGGCGCCACCGGCACGGAGGTGCTGACCCGCGTCGTGGACGCCCTCGCCCCCGTGCAGCCCCAGCTCATCGAGACCGACTGGGCGGCGGTCCCCGCGCAGGTGCGCACCCTGGTCTCCCAGCGCTCGCTGGTGGTGCTCCTCACCGCGCTCGACTCGGTCGGCTCGGCGGAGGGGCTCCTCGCGGTGCTCCCGCAGCTCACCCGCGTGCACACGGTCGTGGTCGCCTGCGCGCTCGACCCCGAGCTGCAGCGGATGGCGGAGGACCGGAGCGACCGGGCCGCGGTCTACTCCGCCGCCGCCGCGGAGCGCTCGCTCGCGGACGTCGACCGGCTCTCGGCCGCCGTCCGCCGTCTCGGCGGGGACGTCGTGCTCGGCAGCCCCTCCGCTCTCCCGCCGGCGCTCGCGGACCGCTATCTCGCCCTCAAGGCGGCCGGACGGCTCTGACCTGCGAGAGGGGCCGTCGCCGCTCCCGGGAGCGCGACTCGACGGCCGTGCTCGTCCGGCTCGGCTCAGCCGGCCGCGATGCTCCGCGACCCCGCCTCGAACCGGTCGAGGTCGCCCGTCTCCCCCGCCCGCACCGCGCGCCCGCCGACGACGATCATGTAGAAGAGGAACGCGCCGAGGGCGAGCGCCCCGATCCCGATCTTGAGCCACCAGGGCCAGGGCGCCGGAGTGACGAACCCCTCGATCACGCCCGAGACGAGCAGCACGAAGACCAGGCCGATCGCCACCGTGAACAGGCTCCGCGCGTCCTCGGCGAGCGCCTGGCCGCGGGTGCGCGCGCCGGGAGCGATCCAGGCCCAGAAGATCCGCAGGCCCGCGGCCGCGGCGACGAACACGGCCGTCAGCTCGAGCTGGCCGTGCGGCGCGATGTAGAGGAAGAACGTGTCGCCCTCCCCCACATGGAACATCACCGCGATCGACGTGCCGAGGTTCTGCGCGTTCTGCAGCAGGATGTACGGCACGTAGACGCCGACGATCCCGAAGGCCACGCACTGCGCCGCGATCCAGGCGTTGTTGGTCCAGACCTGCCCGGCGAACGAGGCGGCGGGGTTCTCGGAGTAGTAGTCGATGAAGTCGCCTCGGGCGAAGCGCCGCAGCTCCTCGTCGTCGCCCAGCGCGGCGAGCAGGCGCGGGTCGCCGAGGATCCAGAGCGCGTAGAGCGTCGCCACCACCGCGGTCGCGAGGGCGACGGCGAGCGTCAGCCAGCGCAGCCGGTGCAGAGCGGCCGGGAGCGAGAGGACGACGAAGCGGGAGACCGCGGCGAGCGGCTCGTCTCGCGTGCCGGTCAGGCGTCCCCGAGCCCGCGAGAGCGAGACGGCGAGCCGCGTGCCGACGGCCGTCGATCCGGCGGTGGAGGAGATCGTGGCGAGGTCCGCGGATGCCGCCTGGTAGCGCTCGATCAGCTCGTCCGCCTCGGCTCCGGTCAGGCGGCGCCTGCGCGAGAGCTCGTCGAGGCGGGTCCACTGCGCAGTGCGGGCGGCCGAGAGAGCGTCGATGTCCATCTCCTGACAGGATAGCCAGGCACGCCGCCGAGGCCGAGCATCCGGGAGGAGCACCGTGGAGGAGCAGCGCACCGAGTTCGACGACGCCGACCTGATCACCGGCGAGGCGATCGCGCTCGAGGTGCCCGTCACCTCCTTCGTGCTCCGCGCGGTCGGCGCGATCATCGACCTGATCGCGGAGCTCCTGCTCGCGCTGGGCCTATTCCTGCTGGTCTCCTCCCTCTCCGGGGACGGCGGCCTGGACCCCGCCGCCTCGGCCGCCGTGGCGATCGCGGCCCTCGTCATCGCCGTGGTGATCGTGCCGGTCACCGTCGAGACGGCCAGTCGCGGCCGCTCGCTCGGGAAGCTCACCGTCGGCGCTCGCGTCGTCCGCGACGACGGCGGTTCCATCGGCTTCCGGCACGCCCTCGTGCGCGGCCTCACCGGCGTCCTCGAGATCCTGATGACCTTCGGCGGGCTCGCCGCGGTCGTCGGCCTCCTCTCGCGCCGATCGCGCCGTCTCGGCGACGTCCTCGCGGGCACGCACAGCCAGCTCGAGCGCGTTCCCCGCGCGGAGCCGCTGGTCGTCGAGATCCCGGAGCCGCTGCGGGGCTGGGCCGTCACGGCGGACACCGCGCGCCTCCCCGACGCCCTGGCGCGCCGACTGGCGCAGTTCCTCCGTCAGCGCCACGGCATGACGGAGCCGTCGCGCTCGCAGCTCGCCGCCGCGCTGGCCGACGAGACCGCGGTCCACGTCTCCCCGCTGCCCGCCGCGCCCGCGGAGGACTTCCTCCTCGCCGTGGCCGCACTCCGCCGGGCGCGGGAGGAGCGCGCCCTGCTCCTGTCCGACCAGCGCCTCGAGCGGCTGGCCCCCGTGCTCTCGAGCACGCCGCGCGGCTTCCCCGAGCGGCCCTGACGCGCGCGGCAGCGGCCTAGGCGGGCCCCGCGCCGTAGCGGACGGTCTCCCAGCCGCGCGGGACGAGGAGCCGCCGGTCGTGCTCGGCGCAGAGGTCGTAGCCGTGCGGATCCGGCGCAGGACTCAGCGGCCCGACCGCCACCAGCGAGTCGCGGTAGTCGTAGGTCAGCGTGACGACGGCCTGCGCACGGCAGCCCGTCCGCGAGCAGTGCCGTCCGGTCATCGCCGCCCACAGTAGCAATAGGCTGGAGCCATGCCCCGTGCTCGTCGTTCCGCCGCTCGCCCGACGAGCGGGTCGCGCGGAGGCTCCCGCGACCGGCACGGCCGCGGCGCACGAGGGCCGATCACCGGTCCGCACCTCCCCCTGCTGCAGACCCGCTCCGACTTCTTCGAGGCGACGATCGGCTCGGCCTTCGACTACCTGCGCGGCACCTGGCCGGAGGAGCTCGCCGGCATCCGCGTCGACGTCGCGGCGACTCCCGACGTCGACCCCGACCGGCTGCAGGGCACGGGCATCGCGCGGTGGCGCGTCGACCACGCCGCGCGCCGCATCACGCTCTACCGCGTGCCGATCGAGCGCCTGGCGAAGCTGCACCGCCGCGACGAGTGGCACCAGCGCATGCTGATCGAGAGCTACGTGTTCCGCGCCGTCGCGGAGCTGCTCGGCCGCGACCCGTGGGACATCTCCCCGGACCGCTACCGGCACCCCTGAGGCGCCGGCAGCTCTGAGGCGCCGGCAACTCTGAGGCGCCGGGACCGCCGAGGCGCCGCCGCCCCGCGTCTCAGTGCGAGTAGACCGTGATCGGCGAGGAGAGCGGTCCCGGCGGGACGATCGTGTACGAGGCGATCCGCCCGTCGCGCGCGATCGAGACCGAGGCCTGCACCGGCTGGGTGCTGCTGACGACCGCGCCGTCGCCGTCCAGCGGGGTCGCGAGAGCCGCGAACGGGCCGAGCTCGAGCGTGCGGGTGCCGCCCGGCGCCTCGATCTCGACCGAGGCGGTCGAGTCGCTGCCGTTGACCAAGTGCAGCCGCGCGTCGCCCTCGCCCGTGCCGGCGACGCCGAAGGGCGTCGTGGTCGCGGTGCCGGAGGCGAACCAGGCGAAGTCCGTGCCGGCCGAGCCGGTCGAGGTCGTCCGCCCCGCCGCGACGATCGGCTGATCGGCCCGCAGGACGATGCGGTAGGAGCCGTCCGCCAGGCCCGTGAGCGGGACCTCGCCGACGAGGCCGGCGGGGACGACGACCTGGGTGAAGGCGCCCGACCCGCTCGGGTCCTCGTTGGTGACCTCGACCGAGACCGTGCTGTCGGCGTCGCCGGGGGTGAGGATGCGCAGCACGGGGCTGCCCGCGCCGCCGCTGCCGTCGTCGCTCGCGGTCTCGGCCGGAGGCGACGTGACGGTGAAGCCGGCGATCACGGCGAGCGTGTCCGGGCCGGCGGAGGGGCCGGTGGTCTCGACGCCCTCCGGGGTGAGGCCGGAGATGGCGCTGCTCTGCATGCTCGCGGCGACCTCGCCGCCCCGTGCGGTCACGTGCACGACGGGCTGGACGATTCCGGGGGCGAGCCCCGCGAGCGGGAGCGCGCGGACCGCTCCGGCCGGAACGACGATGCCCGTGGCGCCGGTGGCCTGGACGGTGCCGGTCTCGGAGAAGAGCGTGAGGTCGACGGTGGAGGCGACCTCGCTCGGGTTCGCCAGGATCAGCACGGAGGTGCGCCCGACGTCGGTCGAGCCGGCCACGAGCCAGCTGTCGGCCGAGGGCTCGGCGCAGGCGCGGGCGGACAGTCCGGAGAGGGTGTCCGTGCCGATGGCCTGGACGGTGGCTCCACCGGGAGCGGGGTCGGAGCCCGCGGGCACGCTCAGACCGGTGATGCCGGTGCCCGGTGCGGCGACATCGTCCTCGTCGAGGACCGTGGGGTCCGAGGTGGAGCCCTCGGGCCGGACCGCGGTCGCCGCGCCGTCGAGGGCGCGCAGCTGCTCCGGCTCTCCGGCGTCGATCAGATCGCCGCCGCAGACCAGCGAGCTGTCGGCCGCGACGGGCGTCACGACGACGCCCTCCGCGGCGCTCGAGACCAGGGGGGACGGGAGGAGCTGGGGCACGACCACGGCGGCCGCGGCGATCACGACTCCGGCCGCGCCCACCGCACCGCGCAGGGCCGTCCGGCGCCGACGGGCGGCCGAGGGTGCGCGATCGGGCGTCGAGGCCGCGGCGCGATCGGCGCGGCGCTCCGCGCGGGAGCGGCGGGCGGAGGACTCGGGCATCTGCTTCTCCTGGTCGGCGGGGTCAGACATCGTCGTTCCCGTCGTCGAACTGGCCGGTGGCCTCGCCCGGCTCGTCGTCGATCCCGGCGACCGCGCCGCTGGAGCGGCCCCGCTCGAGGGAGAGCCCGGTGGGCACCGCCAGCAGGAGGGCGACGACGAAGACGAGGAGGAGGGCGATCGTGTAGGCGATCCCGAAGGGTCCGACCACGCCGGACGGAGCGGCCTCGGTGCGGGTCCCCTCCGTGTCGACGGCCGTCCAGAGGAGCCCGTAGCGGGTGTCGCCGACGGCCGAGAACGCCGCGTTGCCGTCGAGGGAGACGGCCGCCCGCGCGCGCACGGCGGCGGCCGCGTCGCCGACCTGGGTGCCGGCCGGCTCGGTCAGCACGACGAAGCGCACGCCGAGGCTCTCGAGCGCGGAGGGGACGTCGTAGCCCGTCCGCGAGACGAGGTTGCCCGCCAGCTCGTCGATCGCGTCCGTGCTCTCGGCGCCGGTGTTCGCGAGGGTCGACTGCTGGTCGAGGGTCGCGCCCGCTCCGCGCTCCAGCCGGGCGAGGACGCCGCCGTCCACCTGCGGGACGAGCACGATCGTGCCCACCCGCGGGTCGTTCCGGGCCTCGGCCGCCACGTAGGCGGGGAGCGAGCGGTCCGACGTGGTCGACACGGACGTGCCGGCGCCGGACGGGAAGGCCACCGCGAGCGGACCGACCAGTGCTGCTGCCGCGGCCGTGACGACGAGCGCCGGCACCACGCGCACGGAGCGCACGGCGGCGAGCGAGAGCGACGCGCCGATCACCAGGCCGAGCCAGTAGAGGCTGAGACCGGTACCGCTCCAGACGGAGACCGCCTCGGAGCCGGTGGTCGCGACCTGCACGCCCTGGGCGAGCGAGGCGGTCACGAGACCCGCCGCCGCCACGCCGACTCCGCCGAGGGCCGAGAGGTTGTTCGGGAGGAGGAGGGCGGCCAGCGCCGCGACGATCAGCGGCACGACGAGCACGGCCGTGACCAGCGGGGCGGCGGAGGCGCCGATCCCCAGACCGCCGAGGAACGCGAGCCATCCGTCGGGCAGACCGGCCGGGAAGCCGGCGAGCAGCGCGACGAGGTCCGACTGCGCGGAGGGCAGCGGGACGCCCGGATCTGCGAGGACGCCGAGCCAGTCGCCCCGCGGTGCGCGGGCGACCACCAGCGGGAAGAGGAGGACGGCCGCGGGGATCGGCAGGCCGAGGAAGCGGCCGATCCGCCGCCCCGAGGTGGCGACGACGACGAGCCAGATCACCAGGAGCGGCACGGCCAGCACCGGCGCGCACGCCACGACGGCCGCAGCCAGGATCGAGGCGCTCGCGGAGGCGGACCAGGAGCGGTACGCGCCGAACCCGGCGAAGAAGAGCCAGGGAAGCAGCACGTGCACCAGCAGCGGGGCGGGGCGCCCGTCGGCCTGCGCGGCAAAGAAGGCGGGAGCGAGGATGTAGACGAGGGCTCCGGCGGCGCGGGCGGTCGCGCGCGGGGTGAGCCGCGCGATCATCAGCCAGGCGCCGAGGGCGGAAGCGGGGAGCGCGACGAGGTAGAGCAGCACCATCGAGTAGCTGGGCGACCAGAAGGTCAGCGAGCCGAGCACGGCGAGGACGGCGGCGAACGGGTCCGCCGCGCCGATGAACCCTGAGCCGAGGTCGCGCCAGCCGTAGGCCGCGTTGCGCCAGAGCTCGCCGACGGTCGGCGAGAGCGTCAGCAGACCGCCGCCGCTGAGCGCGGGAGCAGCGAGGAGCGGCGTGTAGAGCACCAGGCCGGCGAGCGCGGCGATGAGGACGACCCACACTCCCCCGCCCTGGAAGAAGTGCAGCGGATGGCGGTCCCGCCCGGCCTGCACGCGCACGGCGTCGTGGCGCACCGAGCGCAGCTGCCGCACCACGTCCAGCGGGATGCGGAGCGGCGCGATCGCCTTCCAGCCCACGTTCTTCGACGAGCGGAGAACGGTGCGGGCCCGCAGCACCTTCGTCCCCCCGAAGGCGACGACGAGGGCCGCCAGCAGCTCCCCTCCGACCAGCCCGGGCTGCTTGCGCAGCAGTCGCACGACCGCGCGGCCGATCGCCAGCGGGACGAGCGAGAGCCAGTGCAGGAGGAGGAGCGCGACGGGCGCGTAGGCGAGCCGGCGGTGCAGCTGCGCGGTGCGGTGCTGGCGTGCGCGGCGCCGCTCCCCGCTGTCGATGCGGCGGCCGTCGGGGCGCTGCAGCCCGATGCGGGCGGTGGTGACGCGGGCGTCCGGCACGCGGCTGACCCTGTGCCCGGCGAGCCGGGTGCGGATCGAGAAGTCGAGCGCGTCGTCGACGACCGGCAGGCCGGGGTCGAAGCCGCCGAGCTCCTCCCAGAGGGAGTGGCGCACGAGCATGCCGCCGGCGGCGACGGCCAGGACGTCGGGCGTGGAGTCGTGCTGGCCCTGGTCGAGCTCGTCCTCGACGAGGTGAACGGTCGTGCCGTGCTTGGTGATCGACTCGCCGTAGCTGCGGATGTAGCCGGAGCGCGTCCAGTCCATGATCTTGGGGCCGGCGACCGCGACGGAGGGGGCGACCTCGACGGCTCCCAGCAGCGCCGCGAGGGCGCCGGGCTCGGGGGCGGAGTCCTGCGCGAGCAGCCACAGCCACTCGTCCTCTCCGGCCGGCGGCTGCATCACGCGGACAGCGCGGGCCACGGCCTGGCCGAAGGGGAGGTGCTCGGCGACCTGCACGAGCTGCGTCGGACCCCAGGACGCGAGGAGCTCGTCGGTCGTGTCCTTCGAGCCTCCGTCGACGAACACCGTCGCGTCGGGCTGACGGGTCTGCGCCCGCAGGGCCGCCAGGGTTCGTTCCAGATAGGCCGCGCCGTTGCGCGCGACGAGGACGGCGGTGACTCGTGGATACATCGCGGACCACCCTAAGCGATGCCGCCGCGCCGTCCGCCTGCGGCTCGCCGCCCCGTCGGTCGGGTCGCGGCGAGGAGGGGACTAGGCCCGGCGGCGCAGCTTCCGGCGCTCGCGCTCGGAGAGGCCGCCCCAGATGCCGAACCGCTCGTCGTTCTCGAGCGCGTACTCGAGGCACTGGGCCCGGACCTCGCACGAGGTGCAGATCTTCTTGGCGTCGCGGGTCGAGCCGCCCTTCTCGGGGAAGAAGGCCTCGGGATCGGTCTGCGCGCACAACGAGTCGACCTGCCAGGAGAGCGCGCCCCCCGGCGCCTCGGTCGCGGTGTCGATACCGGGTCGGACCCCGGGCACGCCCAGACGGACCGGATCGACGAACCAGTCCTCGGGGACTCCGGAGTGCTGTTCCGGAAGCGTCATGCCGTCTCCTACCCCGCCTGCGAACCGATGATCGGCGGCCGCTCCTCCCGGAGCCGCTGCCTAGGTAATTACAGCGGTGTCATTCGCTCAGGTCAAGTCGCGGACCATAAACCCTCAACCCGCCGTGGAGGGTTCACGACACACCGGCGTGTCGCGAACGTGAGATCCGATCAGGCGGTCGCGGCGCTCCGTGCGCGCCAGGCGCTCTCCACCATCTCGGCGACCGTGTGCCGCATCTCCCAGCCCAGGTCGCGGGCCGCCGTCTCGCCGGAGGCGACGATGCGGGGCGGATCGCCCGGCCGCCGCGGGGCGACCTCGGGCGTGAAGGCGATGCCGGTGCTGTCGGCGATCGCGCGCATGATCTCCCCGACGGAGGCCCCGGATCCGCTGCCCAGGTTGTAGACCGGGTCGATCGGCTCGCCGGCGGCCAGGCGGCGCGCCGCGGCGACGTGCGCGAGCGCCAGGTCGGCGACGTGGATGTAGTCGCGGACGCAGGTGCCGTCCGGCGTCGGGTAGTCGTCGCCGTTGATCCGGGGCGTGCGGCCGTCCAGCAGAGCCTCGAAGACGAGGGGGAAGAGGTTGTGGGGGCTGGTGTCGTAGACGTCCGGGTAGCCGGACCCGACGACGTTGAAGTAGCGCAGGGAGGCGTGCCGGACGCCGTGCGCCCGCCCCGCGTCCGCGAGCAGCCACTCGCCGATCAGCTTCGACTCGCCGTAGGGCGACTCCGGGCTCTTGGGGGTGTCCTCGGTGACGATCTCGACGTCGACCGCGCCGTAGACGGCAGCGCTCGAGGAGAAGACGATCGAGGAGACCCCGGCGCGCTCCATCGCCGCCAGCACGCGCATGGTGCCGGTGACGTTCTGCTCGTACGTGTGCAGGGGGCGCTGCACCGAGACTCCGGCGTACTTGAACCCGGCGACGTGGACGACGCCCTCGATGTCGTGCTCGGCGAGCACGCGGTCGAGCAGGGCCTCGTCGAGGATCGAGCCCTGGTGGAACGGGACGCCCTCGGGCACGAACGACGCGTGCCCCGAGGAGAGGTCGTCGAGGACGACGGGGTCGATGCCCTGCTCCGAGAACGCGCGCACCACGTGCGCCCCGATGTATCCGGCTCCCCCGGTGACCAGCCATGCCATGTGGATCCTCCTCGGTGCGGGCCCGCGACTCCGCGCGCCGGAAGACACCCTAGCGGCGGGGATCGACGGCGTGGATGGGCCGGATGACGACGGGTGGCGATATCCTGCCGCCGTGCTCCGCTCCGTCGCCCTCCTCGCCCTGCCCGGCCTCGCGCCGTTCGAGTTCGGGGTCGTCTGCGAGGTGTTCGGGATCGACCGCGGCACCGACGGAGGTCCCGCCCTCGACTTCCGGATCGCCACTCCCGATCCCGGCCCCGTCCGCACGAGCCTCGGAGTCGACCTGCTGATCGCCGATGGTCTCGACGCGGCCCGGGACGCGGACCTGATCGCCGTCCCCGCCCACGGCCGCGGGCCCGCCGACGAGCGGGTGCTCGACCTCCTCCGCGAGGCTCACGAGCGCGGCGCGTGGATCCTCAGCGTCTGCAGCGGGGCCTTCACCCTGGCGCAGGCGGGCCTGCTCGACGGCCGGCGCGCGACCACCCACTGGATGCACGCCGCGGAGCTCGCCCGGCGCTTCCCCTCCGTCACGGTGGACCCCGAGGTCCTCTACGTGCAGGAGGGGCGCATCGTGACGAGCGCGGGCACCGCGGCCGGCATCGACGCGGCGCTGCACGTGGTGCGCGAGGAGCTGGGCGCGACGGCGGCCGAGCGTCGTCGCCCGGCGGATGGTCGTGCCCCCGCAGCGCCACGGCGGGCAGGCGCAGTACCTGCGGACCCCCGTTCCCGAGGCGCGCGCGGACTCGCTGGCCGAGGTCACCGAGTGGATGCTGGAGCACCTCGACGAGGACCTCTCGATCGAGGCGCTGGCCCGTCGCGCCCTGATGGCCCCCCGCACCTTCGCGCGCCGCTTCCGGGCCGACCTCGGCACGACTCCGCTCGCCTGGCTCACCCGCCAGCGCCTCCTCCGGGCGCAGGTGCTGCTGGAGGAGACGGAGCTGACCCTCGAGGCGGTCGCCGCGCGGGTCGGCTTCGGCACGGCCGCGGTGATGCGCCACCACTTCACGCGCGTCCTGCGGACCACGCCGGCGGCCTACCGCCGCACCTTCGCCGCCTGAGCGGCCGGGTCGTTGGAGGGGTCAGACCGTCGCGACGAAGAGCGTGCCCCGTCCGGTGACGGCGAGAGCGCCCTCCGACGGGGTCACGAACACACTGCCGCCGCGCTCGACGCGGACCGAGCCCTCGGCGCCCTCGAGCGAGAACGAGCCCTCGGTCGCGATCGCGATGGCGGGCCCGTGCAGGGCGACGCGGGCCGGCTCCTCCGACGCCGGCTGCACGACGGCGAGCACGAAGTCGGGGACGTCCGGACGGTAGACGCGCACGCCCGGCCCGGCCTCCTCGGCCGGGAGGTAGGGCACGGGCAGCGGCGAGAACTCGAGCACGCTCACCAGCTCGGGCACGTCGATGTGCTTGGGCGTGAGGCCCCCGCGCAGCACGTTGTCGGAGGCGGCCATCAGCTCCACGCCCGTGCCCGCGAGGTAGGCGTGGATGTTGCCTGCGGGCAGGTAGAGCACCTCGCCGCGGGCGAGGCGGACGCGGTTGAGCAGGAGCGAGAGCACGATTCCGGGGTCGCCCGGGTAGCTCTCGGCCAGGTCCCGGACCGTGGTCGTCTCGAGGCGGTCGTCGCCCGCGGACGCCGCGACGACCGCGGACACCAGCGCGGCGACCTCGGCACGGTCGCCGTCGGCGAGCAGCCACGACACGGCGCCGCGGAGGACCTCCGAGGGCTCGCCCTCGAGCGTCCGAGCGAACCGCGCGATCGCGGCCGCCTCCTCCGCCGGGGCGCGCCCGGCCAGCTCGGCGAGCAGCGCCCGGGCGTCCGCCGGCTCACGGAAGCCGCAGAGCGCGTCGAAGGTCTCGCTGAGCGCGTAGATCAGCTCGGGCTTGTGGAACGGGTCCTTGTAGTTGCGATCGGCGGCGTCCCGCGGGATGCCGGCCTCCTCCTCCTCGACGAACCGGCGCCGGGCCCGCTCGGACGAGGGGTGGGCCTGGAGCGACAGCGGCCCGCCCGCCGCGAGGATCTTGAGCAGGAACGGCAGACGGGGAGCGCCCGATACCGGATCGACCGACCCCTCCACTCCGGCGAGCGCCGCCTCGGGGTGCTCGGCGATCCACTCGGCGAGCGTGCCGGCGCCGACCGAGGCGGGGTCGAGGATGCGCGCGGGCGAGCCCGGGTGCGCGCCGAGCCAGAGCTCGGCCTCGGGGGCGCCGGAGGGCGCGGTGCCGAGGGCCTCCGAGATGCCGGTGAGCGAGCCCCAGGCGTAGTCGCGGGGGGTGTTGCCGATCGGGATGAACACGGGAGCGCTGGCCTTCCGTCCGAGGGGTGGGTCCGAGCCGCTCAGCCGGACGCGCCGGGGCCGCTCCGCTGCGACGCTAGCAGGATCCACAACGCGGGCCCGGGAGGAGGGCCCGCCTGTTGGTGCTCTCCGCCAGAGGACGCGGCACTCGCAGGCGCGCTTCGTACGCTGGGAGTCGCAGCACTGTCGCCGTCGGAGCGGTCGCCGTGCCGCATCCGACGAGCGAGGGAGCACAGAGCATGGACAGCACGACCTTCGAGACCCTGGGGGCCGACTTCTACGGGTTCGAGGCGGCGCTCACGCCCGCCGAGAAGGAGCTGCTGGTCGGCGTCCGCGCGTTCCTCGAGGAGCAGGTGCGGCCGATCGCCGACGAGTACTGGGAGCGCGCGGAGTTCCCGCGGCAGCTGATCCCCGCGATCCACGCCACCGGCGTCATCGGCCTCTCCTGGCCCGAGACCCGCGCGATCGAGAACTCCGCCGTGTTCCGCGGCTGGGTGGCGCTCGAGCTGGGCCGGGTGGACGCGGGCATCGCGACCTACGTGGGCGTGCAGAACGGCCTGGTGATGGGAACGGTCGGCGTCGCCGGCTCCGAGGAGCAGCGCGCCGAGTGGCTGCCGAAGCTCGCCTCGGGCGAGGTCGTCGGCGCCTTCGGGCTCACCGAGCCGCACTCCGGCTCCGACTCCGCCCAGGGCCTGCGCACCACCGCCCGCCGGGACGGCGACGACTGGATCCTCGACGGCGAGAAGCGCTGGATCGGCAACGCGACCTTCAGCGACGTGACCGTGATCTGGGCGAAGGACGCGGAGGACGGCCAGGTGAAGGGCTTCCTCGTCCCCACCTCGACGCCGGGCTACCGCGCCACCGCCATCGCGCGCAAGCAGAGCCTGCGCACGGTGCAGAACGCCGACATCGTGCTCGAGGGCGTCCGCGTCCCGGAGTCGCTGCGCCTGCAGGGCGCGAACTCGTTCCGCGACACCGCGAAGGTGCTCCGGCTCACCCGCGCCGAGGTCGCCTGGCAGGCCATCGGCGTCGCGATCGGCGCCTACGACGCGGCGCTGCGCTACGCGAAGGAGCGCGTGCAGTTCGGCAAGCCGCTCGTCGGGCACCAGCTGGTGCAGGACCTCCTGGTCAAGAGCATCGGCAACATCACGGCCAGCATCGCCCTGGCGACCCGCGTGTCCGAGATGCTCGACGCCGGCGAGCAGCGCGACGAGCACTCCGCCCTCGCGAAGGCCTTCGCGACGGCCCGGATGCGCGAGACCGTCGCCTGGTGCCGCGAGGTGATGGGCGGCAACGGCATCGTCCTCGACTACGGCGTCGCCCGCTTCTTCGCCGACGCGGAGGCCCTCTACTCCTACGAGGGCACCCGCGAGATGAACACGCTGATCGTCGGCCGCTCGATCACCGGCACCGCTGCGTTCGTCTGAGCCTCCCCGGCCGGGGAGGGTGCGGCGGCGCGCCCGGCACGCCGCCGCGCCGCCCCCGCTCCCTAGACTGGTCGCCATGATCCGACGCGCCGCCCCCGCCGCTCCCCGAGCGCTCGCGGTGGCGGTGCTGGCCGTGCTGCTGGCCGGCCAGTCGCTGCGGAACCTCGCCGGATGGTGGGGCTGGGGCGTTGTCGTCGCGGTGCTCCTGGGCGCCTCGATCGCCGTGCTCGTCCGCGCCCGCCCCCGCCTGCGCTGGGCCCGCACGCCGAAGTCGCTGGTCCTCTTCCTCGGGCTCGCGGTGCTCTCGCTGCTGTGGTCCGCCTATCCGGGAGCGAGCGCGATCGGAGTCACGGCGCAGCTCGCGACGACGCTCGGCGGCGTCGTCCTCGCCGTCACGCTGAGCAGCCGGGAGCTGCTCACGGCTCTCGGACGGGCCCTGCGCCTCTCCGTCGGCCTGTCGCTCCTCTTCGAGCTCGTGATCGCGGTCGTCGTGCGGCAGCCCGTCCTGCCGTTCGGCGTCGAGCCTCCCGCCGACGGACCGACGCCCGACGCCTTCTACTGGTCGCAGGCCGCCCTCTTCACCGGCGAGCCCGTCCAGGGGATCGTCGGCAACCGCAACCTCCTCGGCTTCCTCGCCCTGCTCGGCCTGATCGTGATCGCGATCGAGCTGGCGGCCCACTCGATCCGGCGCCGGTGGGGAGCGGTCTGGGTCGCCCTGTTCGTCGCGACCCTCCTGCTCACCCGCTCGGCGACCGTCCTGCTCTGCCTCGTCGCCGTCGTCCTCGCGGCCGCGTTCGCGCTCTGGGCTCGCCGGAGGGGCGAGTCCCGCCGGCGTCCCGTCTACCTGACCGCCGCGGGGCTGGCGGTGGCGGCCGTCGCCGGAGGCGCCGCGGGCTGGGGCGCCCTCCTCGGCCTGCTCGGCAAGAGCGAGGACGCCACGGGCCGCCTCGACATCTGGGACTCGGTGATCGCGCTCACGCTGCAGCGTCCGGTCCTCGGCTGGGGCTGGGTCAGCTACTGGGCTCCCTGGGCCGCCCCGTTCGACACCCTCGCCGAGCGCAAGGGCGTGCTCTACCTGCAGGCCCACGACGCCTGGCTCGACGTCGCCCTCCAGCTGGGAGCGGTCGGCCTCGTCCTCTTCGCGGCGCTCGCCGTCTCGACGCTGTGGCGCTCCTGGTTCCGCGCGGTCGACCGCCCGCGGCGCGACGCGACCTCGACTCTCCCCTACACGGCCGTCAGCCTCGCTCCGCTGCTGATCATGGTCGCCCTCCTGGCGCAGTCGCTGTTCGAGAGCCGGATCCTGATCGAGGGAGGCTGGCTGCTCCTCGTCCTCTTCGCGGTGCAGACCAAGCGACCGGCGACCGAGACGCCCGAGGTCCTCGCCGCGACCCCGCTCCCCCTCGCCGACGCCTCCCCGAGGCGATGAGGCCCCGCCGCCCCTCGCTCCCCGCCTCCGTCGCCGACGCGACGGCGTCCCCGCAGTTCGCGGCGGCCCTCGCGCAGACCACTCTCGTCACCGTCCTCTGCGCCCCGGCGGTCCGCGGGCTCATCGGCTGGCCCGGCTACATCGCCGCCGTCGCCACGCTCACCGCCCTCGCCGCGGTCATGCTCGTCCTGCGGCGCGGGCGGCTCGACTGGGAGGGCCTGCTGCCCACGAGCATCCTGGTGTTCCTCGGCTGGATCGCGCTCAGCGTGCTGTGGAGCGACTACACCTGGGCCACGGTCTCGAGCGTCGTCTACCAGTTCGCCCTGGCGTTCCTGGCGATCGCGATCGGCCTCACGCGCGACATCATCCAGATCATCCGCTCGGTCGGCGACGTGCTGCGGGTCGTGCTGATCGCCTCGCTGGCCGTGGAGGTGCTCTCGGGGGTGCTGATCGACCAGCCGCTGCGCTTCCTCGGCGTGGAGGGCCTGCTCGCGGTCGGCGGGCCGATCCAGGGACTCGTCGGCACGCGCAACCAGCTCGGGCTGGTCTGCCTGCTGGCGATCGTGACGTTCTCGGTGGAGCTGATGACCCGCTCCGTCGCCCGCGGGCCGGCCGTCGCCTCGATCGCCCTCGCCGCGGTCACCCTCCTCTTCACGCGCTCCGCCGTGAGTGCGGGCGTGCTCGCCGTGGCCGTCGTCGTCGCCCTCGCTCTGCGCTGGGTGCGCCACGGCGACGGCACCCACCGCCGTCGGCGGCAGTTCGCGGTGCTCGGCGTCGCCGCCGCGGCCTCCCTCACCGTGTGGCTCCTGCGCTACCGGGTGATCGAGCTGCTGAACGCGGGCAGCGAGTTCGAGTTCCGGCTGCGGCTCTGGCAGCAGGTCTGGCGCTTCACGGACCTCGCTCCGATCGTCGGCTGGGGCTGGGTGGGCTACTGGCGGCCCGACCTCTACCCCTTCACCGCCATCGACTACCTCTCGGGCCGCCCGCACTCGTCGAGCCTCAACGCGCTCTTCGACGTGGCCCTGCAGGTCGGCGCGGTCGGGGTGGTCCTCTTCGTCGTGCTGATCGGCCTCGCGCTCTGGCGCTCCTGGCTGATCGCCTCCGAGCGCAAGGCGGTCGTGCACGTCTGGCCGGTGCTGGTGCTGGCCGTGCTGATGGTCACCGCGCTGGCCGAGAGCTCGATCCTGCTCGACGCCGGCTGGCTGCTCGTGGTGCTCTGCGCGATGCGCGCGGCCCAGGGACTGAGCTGGCGTCGGCTCCTGCACCCGCGGGACTGACCGGACTCCTCAGCGCCCGCGCCGCCGCGCCACCTGGCGGAGCACGGCGAGGTGCTCCTCCCGGCAGCGCTCCCAGCTGAAGGACCGGGCACGCTCGACGCCGAGCGGGCCGAGCTCGCCGGTCCGCTCGATCGCCTCGAGGATCCCGTCCGCGATCGAGCGCGGCTCGAGCGGATCGACGTAGACCGCGGCGTCCCCGCAGATCTCCGGGAGCGAGCCCGCGTCGGAGGCGGCGACCGGGCATCCCGACGCCATCGCCTCGATCGGCGGGAGGCCGAAGCCCTCGTAGAGGCTCGGGAACGCCAGCACCGCGGCTCGGCGGTAGAGGTCGGCGAGCTCCTCCGGAGTGACGTGGCCGCGCCACTCGACGAAGTCCGGCAGCGGGCCGAGGCGGTCCAGGTCCCCTCCCGTCAGCACGAGCCGGAGGGAGTGCCCCTCCTCCCGCAGCAGGCGCACCGCCTCGAACAGACGGGCGTGGTTCTTGTGCGGCCAGGCGCGCGCCGGGTAGAAGACGAAGTCCTCGCGTGTCCCCAGATTCGCGACGAAGCGCCGGGTGTCCACGCCGAGATGCGACACGTGGATCCGCTCCTCCGGGATGCCCAGCAGCTCGACGATCCGCCCCTTGGTGAAGGCGCTGATGGTGATGACCGCGTCGGCGCGGCGAGCGGTCGCCTCGTAGGCGAGCCGGCGGAAGACGCGCTCGACGCGGGGGAAGAGGTGCGGGAGGTCGCGGTGCTGCAGGTCGAACAGCATCTGCACGTGCCCCTGCCGCCGCGACGGCCACGGGAGCGGGACCGTGAACGGGAAGTAGAGCACCGCGTCCCGGCCCAGGCGCCGGCGCAGGCTCGGCGTGCGCAGGAGCGCCTGGAGCATCCCCACGGCCCGGCGGCGGTGGCCCGCCCCGCTGACGACCCCCTCGGCCACGACCTCGGGCACGCCCTCGCTGAAGCCGCGCGCGTTCTCGGGGACGAGCACCTGCACGTCGGGCCCCTCCTCCCCCGGCCGCGGCGCCAGGAGGCGCGTGAGCGCGCGCGCGTAGGTCTCGCCGCCGCCCATCCCGCCCGGGTCGACGGTGAGCACGGCGAGCGTGACGGGGCGGAGTTCCGGCATGGCGTCCAATCGGTCCGAAGCCCGGCCAGGATACCGGCGGGTCGCACCGCTCCCGGCGCCCGGCCGTGCCCGTGGGTAGTATGTGTCCCGCTGTCATCGACCCCGACGAATTGGACCACCACGTGCCCCGCGCTTTGATCACCGGAATCACCGGCCAGGACGGCCTCTACCTCGCCGAGCTCCTCCTCTCGAAGGGCTACGAGGTCTTCGGGCTCGTCCGCGGGCAGAACAACCCCAAGTACGAGCTGGTCCGCCGCACCGTGCCCGAGGTGACCCTGCTCACCGGCGACCTGACCGACGTGTCGAGCCTCGTGCGCGTGCTCGCCGCCGCCCAGCCCGACGAGGTCTACAACCTCGGTGCGATCTCGTTCGTCGCCTACTCGTGGGAGAACGCGTCGCTCACCACCGATGTGACCGGCAAGGGCGTGCTCAACATCCTCGAGGCGACCCGCCTCTACGCCGGCTCCGACATGTCGCGCGTGAAGTTCTACCAGGCCTCCTCCTCCGAGATGTTCGGCAAGGTCCAGCAGGTCCCGCAGAGCGAGGAGACGCTGCTCTGGCCGCGCTCGCCCTACGGAGTGGCCAAGGTCTTCGGCCACTACATGACCATCAACTACCGCGAGTCGTACGGCATGCACGCCTCCTCCGGCATCCTCTTCAACCACGAGTCGCCCCGCCGCGGCCCGGAGTTCGTCACCCGCAAGATCAGCCTCGCGGTCGCCCGCATCAAGCTCGGCCTCCAGGAGACGCTGGAGCTCGGCAACCTCGACGCGAAGCGCGACTGGGGCTTCGCCGGCGACTACGTCGACGCGATGTGGCGCATGCTGCAGCAGCCCGAGGGCGACGACTACGTGGTCGCGACCGGCGAGACCCACGAGATCCGCGAGTACCTCGACATCGCCTTCAACCACGTCGGCATCGAGGACTGGACGCCGTACGTGACCCAGAACCCCGCGTTCATGCGTCCCGCCGAGGTGGACCTGCTGATCGGCGACCCGGCGAAGGCGCGCGACGTCCTCGGCTGGGAGCCGAAGGTCTCGTTCCCCGAGCTCGTGGCGATGATGGTCGAGAACGACCTCGCCGAGCAGTCCGCGCTGATCAAGTAGTCATGCCTGCCGCTCTCGTCACCGGAGCGAGCGGTCAGGACGGGGGCTACCTCGTCGAGCGCCTGCTCGCCGACGGCTGGGAGGTCTCCGCGCTCGTGCGCGGGACCGACGACGCCGCTCTTCCCGCCGCCGTCCGAGCCTTCGAGGGCGATCTCCGCGACGCCTCCGGCCTCGGCCGTATCGTCGCGGAGGCGCAGCCGGACACGGTCTTCCACCTCGCCGGCCTCTCCTCCGTCGCGCTCTCGTGGAAGGAGCCCGTGCTCACGGCGGAGGTGACCGGCACCGCGGTCGCCGCGCTCCTGGAGGCCTCGCTGTCGCTCCAGGAGTCGGCGGGCCGGGAGGTCCGCTTCGTCCAGGCCTCCTCCTCCGAGATCTTCGGGGCCGCGACCGAGAACCCGCAGACCGAGCGGACCCCGATCCGCCCCG
Source organism: Rathayibacter sp. AY1E3 (assembly GCF_002932235.1). Classification (NCBI taxonomy): domain Bacteria; kingdom Bacillati; phylum Actinomycetota; class Actinomycetes; order Micrococcales; family Microbacteriaceae; genus Rathayibacter; species Rathayibacter sp. AY1E3. The sequence goes on from NZ_PSVN01000003.1 coordinate 88,538, forward strand.
TCTCCCCTTACGGAGCCGCGAAGGCGTTCGCGCACCACCTCGTCGCGGTCTACCGCGGCCGAGGGCTCCACGCCTCGTCCGGCATCCTCTACAACCACGAGTCGCCGCGTCGGCCGCTCGGCTTCGTCACCCGCAAGATCACCGCCGGAGTCGCGGCGATCGCGACGGGCGCCGAGTCGGAGCTCTCGCTCGGCAATCTCGACGCGCGCCGCGACTGGGGCTGGGCTCCCGACTACGTGGACGCCCTCGTGCGCGCCTCGCGCGCCGAGGAGGCGGGCGACTACGTCGTGGCGACCGGAGTCGCGCACTCGGTCCGCGACTTCGTCCGTGCCGCCTTCACCGCGGCCGGCATCGACGACTGGGAGCAGCGGGTCACGATCGACCCGCGGTTCGCGCGCCCCGTGGACGCACCCGAGATGCGCGGCGACTCCTCCCGGGCCCGCGAGGTGCTCGGCTGGGCGCCCACCGTCGGCTTCGAGGAGATCGTCGCCCGCATGGTGCGGAACGACCTCGGGCTGGCGCGCTCACGCTGACCCGCGACGCCCGCTCCGCGCCGCACCGCCGGGGCGCGGGACCGGGTACGTACAATGATCTGGCTGCCGCCACGGCAGTGCTATGGCTGGGAGACCGATGAGCAGCAGGAAATCGACGATCACGCGCGCGGCCGACCGCGTCGACGCGATCGCGCGGGAGCCGTTCCACCAGAGCGGGACGCAGCCCGGCGAGGGCCGCAAGAGCGGGTTCGTCTCGGCCCTGATCGACATCTTCAAGCACCGCGAGCTCCTCCGGCTGCTGGTCAACCGCGAGCTGAAGGCCCGGTACAAGGACTCCAGCCTCGGCTTCGTGTGGACGCTGATCCGCCCGCTCGTGATGCTGATGATCTACTACGTCGCGATCGGCCAGTTCCTCGGGGCGGCGCGCGGCATCCCCGTGTTCGCGATCTTCGTCTTCTGCGGGCTGACGCTCTGGAACCTCTTCAGCGAGATCGTCGCCACGGGGACGACCTCGATCCTCGCCAACGCGGGCCTGATCAAGAAGGTCTACCTGCCGCGCGAGATCTTCCCGGTCGCGACCATCGGCGCCGCGCTGTTCAACTTCGCCGTGCAGTTCCTCGTCCTGATCGTCGGCGCGGTCGCGCTCGGCGCGCTCAACGTCAGCTGGCAGCTCCTCTTCATCCTCCCGGCGCTCGCCGTGACGCTCGTCTACGGTCTCGCCCTCGCTCTCGCACTCTCGGCCCTCAACGTCTACCTGCGCGACATCCAGTTCCTGGTCGAGGTCGGCCTGCTGATCTTCTTCTGGCTCTCCCCCATCACCTACGCGTGGTCGTTCGTGGTGGAGACCGTCCCGAACTGGCTCGAGCAGATCTACCTGCTCAATCCCATGACCAACGCCATGCTCGCCTTCCAGCGCGCCATCTGGGGACCAGGCTCGCGCGAGACCCAGGTCGAGCAGGCCGACGGATCCTTCCGGTCGGTCGCCGGCCAGCCCTGGCCCGCCGACATGGCGCTGCACCTTCTCATCGTCTTCCTGGTCGGGGTGGTGCTGGTGTGGATTGCCCACCGCATCTTCCGCCGCCTCGAGGGCAACTTCGCCCAGGAGATCTGATCGCATGACACTCGAGACAGAGGTCGCCCTTCCCGACGCGGCGCAGATGCCGACGATCATCCGCGTGCAGAACGCCTCGAAGCGCTTCGTGATCCGCAAGGACAAGAGCCTCAAGGAGCGCGTGGTCAACTTCGGGCGCGGGAAGCAGCACCGCGACGACTTCTGGGCGCTGCGGGACATCGATCTCGAAATCCCGCTCGGCTCCACCGTCGGCCTGATCGGCGCGAACGGCTCCGGCAAGAGCACGCTGCTCAAGCTCATCGGCGGGATCATCCAGCCCACCACCGGCACGGTCGAGCGACGGGGCCGGCTGGCCGCGCTGCTCGAGCTCGGCGCGGGCTTCCACCCCGACCTGACCGGCCGCGAAAACGTCTTCCTCAACGGCGCCATCCTCGGCCTCTCCCGCAAGGAACTGGAGGACAAGTTCGACTCGATCGTCGACTTCTCCGAGATCGCCGACTTCATCGACACGCAGGTGAAGTTCTACTCCTCGGGCATGTACGTGCGCCTCGCGTTCGCGATCGCCATCCACACCGACCCGGACCTCCTCCTCGTCGACGAGGTCCTTGCCGTCGGCGACGAGCCCTTCCAGCGCAAGTGCATGGACCGCATCCGCGCCTTCCAGCGCGCGGGGAAGACCATCGTGCTGGTCACCCACTCGCTCGAGCAGGTGGGCGAGCTCTGCGACCGCACCGTCGTGCTCGATCACGGGAACATCATCTACGACGGCGAGACGTCGCGCGGCCTCGAAGTCCTGCGCAACGGATTCGAGTCCTCCCGTCAGGAGCGCGTCGAGCGCGAGACGGCCGAGGCCGTCGCCGAGGCCGAGGAGTCGGGCGAGGAACCCGAGCAGGTCCAGCCCGCCGAGATCGTCGCCGTCGAGCTGGACGGCGGCACGCTGGAGGAGGGCAACCGCATCCTGCGGCCCGGCGAGGACCTCGAGGTCCGGGTGACCCTGAGGCCGCTGACCACCGTCCCGCTCGAGCACTGGTTCCTCGGGATGGGCGTCGACACCCCGCTCGGACAGGTCGTCTTCGGCACTAACACGATGCGCCTGGGCTTCGAGCACCCGCCGCTCACCCGCGAGACCACGGTCGTCTTCCATCTCCCGGACACGCACTTCGGCGGAGGCACCTACGCCGTGCACGCGTCCGCGTCCACTCTCGAGGGCGGCGAGTTCACCCGGGTCCCGGTCGGAGCCCGCTTCACCGTCGAGCGCACCACCAAGCGGGTCGGCCTCGTCGACGTCGGAGCCTCCGCGACGGTCGACGGCGTCACCCTGGCGTGACGGGTGAGCGCGTCCGGCTGCTCGTCGACGCGAGTCCGCTGGCGTCCGAGCGGCTGACAGGGGTGGGCCACGTCCTCCTCGAGACCCTCCGGGCCCTCGTCCAGCCGCACGACCGGGGCGAGGTCGAGGTCGTGCTCTTCGTGCCGGCGTCCGAGACGCGCGCTGTCGGGCGCTTCGGCCTGCCGTTCCGGATCCGGGCGATCCCGCTGCCCCGGCGGCTGGTCGGTCTCCTCACGCGGATCTCGGTCCCGCTGGACCTGATCACCGGCCGCGGGGTCCACTTCTTCCCCAACTACCGCAACTGGGCGCTCACCCGCCGCTCCCGCTCGATCACCTTCGTCCACGACGCGTGCTTCGCGGTCGCCCCTCAGCTCGTGCCCGCCGCGCGCCGCGCCCTCCTCGCCTCGAGGATGCCCGGATGGCTCGCCCGCTCCGATCTCGTCGCCACGGGCACCCCGTCGGCCGCCGCCGAGATCGTCGAGCACCTCGAGGTGGACCCCGGGAAGATCGTCGTGCTGCCGACGACCGTGGACGCGTCCGTCTTCCGGCCCCGCGGAGACGAGGAGGTGGCGGCCGTGCGCACCCGGGTCGGGATCGGTCCCCGCCCCTACGTCCTCTTCGTCGGCGCCCTGGAGCCCCGCAAGAACATCGCCGCGCTCGTGCGCGCCTTCAGCGCAGCCGACCGCCCCGAGGACGCGGTGCTGCTTCTCGTCGGAGCGACCTCCTGGGACGACGAGGACGTGCGCACCGCCGTCGAGCAGGCGGGGAGGGCGGGTGCGGACGTCCGCCTCTCCCCCGTGTTCGTCGAGGACTCCGAGATGCCCGCCCTGATGACCGGTGCCGCCGCGCTCGCCCTCGTGTCCCTGCACGAGGGCTTCGGCCTCCCCGCCCTCGAGGCGGTGGCCTCGGGCACGCCCGTCGTGGTCTCCGACGTGCCCGGCATCCGGGACGCGCTCCGAGGACACGAGTCGTCCGCTCGGTTCGTGCCCCCCGGCGACGAGGAGGCCCTGCGCGAGGCGCTGGAGTCCGCCCTCGTCGCTCCCCGCCGGATCGACCCCGGCGACATCCGGCCATGGACCGACGCCGCGGACGCTCTGGTGCGCGCCGCGCGCGGCCTCGCGGACGTCTGAGGCGCCCCTCCGCGGGAAGGGACGCCTCCGAGCCGTCTAGAGGACCGAGACCCCCGAGGGCGCGACGGCCGTGACGTAGGTCCAGAGGTCGTCGGCGTACTCGGTCCAGGTTCGGTTCGTCCGATCGCGGGCCTGGGCCGAGAGGCGCGCGTGCACCTCGTCGTCGGCGACGAGCGAGATCATCGCGTCACGGATCGAGTGGTCGTCGCGCGGGTCGACGAGCAGGGCCCCACCCTGCGCGGCGATGTCCCGCATGCTGCCGAAGTTCGAGGTGATGACGGGCGTGCCGACGGCCAGGGATTCGGCGACCGGCAGCCCGAAGCCCTCGTTCAGGGACGGGAAGATCGTGCAGCGCGCACTGCGGTAGGCGCTCCAGAGCAGCTCGTCGGTGATCGCGGAGAAGGAGTCGACCGTGCGGCCCTCGTCCTGCAGTGCCCGCATCCGGCCCTGGAACTCCTCGCTGTTCCACGCGTTGCCGCCGATGAACGCGAGGGCGAAGTCGACACCCGAGCGCCAGGCGAGCTCGGCGGCGTGCAGGACGGCCAGGTGGTTCTTGCGCGGCTCGTGGCTGCCGATGCAGACGACGAGGGGCTGGCCGGGAGCGGCCCCCAGCCGGACACGGGTGCTCTCCCGATCCGCCGTCTCGCTGCCCCCCGCGGACGCGGGCAAGGGGACCGCGTCGATCTCCGGGCCCCGTTCGCCCTCGAGCATGCCCCGCCAGCCGCGGAATTCCGTCTCGGACGCGGAGGACACCGTGGCCACGCGATCCATGTGGGAGACGGCGACCAGGGTCCGGGGGAACTGACCGCTGATGCCGCCGTGCGCCGTCTCCGCCGTCGTCAGCGGGACGCAGTCGTGCCCGATCATCGTGGTGGCGTTCCCGCTGAACTCCGTGAACGCAGCGAGCCTGGCGCTCCGCGCATCCTCGATCGCGAGCTCGGGCAGGACGTAGAGCGACTGCCAGGGCACGACGACCGGCGCGTGCGGATCGAGCCGCGCATCGGGGACGGATCCGAACAGCGCGTTCGTCCGCAGATCGTTGCCCACCTCGCGGAAGCCGGACATCGCGTCGTCCCACACGAGGAGGACGACCTCGTGCCGGCTGTTCCACTCGACGATGGTGTTCCGCACCACGCGCTGGATGCCAGTGGCGAGCCCCGTTCGAGCCGTATGGTGGACGTCGACGAGGACGGCGTGGCGGGCGATCACGACGGAGCCGGGCGCCCGGACGGCGTCGAGCACGCGCGAGGCCGGGGTCGGCCGCAGCAGCGACTCCAGCAGGGCGGGCACTCCGTCCAGGCGGGCGGTGCGGCGGGCGTCGACGACCTGGTCCCGCACCGGCAGCTCCGCCGTGAGGACCGCCAGCAGGAGCCAGGTGTGCTCGAAGGTCGGCTGCCCCACGGCGTCGGACACCTGGCGCACCAGCACCGGCACCTCGCGGGCGGGGACGGCGGTGGGCTCGAGGGTCTCGAGCAGCAGCGTCAGGCGCTCGAGAGCGGTCGATTCACGCACGGGCGTCCTCCTCGTCCGCAGCCGGCACCGAGGGCACGAGGGCCTCCCAGAGCTCCGCGGAGTAGTCGTTCCAGGTCCGCTCGGGGCGGGCGAGCGCTTCGGCGGTGAGCTCGGCGAGACGCTCGTCGGAGTCGAGAAGCTCGCGCATCGCCGCTGTCAGCTCGTCGTCGTCGTAGGGGTCAACCGTGATGCAGCCGCCGTCGGCGGCGATCTCGGCGAGCGATCCGCGATCGGACGTGATGGAGGGCAGCCCCAGCGCCAGCGCCTCGGCGACGGGCAGGCCGTAGCCCTCGTGGGTCGACGGGAAGACGAAGAAGCGCGCGTTGCGGTAGGAGGACATCAGCACGTCGTCGCCGGCGCCGCGGATCACCTCGACCGCTCGTCCGCGACGCTGCGCCTCGCGGATGCGCACGTCGAAGACCTGCGTGGCCCAGGGATTGCCTCCGCCGATGAAGCGCAGACGGAACCTCCTCCCCTCGCGCCAGAGCATCTCCGCGGCGAACAGGATCGCCAGGTGGTTCTTGCGCGGCTCGTGGCTGCCGACGGAGAGGACCAGGGGGAGGTCGTCCTTCTCCGGGGTCGTCGCTCCCGAGAGCGGGGGCGCCTCCACCGGCAGCGGGACGGCGTGCAGCTCGGGACCCTCGAGACCCTGAGCGGGCAGCGCGGCGTTGAAGCCGGCGAACTCCTCCTCGACGGCCCCGCTGATCGCCGCGACGCGGCTCGCGTGCTTGACGACGGTGAGGTAGTTGACGAAGCGGAGGCTTTCGTGGGGCGGCACCGTGTCGGCGCTCACGACAGGGATGAAGTCGTAGCCGATCATGCTCACGGTGTTCCCGGAGTACTGCGCCAGCGCGGCCAGGGGGTCGCAGATGCCCATCGCCGGGACCTCGGGGACCACGAGGGTCGAGCGGAAGGGGACGATGAACTCGACCCGCTCGGGACGACCCGGATCCCACGGGCGCTTGCTGCTGGTCTCGAAGTCGACGACGCGCTCAAGCTCGCCCGCGCCGAGGCGGCGCAGGGACATCGAGCCGTGCTCCCAGGCGGCGAGGATCGGCTCCCGGTCGCGGTGCCAGCGCTTCATGGTCTGGCGGACCACCCGCTGGATGCCGGTCGCGTGGGAGTTGCGGGCGCAGAAGTCTACGTCCACCACGACCTCCCCCGTCACGACCGAGAGGGTCGTCGAGAGATCGTGGAAGCCGGTGGACGCCCGGGTGCCGGCGACCATGAACACCCGCATCGCCTCATGGGGCTGCGCCAGCTGGAGCGAGCGTTTGAACCAGTTGAAGAGGTGCGGCACCGGGTAGACGCCGAGGAAGGCGGTGAGCGAGAGCCAGGTCAGGTCGTCGGAGTCGCGGCGCTGGACGGCCCGGGCGGTCTCGTCGAGGAAGGGGCCGGGGCCCCGGCGGGCCAGGTCGGCCGCGAGCTCCGCGTCCTCGAGGACGAACGGAGCGATCTGCTCGAGGCGCTGGAGGATGAAGGCCCGGCGCTCGTCGCGTCCCGCCGTGTCGACGTCGCTCACCGGCCCTGCCCGAAGCGGCGCTGCGCGTACCGGACCGTGTGCCGGACGGCTCCCGGCAGGCCGAGCTGGCCGACGCGGATCTGGAAGGTCCTCGCCGCGCGCAGCGGCCGGGTGACCTTCCACGACAGCGTCGACTCGAAGTCGGCGACGAAGGGCGAGCCGCCGAAGCTCATGTTGGCCGCCCACTCGTCGAGCGGGTCGTTGAGGAGCTCGTCGAGGCGTTCGCGGAGCTCGGCGATGGTCTCGGCGTCGCTCGCGCCCTCGTGGGGTCGCTGGGGAGTGGTGGTCTCGTCAGGCACCCGACCAGTGTAATCGGCCCGTGCGGCCGGGCCGGATGCCCGCCCGGCCGGGTGCGATGCGCGCTCAGCTCCCCGGGACGAAGAGGAGCCAGCGACCGGAGTCGGAGGCGACCGCGGGGACGGTAGTCCCCGTCGCCGCCTGGACGAAGGGCTGCCAGCTCAGCGGGGACTCGGTGTAGCCGGCCGTGTCGACGTAGACGGCGCACGCGCCGGTCGAGTCCACGGCCGCGTCGAACTCGGCCGGCGAGTCCACGGACGACCATACGTCCCAGCCGTAGGTCCCCGCGACGGACCCGTAGCTCCACTCGAGATCGCCGTCGTCGGTCGAGAGGTACGGCAGCGCCTCGTCGTAGTCGTCGAGCTCTCCGATCCTCCCGCTGTCCGGGAAGCTCTTGAGCGGCAGCTGCACCACGCCGCAGCCGTCGGGCAGGAGGTCGTCGGCCGCCGTGACGAACTCTCGCATCTCCCTGTCGTCGGTGGGGTTCAGGACGACGAGGCCGGAGACCCCGACGAGCTGATCCGCCACGACGACTCCTGCGACGACGACCCCCAGGATCGCGCGGACGCCGAACCGCGCCGTCACCCTGTCCAGGACGAGGGCCACGGCGGCGAGGGCGAGCAGCAGCAGCACGATCGACAGCCGGGACCAGGCGCGGATCGTCGGGCCCGCGACGAGCGACACTACGACTCCGAGCCCGGTGACCGCGTAGAAGGCCAGCGTCCAGAGGGAGGCGGAGGCGAGCAGGCCCACCCGCGGCTGGTCCACCAGCCTGGCGAGTGCGCCCCGCTTGGGGACGGAGCCGGCGAGGAGGAGGAGCAGACCCGCTCCGAGCAGCAGGATCAGGCCGACCGATCCGATGATCGAGAAGCCCGGCGGCTCCGTGGTCTGGAGGATGCCGGTCTCGCGGGTGTAGTCGGCGAGCAGGTCCTGCGCCCCCGGGACCGCGGACGCCGCCCACGGCAGGACGAGGAGGATGAGCTTCCCCGCGTAGAACTCGGACTCGGACAGCGTCCGGCCCTCGAAGTAGGGGCGGTACCGCTCGCCGTACCCGAGCCCGAGCAGCAGGAGCTCGACGGCGACGAAGCCCCCGAGAGCAAAGACCGGCGCCGCGGGCAGCAGCAGCTCGCGCCAGCCGACCCGCGCGAGGAGCCTCCCGACCGTCGCCGCCGCGAAGACCCCGCCGACCACGAGGACGGCGAAGACGTAGTAGTACCCGCCCGTCGAGGCGATCAGCAGCGCGAGGACGACTCCGGGAGCGATCCGGCGGACTCGACGGCTCGCTCTCGTCCGCGCTCGGGACGCCCAGCCGCGGAACGGATCGGTCCTCGGCCCGGCGACCATCAGCAGCAAGACCCCGATCAGGGGGATCGCCCAGTAGTTAGCCAGGAAGGCGTGACCGGAGTAGATCCGGATGAAGTGGTACGGCGCGAGGCTGAACGCCGTGGCGAAGAGCGCAGCGCCCCAGGGGCGCACGGTGAGAGCGCGGAAGAAGGCGTAGCCGGTGACCGCCACGCCGGCGAAGGTGAGCAGGTAGAACACGTTGAGCAGCAGGACGCCGTCGCGCACCACCAGGCCGAGCAGCGAGACGACGACCGCGGCGGAGAGGTCGAACTGGGCGCTGAAGAAGGCGTTCATCCCGTCGGGGAAGCCCAGCGCGTCGTTGGTCGCGAACGGGAAGACCTGGGTGGCGCTCGTGAACAGGGTGTAGTGCAGGATCTGGTCGTCCCCGCCGACCTGCCAGCGGGCGGTGAGGTCCGCAGGGCTGATGTGCAGGGCGAGGACGGCCGCCACCGTGCTGATGACGGCCGCCGCCACGGCCCAGGCCGTCTCGCGCAGCAGGCCGCCCCGTCGACGGGGACGGGCTCCGAGGTCAGTAGCCATGGATCCCGCGCTCCCTCTCGAGGCTGGTGTCGATGATCTCGTCGAGGCGCTGCTCGCCCGGGGTCCCGGCGTAGTCGTAGACGAGGACCGATCCGCAGGCGGTGATGCTCGCAGGCTCGCCGAGCGTGACCTGGGCGAAGTCCGGCCACTGCGTGTCCCGATCGATGAGGACGAAGCTGAAGTGTCTCTCGAAGCGGGTCAGATCGCTCATCCAGACCTGAATGCTGAAGTCGGTGTTGATCTGCTCGACGTCCAGGCCCGCGTAGAGGGAGAGCGGCCTGGTGGTCCAGAACGAGCCGACGCCGGCGATGTCGCGCCCGCCGACCCAGTCCGTCACGCACTGCGACTCCGGCTGCTGGAGCACACCGGCGCGGAGGGTCGACGACACGGTCCGGATGCCGAAGACCGCGAGCAGGACCACGGCGGTCCCGGCGGCGACCGCCGAGACGATCGACGCGGCGCGCCCGAGCCCGGGCAGGACCCGGGGAAGCGCGAGCACGGCGATCGGGACGAGGCAGGCGAAGACCGCGATCGGCATCAGGTACCGCGAGACGATGCTCCCCGAGACGATCTGCACCGTGAGGAGGACCAGCGCCTGGCCCAGGACGAGGACGCAGAGGAACCACGCCCGTGCCGGCCGTCGCTCGTCGCCGGTGCCCGGCTCGCGGGGACCCGTCGCGAGCGCGCGGATCCGCACCCCCACGACCACCAGGGCGGCCGCGAGGAGCAGGCCGATCGTCACCAGCTCGAGGAGCCCGGCCCGCGTCGACATGATGTCGGTCAGCTGGTCGAGCAGAGCGGTGAGCGCGGTGCCGGCCAGCGTCGTCTTGAGGTAGCTGGAGGTGCCGGTCGCGATGAGCGAGGACAGCGGGAGGCGCGCGAGGTAGCCGATGGCGGTTCCGGCGATCACGAGCGCGCCGATTCCGAGCACGCGGCGTCCGGCGAGCTGCGCCGTCAGCCAGAGCGAGCCCAGCGCGAGCACGGCCGGCGCTGTGAAGTGCAGCATCAGCAGCGGATCCGACAGCGTCGTCGCCGCGAGGAGCAGGACCATCGCGAGCCCGCTCCACACGGGCAGGCGTCCTCCGGGCCTGAGCAGGTTCAGGGTGAGGGCGGCGCAGACGGCCGCGACGAGGACGGACCCTCCGTAGTAGGTCGTGAGGAGGAAGGTCGTCGCGAGGGCGCCCTCGTTGACCAGCGCCCTGGTCTCCGTCAGGCAGAGGGCCAGGAGGAGCAGGATCGACAGCACCGCGGCCGTCCGCCGCAGCCAGGCGGGCTGGTGCGCGAGGACGAGACCGCTGATCCAGCGCGCCGTCGCGTAGAGGAGGACGACGTTGAGCACTCCGTTGAGCAGCAGTGCCGCGGCCGCGTCCCCGACCAGCGACGCCAGCGCGTAGAGAGGGAGCTCCGGGAACAGGAACAGCTGGCTCGTCATGACCCACTGGTGGGGTCCTCCACTGCCCAGCGACCTGAGGATCAGCGGCAGGGCGAGCGAGTCACCGTCGCGAAGGAAGTACGACTGCCACTCGGTGCCGAGCAGCAACCCGATGGCGGCGAGGGTCGCGGCAGCGACGACGGCTCCCGCGAGGACCTCGGGGAGGAGGGCCCTCGCACGCAGCAGCGTCCGACCACCCCGGCTCACCGGGCTGCGCGGCCGAATCGGAGCGAGAGCACGAGCACCAGGTTCTTGCGGAGGGTGTTCGTGGGGATCTTGGACGTCCCGACCGTGCGGTCCATGAAGACGATGGGGATCTCGCGGACCGTGCGGGCGAGGTTCAGCGCCCGGTACTTGAGCACGATCTGGAAGCCGTAGCCCGAGGCGGACACCCGTGTGAAGTCGATCCTGCGGAGCAGATCCGAGGAAAAGAGGTTGAAGCCGCCCGTGTAGTCCGTGAGCCCCGACCCGAGGAAGAACCTCGTGTAGAGGTTGCCCCCGCGGCTGAGGAACTTGCGGTCGAGGGTCCAGTCGGGAGTGCTCCCGCCGGGGATGTAGCGGGACGCGACGACGAAGTCGGCTCCTTCCCGCGCCGCCTGCAGGAATTCGTCGATGTAGCGCGGGTCGTGCGAGAGGTCCGCGTCCATCTGCAGGACGTAGTCGGGAGCGTCGGGGGCGTCGACGATCCGGCCGAACGCCCAGACGTACGCGGCCCCCAGGCCGTCCTTGCTCGCGCGGCTGAGCACCCGGACGGAGAAGCTCGCGGTCTCGAGCGCCTCGCCCGCGACGCGGGCGGCGTCCGCCGTCCTGTCCGGCGAGCTGTCGTCGACGACGCAGACCTGCACGGAGAAGTCCGGGTTGCGGGTCGCGACGTCCGCGAGCAGAGGGAGCAGAGTCGCGATGTTCTCGACCTCGTTGTAGGTCGGGATCACGATGGTGAGGGAACGCATGTCAAGCCGTTTCGTCGTTCGCGAGTATCGGACCGACGTCCGGGCCCCGTGGCCCTGCGAGTATAACGACGGCCGCTCAGGTGACCGGCGAGCACGCCGGGCGGGGCGGAACGGCTCCGACGCCCGCTCAGGACGTTCCGGAAGGGATTCTCAGAGAGTCGTCACCTGCCGCGAGCCCCTGATCGCGCCCTCGCAGGCTAGGGTCGGAAGGCGATCGCAGCCGGTCGCCCGAGATCTCAGGACCGACGCCTCCGCCCTCCTTGCGGCTGTACCGCGGCGAGGACGACACACAGAGGACCTACACGTGAAGAAGCTGCTCGAATCGCAGAAGGTCCGCTTCCTCATCGCGGGCTGCACCAACACGGCGATCGACTTCCTCATCCTCAACACGCTCGTGCTCCTGCTCGGTCTGCCGACCCTCGTCGCCAACGTCTTCTCCGTCCTGGTCGGCATCACGATCTCGTACGCGCTGAACCACTTCTTCGTCTTCCGCCACCCGGGCAGGGTCTCGGTCGCCACGTTCGCGAAGTTCTTCCTCGTCACCGGGTTCAGCTCGCTGGTCCTGCAGTCGGCGATCATCTACGGCTTCGAGGTCTTCTTCGACACCCGCTTCGGCAACTCGCTGCTCTTCCTCCCCAGCTCCGGCGAGAACGCCTTCCTCGCGATCAACATCGCCAAGGCCGTCGCCGTCCTCGTGGGACTGGTGTGGAACTTCTGCATGTACAAGTTCGTCGTCTTCCGCCGTCCGGCGCACGATGCGCTGCCCGCGATCGAGACGGTCTCCCCCGCCGCCGTGGCCGTCAGCACCGAGCCCGTCGACATCGTCCGCTGAGGGCCGCAGGCTCCCGGGCCCCGCTCGAGCCGCGTGCTAGCCTCGTCGAGTTCTTCCGACGGGGCACACCTCCCGTCGACGCCGCACCACCCGGAGGCTCCCATCGCCCGCTCGACGTTGCCCATCGCGGTCGTCGTCGTCACCCACTTCTCGGGTGAGGTCCTCCGCGCGTGCCTCGAGTCCGTGCCGGAGGCGACGGAGCACGACGTGCGCATCGTGGTGGTCGACAACCTGACCACGGACGACTCCGTCCGCAGCGTCGTCGAGCGCCTGCCGCAGGTCGAGTTCCACGAGACCGGGCAGAACCTCGGCTACGGCCGGGCCGTCAACTACGCGGTCGACCGCCTCGGGCCCGAAGTGGAGTGGATCCTGGTGACCAACCCGGACACGGTCTTCCTCCCCGGCTCGATCGACGCCCTCTACGCCGCCGCGACGGCGGACGACCGGATCGGCTCGATCGGGCCCCGGATCCTCGACTCCGACGGCACGATCTACCCCTCCGCCCGCGCTCTGCCCTCGCTCGGCACGGGCGTCGGGCACGCCGTCTTCGCCCACGTCTGGCCCGGCAACCCGTGGTCGGCGACCTACCGGCGCTCGCGCGCGGTCGAGACCCTCCGCCACGGCCGGATGGAGGCGGGCTGGCTCTCCGGCGCCTGCGTGATGGTGCGCCGCACGGCCTTCGAGGAGATCGGCGGGTTCGACGACCGCTACTTCATGTACTTCGAGGACGTCCAGCTGGGCGACTCGCTCGGACAGCGCGGGTGGACCAACGTCTACCTCGCCGACGCGGTCGTCTCCCACCTCGGCGGGCACTCCACCCGCCTGGCCTCGGCGCGGATGCTCGCGGTCCACCACCGCAGCGCCTACCTCTACCTCGCGCAGAAGTACGGCGCCTGGTATCAGGCGCCGATCCGCGCGGCGGTCCGCGCCGGGCTGGGCGCCCGGGTCGCGCTGATGCGCCTGCGCTCGAAGAGCTGATCCGCTCCGATCGGGCGGGCCGCCTGGCCGGCGCCGGGCGGCCCGCCCACCGGATCGGCGGTCAGGACGCGGAGTCGAGCTCCGTGTAGAAGGCCCGCGCCTCGTCCCAGGTCGGCAGCAGGCCCTGCGCCTCGGCCTCGGCCAGCGTCGGTGCGTCGGTGTCCTTCGGCGAGAGGAGCAGCTCGCCGGCCTCCTCCGGGAAGCGCAGGCCGATCTGCTCGTCGAGCGGGTCGATCCCCTTTTCCCGCACCGGGTCGAAGGTGGCGTTCACGAGGTACGAGACCACGGCGCCCTCGGTCAGCGCCACGAAGGCGTGCGCGACCCCCTCGGCGATGTAGACGGAGCGGCGGTCGACGTCGTCGAGCAGGATCGACTCCCAGCGCCCGAAGGTCGGCGACCCGACGCGCACGTCGATCACGTAGTCGACGACCGCGCCGGAGAAGCACGAGACGTACTTGGCCTGCGACGGCGGGATCTGCGCGAAGTGGATGCCGCGGACGGTGCCGCGCCGCGAGACGGAGGTGTTGCCCTGCCGCAGCGAGAGCGGGTGCCCGACCTTCTCGGCCAGGCGGTCGAAGCGGTAGAACTCGTAGAAGACCCCGCGATCGTCGGGGAACTGGCGCGGAGTCACTTCGTAGACGTCGGGGATGTCGAGATCTCGGATCTGCACGGTCGCCAGTTTAACGACGGCGTGTCACGGGCCCGCGACGCCTCTCTGCGCCACCCGGCGGCGTGCCGGAGCGCCGACCGTCGGCCGACGGACCGCTCGGGCATGATGAGGAGGTGACCTTCCTCCTCACGGGCGCCTCCGGCATGCTCGGCACCGACCTGCGCGCGGCCCTCGGCTCCCGCCCCAGCACCGCCCTCGGCCGCTCCGACCTCGACGTGACCGACCTCGACGCCGTGCGCGCCGCCGTCGCGGGACACGACGCCGTGGTGAACTGCGCCGCGTACACCCGCGTCGACGACGCCGAGACCGACGAGGAGGAGGCGCACCGCGTCAACGCCGTCGGAGCGCGCAACCTCGCCCTCGCCACCGCCGAGACGGGAGCCGCACTCGTGCAGGTCTCCACCGACTACGTCTTCGACGGCTCCGCGACGACCCCCTACTCCGAGGACCACCCCCGGAACCCGATCTCGGCCTACGGCCGCACGAAGGCCGAGGGCGAGCGCCTGGTGCTCGAGGCCAACCCGGAGCGCGGGTACGTCGTCCGCACGGCCTGGCTCTACGGCGAGCACGGCGGCAACTTCGCTAAGACGATGGTGCGACTGGCGGGCGCGCACGAGACGCTGACCGTGGTCGACGACCAGCACGGCCAGCCCACCTGGACCGCCGACCTCGCCGCGCGCCTGATCGAGCTGGTCGACGCGGAGGCCCCGGCCGGCGTCTACCACGGCACCAGCTCCGGCGAGACGACCTGGCTCGGCTTCGCCCGTGCCGTCTTCGCCAAGGCGGGCCTGGATCCCGAGCGCCTGCGCCCGACCGACAGCGGCTCGTTCGTCCGCCCCGCTCCGCGTCCGGCCTACTCGGTCCTCGGACACGACGGCTGGAGGCGGGCGGGCCTGCCGCCGCTGCGCTCCTGGCAGGACGCGCTCGCCGCCGCACCCCTCGAGGCGGTGACCCCGTGACCACCACTCTCCGCGTCGTCGTCGACCAGATGCTCGCCCGCGTGCCCGGCGGCATCGGCCGCTACACCGAGGAGCTCACCCGCGAGCTGATCGCGACGGCTCCCCGCGACTGCGAGGTGGAGGCCGTCGTCTCCGCCCACCCGCCCGAGAAGGAGGAGGAGCTGCGCCTGCGCCTGCCCGGCCTCGCGCGCATCCACCGGCTGCCGCTCGGGCGCCGCGAGCTCTCGCGCGCCTGGCAGTACGGGATCGCCATCCCGGCCGGCGGCGGCATGATCCACGCCCCGAGCCTCTTCGCACCGCTGCGCAGCCACGACGGGAGCGAGGGCGAGCAGATCGCCGTCACGATCCACGACACGGTGCCGTGGACGCATCCCGAGACTCTCACCCCCCACGGCGCGAAGTGGCACCGGGCGATGGCCAAGCGCGCCCGCAAGCACGCGGACGCCGTCGTCGTCCCCACTCACGCGGTCGCCCACCAGCTCTCCCAGCTGATGGACTTCGGCGATCGACTGCGCGTGATCGGCGGAGCCGTCGGCTCCGGCCTGGTCGTCCCGGAGGACGCCGACGAGCGCGCCACGGCGCTGGGCCTCCCCCCGGAGTACGTGCTGAGCGTCGGCACGCTGGAGCCGCGCAAGGGCCTGGTCTCGCTGATCGCGGCCTTCGGAGGAGCGTCCGCGCCGGCGATCCCGCTGCTCCTGGTCGGCCCGACCGGCTGGGGCGACCTCGACGTGGCCTCCGTCGCCGACGAGCAGGGCCTCGACGAGACGCGCGTGCGCGCCCTGGGAGTCCTCAGCGACGCCGACCTCGCCGTCGTCCTCTCCCGGGCCACCCTCTTCGTCTACCCGAGCATCGCCGAGGGCTTCGGCCTGCCCGTGCTCGAGGCGATGCACTTCGGAGTGCCGGTGGTGCACTCCGACGACCCCGCGCTGATGGAGGTCGCCGCGGACGCCGGCGTCGCCGTCGAGCGCGGCGACGCGAAGGACTACCCGGACCGCCTCGCCCTCGCCATGAGCAGCGTGCTCGCCGACACCGGGCTGCGCGAGCGGATGTCGGTGGCCGGCCGCGACCGCTCCCGCGCCTTCAGCTGGCGCGACTCCGCCGAGCGCGTCTGGGCGCTGCACGCCGACCTCTGAGGCGTGCGGCACCCGGCCGTCTACGGCGCGGAGTCGCCCGACAGTCCGGCGCTCACCAGCGAGTGCACGACGTCGTAGTCCGGGTCCTCCGGGTCGACGGCCGGCGGGACCAGCTCGATCGGATCCACCGGCTGCGACTTCGTCTTGAGCCCCAGCTGCACGAAGTAGCCGAGCATCCCCTGCGGGACGTCCGTCTTGATGACCTGGGACCCGGCGGACGCGACGTCCTGGAACTTGGCGAGGACGTTGCCCGGCTCGAACTGGGCGAGCAGCGCCTCCTGCACCTGCCGCTGGCGCGCCATCCGGTCGTAGTCGCTCGTGGTGTAGCGAGACCGGGCGTAGGCGAGGGCCTGCTCGCCGTTGAAGTGCCAGTGCCCGGGATCGATCCACTGGTTGACGCCCTGCATCACGCCGTCGGAGTCGGGCAGCCCGCCCAGGGGCAGCGGCTCGTCGGCGACGTAGTCGATGTCGATGCCGCCGAGCGCATCGATCAGCTGGGCGAAGCCCTCCATGTCGATCAGCGCGTAGTACTGGATCCTCAGATCGAGGATGCCCTCGACCGCGTCGCGCATCGCCTCGATGCCGGGCTCGCTGCCGTGGTCGACGGCGTCGGGGTAGAGCTCCGGGTGCTTCAGCTCGACCTCGGTGTAGACCGAATTGAGCTTGCAGACGTCGACGGCGCAGTTGTCGGTGTCGTAGCCGTCGGGGTAGAGCTCGTGCATCGGGCTGGTCTCGGGGAACGGGAAGTCGACGAACTCGCGCGAGACGCCGATGATCGAGGCCTTGCCGCTCGACGCGTCGATGCTGACCACCGAGATGCTGTCGGGGCGCAGACCGTCGCGGTCCTCTCCCGCGTCGCCGCCGAGGAGCATCACGTTGTAGCGGCCGTCGATCGGCTGCTCGATCGCTCCGCCGCCGAAGATCGACGACAGCGTCCCCCGTGTCACGCCGAGCAGGTAGGTGCCGTAGGCGGTGGTGCCGACCGAGATCGCCATCAGCGCGATCGTCGCGAACGCGAGCACGCCGCGCATCCGCGGGCGCACCCGGACGACGCGGATCAGGCGGAGGGTGTCGAGCGTCAGCACGGCCCAGACCACCCCGTAGACGACGAGCGCGGCCTGGAGCGCGAGCATCGAGACGTCGAAGGTCGCGAGCGTGTAGAGGCCGGTCGGGAAGACGAAGTAGAGGAGCACCGCGACCAGGAGGGCGACCCAGAGCCCGAGGGTGAAGCCGAGCCCCAGGCGCCCGAGCCGGCGGTTGCCCGCGAGGACCTGAGCGGACCCGGGCACCAGCAGGTTGACGATCAGCAGCCACCACGCCCGCCGCGTCATGAAGGCGCGGGAGGCGACGTCCGGGTGCCGCAGCGGCAGGGCGACGGCCGTCACAGGCCCGCCACCAGGGCGTCGTTCTTCGCGGCGACCTGCACCTCGAGGTCGGCGGCGAAGTCGTCGAGCGCTGCGGAGAGGGCGTCGTCCGCGGTCGCGAGGATCTTCACCGCGAGCAGTCCGGCGTTCCGCGCTCCGCCGATGGAGACGGCGGCGACGGGGACGCCCGCCGGCATCTGCACGATCGAGAGGAGGGAGTCGAGCCCGTCGAGGCGGGCGAGCGGGACCGGCACTCCGACGACGGGGAGCGAGGTCACGGCGGCGAGCATGCCGGGGAGGTGGGCGGCTCCGCCCGCCCCGGCGATGACGACCTTCAGGCCGCGGCCGCGGGCCTCGCGGCCGTACGCGATCATCGCCTCCGGGGTGCGGTGCGCGGAGACGACCCGGACCTCGTGCGCCACGCCGAATTCGGCGAGGACGGTGGACGCCGCCTGCATGACGGACCAGTCCGAGTCCGACCCCATCACGACGCCGACGAGCGGCGCGGGCCCGTTCACGAGCGCGTCCGCGCTCACGAGAGGGCTCCGGCAGGGGTCGGGGAGGTCGGCAGGCTCGTCACGGCGACCATCGTACGGGTCAGTCCGTGAGAACGGCCGCCGCCGCGCGAGCCTCGTAGACCACGAGGTCGAGGTCGTCGCCGCCGGCGTTCACGTGCCCGACCTTGCGGCCCGGTCGCGGCTCCTTGCCGTAGTTGTGCACCTTCACACCCGGGTGATCGGCGAGCACCCGCGGGTAGCGGTCGGTCAGCGACTCCCCCACCGGGCCGCCGAGCACGTTGACCATCACGGTCCACGGATCGCGGCAGCCCGTCGCGCCGAGCGGCAGGTCGAGGACCGCGCGCAGGTGCTGCTCGAACTGCGACGTGGTCGATCCGTCCATCGTCCAGTGGCCGCTGTTGTGCGGGCGCATGGCCAGCTCGTTGACCAGGATCCGGTCGTCCGTCGTCTCGAACAGCTCGACGGCCAGGACGCCGGTGACCCCGAGGCTGTCGGCGATCGTCTGCGCGATCTCGGCCGCGGCTGATGCGAGCCGGCCGGCGGACGCGGGGGCCGGAGCGATCACCTCGGCGCAGACCCCGTCGCGCTGCACCGACTCCACCACCGGCCAGAGGATGCTCTCGCCGGAGGGACGCCGGGCGACGAGCTGCGCGAGCTCGCGGCGGAAGCCCACCAGCTCCTCGACCAGGAGCGAGCCGCCCCGGCCGTCCTCGGCGAGGGCGGTGAACCAGTCGTCCGCCTCGTGGGCGCCGCGCACCACGCGCACGCCCTTGCCGTCGTAGCCGCCGCGCGCGGTCTTCACCACGGCGCTGCCGCCGTGCTCAGCCAGGAACTCCCCCAGCTCCTCGGCGGAGGAGACCTCGGCCCACTCGGGCACGGGCACGCCGAGCTCGGTCAGGCGGCGCCGCATCATCAGCTTGTCCTGGGCGAACAGCAGGGCGTCGGGGCCGGGGTGCACGGCGACGCCGCGGGCGACGAGCTCGCGGAGGATCGGCTGGGGAACGTGCTCGTGGTCGAACGTCACCACGTCCACGGTCTCGGCGAAGGCGAGCACGGTCGCCTCGTCGCGGTGGTCGCCGACCCGTGTCGCGGCGAGCCCCGCCGGGGCGCCCTCGCTCTCGGCGAGCACGGCGATCTCGATGCCGAGCTCCACCGCCGCGGGGATCATCATCCGGGCGAGCTGGCCGCCCCCGATCACGCCGACGCGCATGGCGCTCCTCCGTCTCCGCCCGCTGGCGCGGGGCGGCTCCATGCTACCGAGGCCCCGACGCGCTCACGCGGGTGGCGGCCACTCCGGCTCGAGAACGGGAGCCGCGCCGATCGCCTCCCGCAGCAGGTCGGCCGTGAGCTCCGGATCCGGCAGGTCCCGCAGCACGAACACCTCGGCTCCCGCCTGCAGGATCCGGACGTCCCCGCACCGGGCGAGGCGCTGGCCGAGGGAACGCTCGACCACGACCTCCATCCTCCGATCGAAGACCACCTCGGCCCGCCGGATCGACGCCACGCCCCGGCGCGCGCTGAGGCCGGAGGCGGTGACGCGGTAGCGCACGCTCGCCCAGCCCGCGATCCCGGGAGCGCAGAGGAGCAGCACCAGAAGTGCGGTGCCGAGCCCGATGATCCAGCGCTGCAGGGCGAGCTCGAACTGCGCGGCGAAGTAGAAGCCCGTCCAGGTGAGCAGGAGGAGGCCGACGACCGGTGCGACCGCCCGGCGGGCGCGCGGGGTCAGCCGCGCCAGCTCGCGGTCGGCGGGGTCGGTCCTGGCCATTAGGAGCGCAGGTGCGTGACGTCGCCGGCCGTGAACGAGCGCAGCGCGCCGCCCTGCTCGAGCAGGAGCGAGCCGTCCGGGGCGAGTGCGGCGGCGGTCCCCTCCTCCTGCGTGCCGTCGGGCAGCTCGAGCCGGACGCGCGTTCCGAGGGTGCCGCAAGAGGCGCGGACGGCGGCGGCCGCTCCGGAGGCCTCGGCGTCGCCCTGGGCGAGCAGCGGAGCCAGCAGCCCCTGGAATGCGGTCAGGAACGCGGCGAGCACCTCGTCGGCGCTCGTCGTCCGTGCTCCGGCGAGGGCGAGCGAGGTGGCGGTCGGGACCGGCAGCTCCGCCTCCGTCAGCAGCAGGTTCACACCGGTGCCGACGACGACCCGCCCGTCCGGCAGGCGCTCGGCGAGGATCCCCGCGACCTTCCGGCCGTCGATCAGGACGTCGTTGGGCCACTTGACGGCGACGTCCCCGTCGACGAGGGGTGCGAGGGCCCGGGCGAGAGCGGCGCCGGCCACGAGCGGCAGCCAGCCGGAGGCCTCGGCGCCGAGGGCGGAGGCGTCGACCAGAGTCGAGGCCGCGAGCGTGCGGCCCGCGGGCGCCTGCCAGACGCGCCCCAGCCGGCCGCGCCCGGCGCGCTGGTCGCCGGTGGCGACGACGGAGAGGTGCGGCCACGCGGCGGGGTCGGCGGCCGCCCGCTCGCGGAGCTCGTCGTTCGTCGACCCCGCCGACTCGAGCGCGAGGACGCGGGGGGAGACAGCGGAGGAGAGCGGGAGGAGCATGCCGCCACGGTAGCGGCGGCTCCCGCGAGGCCGCTCCGAGCGCCGCTCGCGACGTCCCGCCCTTGTCCGGATCCTCCCGTTCGGAGCGGCCCTCCCTGTGCGAGTGCGACAAGAGGAGGCGTCCGCCCCGCCGGTAGGGTGAGCGGGTGACCGCGAACACCGAACGTCCCGCGCCCGATCTGTACACGACCGCGGGGAAGATCGCGGACCTCAGGAACCGCTACCACGAGGCCGTCACGGCCAGTGGCGAGGCGGCGATCGAGAAGCAGCACGCCAAGGGCAAGATGACCGCACGGGAGCGGATCGACACCCTCCTCGACCCGGGCTCGTTCGTCGAGCTGGACGAGTTCGTCCGCCACCGCACCCACGCCTTCGGCATGGAGAAGAAGCGACCCTACGGCGACGCCGTCGTCACCGGCACCGGCACCATCCACGGCCGCCAGGTCGCCGTGTACTCGCAGGACTTCACGATCTTCGGCGGCTCGCTCGGCGAGGTGGCCGGCGAGAAGATCATCAAGGTGATGGACCTCGCCCTGAAGACCGGCGTCCCGATCATCGGCATCCTCGACTCCGGCGGAGCACGGATCCAGGAGGGCGTGGTCGCCCTCGGCAAGTACGGCGAGATCTTCCGCCGCAACACCGCGGCGAGCGGCGTGATCCCCCAGATCTCGATCATCTGCGGCCCTGCCGCGGGAGGCGCGGTCTACTCCCCCGCCCTGACCGACTTCGTGATCATGGTCGACAAGACCAGCCAGATGTTCGTCACCGGGCCCGACGTGATCAAGACCGTCACCGGCGAGGACGTCGGCATGGAGGAGCTCGGCGGCGCGCTGACCCACAACAAGATCTCGGGCGTCTCGCACTACCTCGCGAGCGACGAGAACGACGCGCTCGACTACGCGCGGACGCTCCTCTCCTTCCTCCCGGACAACAACCTGTCGCCTGTCCCCGTCTTCGAGACCGAGGTCGACCTCGAGACGACCGACGCGGACCGCTTCCTCGACACGGTCATCCCGGACAGCCCGAACCAGCCGTACGACATGCGCGCCGTCATCGAGCACATCGTCGACGAGGGCGACTTCCTCGAGGTGCAGCCGCTGTTCGCGCCGAACATCGTGATCGGCTTCGGCCGCGTCGAGGGCCGCTCCGTCGGCATCATCGCGAACCAGCCGAGCGCCATGGCGGGCACGCTGAACATCGAGGCGGGCGAGAAGGCGTCCCGCTTCGTCCGCTTCTGCGACGCGTTCTCGCTGCCGATCCTGACCCTGGTCGACGTCCCGGGCTATCTGCCCGGCACCGACCAGGAGTGGACCGGCGTCATCCGCCGCGGCGCGAAGCTGCTCTACGCCTACGCCGAGGCGACCGTGCCGCTGGTCACGGTCATCCTGCGCAAGGCCTACGGCGGCGCGTACATCGTGATGGGGTCCAAGCAGCTGGGAGCCGACATCAACCTCGCGTGGCCGACCGCCGAGATCGCCGTCATGGGAGGCCAGGGCGCGGTGAACATCCTCTACCGCAACGAGATCCGCAAGGCGGAGGAGGCCGGCGAGGACGTCGCAGCCGTCCGGACGCGCCTGGCGAACGAGTACACCTACAACGTCGCGAGCCCGTTCCTCGCGGCCGAGCGCGGCGAGCTCGACGGCGTGATCGAGCCCTCGGCGACGCGTGTCTCCGTCATCAAGGCGTTGCGGGCGCTGCGCACCAAGCGCGCCAACCTGCCCGCGAAGAAGCACGGCAACATCCCGCTCTGACCCGACTCGCTCGGACGCCGCGGCAGGAGACGGGAGACCGTCCGTGCCGCGGCGTTCCGCTGCGACCGCCTCCTCACGGGGCGGAGGGGCGGAACGATCAGTCGGAGGAGCCGGGGCCGGTCCGTCGGACAGCGGACTCCGCGGGAGCATCGGGCCGCACGACGGGAGCGGCCGGCTCCGCGGCCGGAGCACCCAGCTCCCCTGTCGCGGAATCGGGCTCCGCTTCCCGGGCATCCGCCCTCGCAGCCGGAGCACCCGCCTTCACCCCAGGACCGTCCGGCTCGGCTGTCGGAGCACCCGCCTTCGCCGCAGGAGCGCCTGCCCTGGCGGCCGGAGCATCCGGCTTCGCCGCGGACGCCTCGGACGGCTTCTCCTCCGGCTTCGCCCCGACCACCCGCGCGAACGCCAGCGCCTGCGCGGCGGAGAGGTCGGGCAGATAGGCGCGACCCAGCGCGGCTCCGATCCGGGGCAGCTGCAGCGCGTCGGGGTAGGTCATCCAGAGGCCCGCGTAGCGCGGGTGGAACTTGGCCTTGAAGCGGAACAGCGACGTGAAGCCGTAGGCCGGCTCGAGCGTCCGCGAGAGGAACTCGAGCAGGCGCGAGAGGACCGTCGGCTCCGGAGGCTCCTCCCCCTCCTCGACCGGTGCGGTGGCGAGCGGTGCGCCCGAGAGCGAGAGGAACTCGGCGCCCTCCTCCTTGACGCGCAGCGCCGCGGAGGCGATGAGGAACTCCATGATGCCGGGCATCGAGTCGTCGGAGCGGCGCATGAAGTCGAGGGTCCAGCCGACCACGCGCCCCTCCCGATGCACGGGCAGCCAGCTCGTCACCCCCTGCAGCACGCCGTCCGGTCCGACCGCGAGCAGGAGGGCGACGTCGGGATCGCGGACCTCGTCGATCCCACCGAGGGTGAAGCCCATCTCGGGCAGCGCCTTCTCGGCGACCCAGCGCTCCGACAGGTCGACGATCTGGTTGGCCATGCCGAGGGAGAGCTCGGGCCAGCTGGTCCACTGCGCCTCGATGCCCAGCTTGATGCCGCGCGTGAGCGGGTAGCGCACCTTCTGCCACCGCTTGCCGGTGAGCTCGAAGGAGGAGAGCTCGATGATCGTCTCCTCGCCGACCGAGAGGCGCGACCAGCCGAGCCGGTCGAAGACGGGGAGCAGCTCGTCGTGGATGCTGTAGAAGACGGGCGTCCAGCTGCGCTCGTCGCAGAAACGCACGAACTCGGCCACGACGTCCTCGCGCCGCTCGGGAGCGCAGGCCGGGTCGGAGAGGGTGATCGCCACGCCGCCGATCACCCGGTAGGCGACTCCGCCGGTCCCGTCGGCCGAGATCCAGTGCGCGTTGCCCTCCCAGGTCCCCTGATGGCCGAGGCTGCCGGCGCCGTGCAGGGACAGGAGCGCGCGGTACCGCGCCTCGTCGCCGCGGTTCCGCTGCACGTCGGTGGCCCGGAGCAGGGCGACCACCGCGACGACGACCACGAGCCAGAACACCGGGCCGACCCACTCGAAGACGATCCGCGCGACGGGCTCCCGCGGCACGGCGAGCAGTCCGGCGCCGCCGAGGAAGCTCACCGGGACGAAGCGCAGCAGCCCGTCCAGGAGGAGTCTCCCGAGGCCCAGGAGCGGCTCGAAGCTCGTGCGCACGCCGGCCGAGAGCGCCAGGTAGCCGCCGAGGGACACGACGAAGGCGATGGCGACGACCCGCGTCCAGAGCCTCGCGGCGGCACGGGGCGCGCGGATGCGGAAGTGCCTCCTCCCGATCACGAGCATCGCCACGACGGCCAGCGGCACCAGCACCGTCGTCGCCACCCAGAGCAGGTACTCGGCGTAGTACAGGAACTCGGGGTGACGGGCGGCGCGCTGGAGGGAGAAGACCTCCAGGATCGCGATCGCGATGTTCACCCCGACCGCCAGCAGCAGGCCCAAGCGGCGCCCGGAGCGCAGGCCGTAGGCGGCGACGAGCAGGAGGACGAGCGGGACGAACGTCAGCAGGATCGGCCCGGGGGCGACCAGGCTCAGCTTCACGTGGTGCGCGCAGTGCCGGAGGGCGCGGCTGCACGGGTCCTCGAGGTCCGTCGTCCCCGTGAAGGCGCTCTGCAGCAGTCGGCCGAGGAACGAGAACGGACCGTAGCCCGAGTCGGAGAGGACGGCGACGAGCGGACCGATCGCGGTGACGACGACGACCGCCGCCAGCAGCCCCCGGGACTCGCGGTGCGAGCTCGGCGCCGGACGCTGCGGACGCAGCCCCGACGCTCCCCGCGCGAGCACCGCGCCGAGCACGAGCCCCGCGCCGCCCGCGAGGAGCCGGTACGCGTCGGCGGAGTCGCCCGCGTAGAGCACGAACATCAGCACGACGGCGAAGACGGTCACCCGGAGCCTGCGACGCCACAGAGCGCCCATGAAGGCGGTCGAGGCGATGAGGGCGCCGACCGCGCCGATCAGCGGGTCGAAGGTGTGGTCGCCGACGGTGTCGCCCGCCCACCACTCCCCGACGAGAGCGCCGATCGACTGCACGGAGGACCCGACGACGATCCCGACGGCGCCTGTCACGAGGAAGGCGAGGAGGGTGCGGGCCGAGCCGAGGCGGCGCTCCGCGGCGAGGAGCATCGGGAGCACCAGCACGACGTCCAGGAGCAGCTGCAGCGGGTCCGCCGCGATCAGGAGGGCGGTCACCGCCGTCCACGGACGGCCGTCGAGGGTCGTCATCGGGCCCGCCGCCCACCAGGCCGTCGTCTCGGCTCCCGCGGGGGCGACGAGCGTCCCCGTGATCGCGCTCGCGGCCAGGAGGACCAGGACGACCGAGACGGCCGCCGGCGACCTCCGGACCAGCAGACGCAGGGGGCGCAGCGCCGCGGCACCGCTCCTCGGGAACCACGTCGGCATGCGGGGACGCTCCTGTTCGCAACGGACGGACGACGCTCCGGCGGCATCCGGCGTCAGCATAGCCATGCCCCGCCGACCGGCGCCGTGAACGGCATGCGATAGCGTCACGGGATGACCGCCTCCGACTCCGCACCCGCCGTCGTCATCTCCACCCCCGGCCTCGACGCCGCCGAGATCGCCGCCGTCACGGCCGTCGTCACCGCACTGACCTCGCGCACCGAGGCCGAGCCGGAGACCCCGCAGGAGCTCAGCGGCGGCTGGAACGACCGCGCCGCGGCGGTCCGCGGGCCGCTCCGGCCGGCACCCGGAGCGTGGCGCTCCTTCTCCGGCTGAGCGGACTCGCAGACGCAGCCCGTCGGGGAACGAGCGATCCGCGACGCGGAACGTGAAATTTGTCCCCCGATTAGTCCCCTAAAGTGCTGACTATGCGCCTCCTGGCGGAGCGAGCACACTAGTGGACGTACGGTGCTCCTCCTTCGGAAGGGGCACCGCCAATCACTCGCCGACCAGGGTAAGCAGGCGGGTGTGTTGGGGGCGAGTGAGGGTAATATTCGGGTTGTTACCCTCACTCGGGGTTTGACGGCGGGCCGGGCCCCCTCTTCGGAGGAGTGGACGGCCCGCCGCACTCCGTTAACGGGCTTTCGTCCTGACGCGCTCGGCGCTCAACGGGCTCCGCTCATGACGGCTCTGCTCACGCTCGTGCCGCGCCGACGATCGGTCCGCGCCGAGAGACCGGGTGCGCCAGGACCTGAGCCGTGCTGAGAGCCGGAGCGTACCGACCGCGGCACCGATCCGACATCCGCACGCCCTCCGGGGCGGGTCGCCGCCGGTCGCTGCGCAGGCGGACGGCCGCGCCGTCCCGCGCGCGCTCCGCCGCTCAGACGTCCCGTCCGCCGACGCCGTCGCGCCGGATCTCGACCCAGGCGTCGACCTCGTCCCCCGCGTCGTCGGAGCCGAGGGCGCCCGCGCTGCCGTCGCCGGCCGTCCGCAGGCCCACCACTGTGACCGCCGAGGCCGAGTCGGCCGACGCGGTGCGCACCACCACGCGGTCGACCTCCTCGCGGATCCCGCTCAGAGCCTGGGCGAGCTCCCCCAGCACCCGTCGGCTCTCGCCCTCGGAGGTGCGGTCGAGGCCGCCGTCGTCGAGCACCAACACGGTCACCCCCCGCCGCCGCGCGTCGAGCACGAGACGCCGCACCTCGTCGTCCAGCAGCCGCCGGCCGCGGATCTCGTCGCGCACGGCCGCCTCGAGCAGCCGGCACTCGCGCCGCTCCTCGTCGGTGAGGCCCGGTCCCGGCTCGGCGATGCGCAGCAGCATGTCGGCGGCGAGGGCGCGGGTCTGCTCCAGCCGGACCTCGCGCTCCGTGAGGTGCGCCTCCTCCGCGGCCCGCCACGACGCGGCCGCGCGCTCGGCCGCCTCGAGCACGCGCGCCTCGGAGCCCGCGCGCCCGAGCTCGACGATGAGCAGCTGCGCGATCGCGACCCAGGCGATCCCCCCGACGACGCCGAGAGTGGCCAGCGCGGCCGGGCCGGCCCAGAACACGGTGTGCACGATCAGGAAGCCGACGCCGACCCAGGCGCAGGCCGCGCGCCGGCGGGCGCACACGATCGTCATGAGGGTGCCGACCGCGGCGATGTACCAGGTGGAGTAGCCGTTGGAGGCACCCGGATCGAGCGAGGGCGCGACCAGCAGCGGCAGAGCGACGGCGACCGCGGTCATCCCGACCGCGGCGGGCAGGGCGAGCCGGGTCGTCGCTCCCGGCCAGAGGGCGACGACGGTCGCCGCGACGTACAGCGCGACCGCGACGAGGTCGGCCGGCGTGGCCGGGGAGATGCGGAAGGAGAAGAAGGCGAGCACCACGTGGTACAGCGAGAAGCCGGCGCCGAGCGCCTGGAGCAGGGGGCGCGGGTAGGCGATCACGGCCCTCCTCCCGCGTCCGCCCGCCAGGAGAGGACGACTCGGGTGCCCTCGCCCGGAGTCGAGTCGACCCGCGCCGATCCCCGCGCGTTGTGCACCCGCTCGAGGATGGAGAGCCGGATGCCCAGCCGCTCGCGCGGGACGTCGGCGAGCCGGAAGCCGCGGCCGTCGTCCTCCACCACGACCTCCACCGCGCCGTCGCCCAGCAGCCCGTGCACGGCGCGGTGGACGCTGCCGCTCGGACCCGCGTGCTGGACGCTGTTGGCGAGCGCCTGCCAGACCGCGCCGAGCAGCGCCTCGGCCACCGGGCGCGGCAGCGTCGTCGCGCGCGGATCCACTCCATCGGCCGTCGCGACTGCGATCTCGGTCCCGAAGGTGGACGCCGCGTGGGCGAGCTGGCGCTGCAGGAGCTCGAGCGGGACCAGCCCCTCGGGCGGCTCCGGCTCGTGGTCGGGCAGCAGCACGGCGAGGGTGCGCTGCGCCATCGAGGAGACCAGCGCGCGCTCGGCCGGCGACTCGGCTGAGGCGGCGGAGAGCAGCGTCGCGAGCACGTTGTCGTGCACCAGGGCGTCGACCTCGACCCGCTCCACCTCGCCGGCGTGCTGGCGCATCGCCGCCTCGTACTGCTCCATGGCCGTCGTCTGCGCACGGTCGATCTCGTCGGCCGACTGCCGGAGCACGGTGATCAGCACCAGCATCACGAAGCCGACGATGCCCACGTAGGCGGCGTCGAGGATCGCGCGGGTCGGCTCCGCCCCGCCGCCGGAGGGGAGGACGCGCAGCAGCCCGAACAGCATGGTCGTCACCGACACGTACGCGATCGCGATCCGGAGGGGAGCGGCGATCGTGCAGAAGGCGGTGCCGATGGTCAGCAGGTACCAGATCCACGGGGTCTCGCGGTCCGCGCCCCCGGTGGCGACGGCGGCCGGCCAGGTCAGGAGGGCGATGAGGACACCGACGGCGACCAGGACCGCCGTGATCCGCGTGCCCCGCCGCAGCACGGCGGTGACCACGGCGGCGGTGAGCGATCCGAAGACCAGCACCAGCACCGGCCAGGCCACCTCGGGGCGCAGGAGGGGCAGCTGCGCGAGGATCGGCGGGACGGTCTGCACGCCGAAGCCGAAGCCGAAGAACGACACGACCGTGCTGATGATCCGGTCGATGCGCTCGCGCCCGGCGTTGCGGCGGGCGATCGGCGCCTCAGCGCCCGCCATCGCCGTCGTCCGGGTCGATGCCCGGCAGGATGCCGTCCTCCACCGCGCGCCGCAGCAGATCGACCTTCGTCGGGGCGGGACGGCCGATCTCGACGTACTTGTCGCGGATCCGGTCGAGGTACTCCTTCGCCGTCGACACCGAGATCTGCAGCCGCTCGGCCACCAGCTTCAGCGGCAGCCCCGAGGCGTAGAGGTGCAGGACGTCGCGCTCGCGACGGCCGAGCACGGCCCGCGCGAAGTCGTCGTCGGCGTCGATGGCCGAGGCCCACTCCAGATTGTTGAGGACCTCGCCGCGGGCGACCGTGCGGATGGCGGCGACGACCGTCGACATGGGCGAGGACTTCGGGATGACGCCGGCCGCTCCCGCGGCGAGCGCCTCCCGCACGGCCACGACACGGTCCGCGATGCTGTGGACGAGGACGGCGGAGCCGCGCACCTGCCCCCACTTGACGTTGCTGGTGATGCTCGAGCCGTCGTTCAGGGACAGGTCGAGGACGAGCACCTCGATCTCCGCGCCGCCGATCGTGCTCTCGAGGGCCTGGACGGTCTCGGCGGCGGCGACCACCTGCATCCCCGCGCTCTCGACGGCGGCGGCCACGCCCAGGCGCACCGACTCGTGGTCGTCCACGATCGCCACGCGCACGCGCGGGGCCTCGGCTGCGTCGACGTGGGGCTCCATCCCGCCCATGGTACGCAGACGCGGGCCCGCGGTCAGTCCTCTCGGCGGACCAGTCGCGCAACGGCCTCCACGTGGGAGGTGTGCGGGAAGAGGTCGAAGCCCTCGAGGCGCTCCAGCTCGTAACCCGCCCCGGTCAGGGCGCCCACGTCGCGGGCGAGCGCGACCGGGTCGCAGGCGACGTAGACGAGCTGCGCCGGCCGCAGCTCCGCCAGAGCGTCGGTGACCGCTCGGCCGGCGCCCGAGCGCGGCGGGTCGAGGACCACGGTCGCCGCGCGCCACCGCGCCCGCTCGCGCGCATCGGCCTGGGCGACGACGTCGCGGAGGTAGCGGTCGACGCGGGCGGTCACCGCGCGGGCGCCGACCTGGTCGGCCAGGTTCTCGAGCGCGTGCTCGGTGGCGCGGGAGTCGCTCTCGACGCTGGTCACGCGCACTCCGGCGCCGAGGCGGTCGGCCAGCGCCGCGGCGAGCAGGCCCACCCCGCCGTAGAGGTCGTGGTTGGCGGCCGACGGGTCCGCCGCATCCGCGTCGACGGCGGCCTGCACGGCCTCGAAGAGCGCGGCGGCGGCTCCGCGGTGCACCTGCCAGAAGCCGGTGCGGTCGACCCGGAAGGTGCGGTCGGCGACGAACTCGCTCACCACCGTGCGGTCGCGGCGGGCGCGCTTGTCGGAGGGGTCGTGCACGAGCACCGCGGCCCCCTCGGATCCGGCCGCGTCGACGAGGTCGACCACCGAGCCGGGAGCGAGGCGCTCGCCGAGCGGTGCGGCCAGGGAGGAGTCGGCGGTCGCGAGGGGCAGCGACTCCACGGTGACGACGTGGTGGCTGCGTGCCGCGTAGGGGCCGACCCGTCCGTCGTCGTCGACGTGGAGGCGGTTCCGCGTGCGCCAGCCGAGGCCGCCGGACGCGTCGTCCCCGCCGATCGGCGAGACCTCCACCTCGACCTCGCGACGGGCGAAGCGGGAGAAGGAGTCGACGAGCACGAGGCGCTTCAGCTCGCGCTGGTAGGCCAGGTCGGCGTGGCCGAGCTCGGCGCCGCCGACGCGCTCCCCCGGGCGGCGGTCGAGGGCGGCCTCGGGCCAGACGTGCTCCACCCGGTGCTCGGACGCCTCGAGCACCTCGAGCGCCTCGGCACGCCAGAAGCTGTCGTGCCGGACCTCGCTGATCCGCGCCCGCACGCGCTCGCCGGGGAGGACGTCCGGGACGAAGACGACGCGGCCCTCGTGCCGGGCGACGAACACGCCGCCGTGGGCGACGTTGCTAATGTCGAGCTCGATCTCGGTCCCGAGTGCGTCGTCGGCCCCGTCGGGGCGGGCGGATGCTCGGGACGGGGTCTGTGCCATCCGTCGAGCATCCCACAGCGTGGGCCCGGCCGCAGGGAGCCCTCGTGCGCCTCTACCTCGCCTCCACCTCCCCCGCGCGCCTCGCGCTGCTGCGGGCCTCCGGGATCGAGCCCGTCGTCGTCCCCTCCGAGGTGGACGAGCCCGCGGCCGTCGCCCGGGCCGAGCAGGAGCGGGGCGCGGCACTGGACGCGGACGCCACCGTCTCGCTGCTCGCCCGCGCCAAGGCGCACGCCGTCCTGCGCCCGGACATCGACGGTCTGGTGCTCGGCGGCGAC
Organism: Rathayibacter sp. AY1E3; assembly: GCF_002932235.1. NCBI lineage: Bacteria > Bacillati > Actinomycetota > Actinomycetes > Micrococcales > Microbacteriaceae > Rathayibacter > Rathayibacter sp. AY1E3. The sequence continues at coordinate 119,199 of NZ_PSVN01000003.1, forward strand.
TCCGCGTTCGTCCTCGACGGGGTCGTCCACGGCAAGCCGCACGAGCCGGAGCGGGCCCGGGAGCGCTGGCGCGCCCAGCGCGGTCGCACCGGCCGCCTCCACTCCGGCCACTGGCTCGTCGACCACCGTGGCGGGAGGATCGTCGCCGAGGCCGGAGCGGTCACCTCCGCCGCCGTCACGTTCTCCGACGACATCGACGACGCCGAGATCGACGCCTACGTCGCCACCGGCGAGCCCCTCGAGGTGGCCGGCGCCTTCACCATCGACGGCCGCGGCGCCGGCTTCATCACCGCGATCGAGGGCGACCCCTCGACGGTGATCGGGATGTCGGTGCCGACCCTCCGCACGCTGGTGCGGAGCCTCGGCGTCGACTGGACCGCGCTCTGGAACCGCTGAGGCCCGTCCCGCCCTTGTGAGGAACCGACGAAGGCCCTCCGCTTCTTTGTGGTGAGCCGCGCCGGGCCGGGCGGAGCCGCCCCCTAGGGTTGGGGACCATGCCGAAGATTACGAAGGTGCTCGTCGCCAACCGGGGCGAGATCGCCGTCCGAGTCATCCGCGCCGCCCGCGACAGCGGGATCGCCTCCGTGGCCGTCTACGCCGACCAGGACCGCGACGCCGTGCACAGCCGCCTCGCCGACGAGGCCTACGCCCTCGGCGGGACGACCAGCGCCGAGACCTACCTCGTCATCGACAAGCTGCTCTCGGTGGCCCGCCGCTCCGGTGCCGACGCCGTGCACCCCGGCTACGGCTTCCTCGCCGAGAACGCCGACTTCGCCCGCGCCGTCATCGACGCCGGCCTGATCTGGATCGGCCCCGGCCCCGAGGCCATCGAGCGCCTCGGCGACAAGGTCTCGGCCCGCCACGTCGCCGAGAAGGTCGGCGCGCCGCTGGCCCCGGGAACCCTCAACCCCGTCTCCGGCGCCGCCGAGGTGCTCGAGTTCGTGGACCAGTACGGCCTCCCCGTCGCGATCAAGGCGGCCTTCGGCGGCGGCGGTCGCGGCCTCAAGGTCGCCCGCGAGCGCGGCGAGGTCGAGGAGCTGTTCGCCTCCGCCACGCGCGAGGCCGTCGCCGCCTTCGGCCGCGGCGAGTGCTTCGTCGAGAAGTACCTCGACCAGCCGCGCCACGTCGAGACCCAGTGCCTGGCCGACGCGCACGGCAACGTCGTCGTGGTCTCCACCCGCGACTGCTCCCTCCAGCGCCGCCACCAGAAGCTCGTCGAGGAGGCGCCCGCGCCGTTCCTGACGGATGCGCAGAACACCGAGCTCTACCGCGCCTCGAAGGCGATCCTGCAGGAGGTCGGCTACCTCGGCGCCGGGACCTGCGAGTTCCTGATCGGCAAGGACGGCACGGTGTCCTTCCTCGAGGTGAACACCCGCCTCCAGGTCGAGCACCCCGTGTCGGAGGAGATCACCGGCATCGACCTCGTGCGCGAGCAGTTCCGCCTCGCCGAGGGCGGCGTGCTCGACTACGACGACCCGGAGCCCCGCGGCCACTCCTTCGAGTTCCGCATCAACGGCGAGGACGCGGGCCGCGGCTTCCTCCCCGCTCCGGGCCCGGTGCACGTCTTCAAGGCCCCCGGCGGACCCGGCGTCCGCGTCGACTCCGGCGTCGTCGCCGGCGACGTGATCTCCGGCTCCTTCGACTCGCTCCTCGCGAAGCTGATCGTCACCGGCGACAGCCGCGAGCAGGCGCTGGAGCGCTCGCGCCGCGCCCTCGCCGAGTTCGAGGTCACCGGACTGCCGACCGTCCTCCCCTTCCACCGCGCGATCGTCGAGGACCCGGCCTTCGCCCCCGAGGGCGGCGCGCCCTTCACGATCTACACCCGCTGGATCGAGACCGAGTTCGAGAACACGATCCCGGCCTGGAGCGGCGAGCCCGGAGCGACCGACGAGCCGGCGGCCCGCCGGAACGTGGTCGTCGAGGTCGACGGGCGCCGCGTCGAGGTCACTCTCCCCGGCGACCTGGTCGGCTCGGGACCCGCCCGCGGGGCCGCTGCCGCCTCCCCGAAGCGCCGCGGCTCCTCCTCCGTCAGCACCGTCACGGGCGACTCCGTCGCCTCGCCCATGCAGGCCACCATCGTCAAGGTCGCCGTCGCCGAGGGCGACACGGTCGTCACCGGCGACCTGGTCGTCGTCCTCGAGGCGATGAAGATGGAGCAGCCGCTCACCGCCCACAAGGACGGCGTCGTGAAGGGCCTCGACGCGACGGCCGGAGCGACCGTCCCCGCGGGACACGTGCTCCTCCAGATCGTCTGAGGTTGTTCCGGGCCGCTCCCCGCGCGGCCCGGCGCGGTCGGCTCCTCGACGTGAGGGATACCGCAGAGCGGGTCGTGTCGCGCTGCCGTGAATCGCTTCGCACGCGATTCCCGGTCGCGCGCTCTGCCGATGAAAAGCCGCTCCCCGCGCGGCCCGGCGCGGTCGGCTCCTCGACGTGAGGGGTACCGCCGAGCGGGTCGCATCGCGCTGCCGACAATCGCTTCGCACGCAATACCCGGTCGCGCGCTCTGCCGATGAAGGACCGCACCCTGCGCGGCCCGGCGGAGGGGCGCGTCAGGTGACGATGTGCATGGCGCGCGCGGCGTCCGAGATCGAGCCGGTGAGGCTCGGGTAGACGGTGAAAGCCCGCGCGACCTGGTCGACGGTCAGGCGGTGCTCCACGGCGAGGGCGAGCGGGAAGATCAGCTCGCTCGCCTTCGGAGCGACGATGACGCCTCCGATGACGGTGCCGGAGCCGGTGCGCGCGAACAGCTTGACGAAGCCGTCGCGGATGCCCATCATCTTTGCCCGCGGGTTCGCGGCGAGCGGGAGCTTGTAGATCTCGCCCTGCGCGATGCCCTCCTCGATCTCGCGCTGGCTCCACCCGACGGTCGCGATCTCGGGCTGCGTGAAGATGTTCGCCGCGACGTTGCGCACCTCGGTCGGGTTCACGGCGTCGCCCATGGCGTGGAACACGCCGGTGCGGCCCTGCATGGCGGCGACGGAGGCGAGCGGGAGGAACGTGGTGCAGTCCCCGGCCGCGTAGATCGAGGGGACGCTGGTGCGGGCGACGCGGTTGACGCGGATGTGCCCCGACTCCGTCAGCTGCACCCCCGCGTCCTCGAGGCCGATGCCCGCCGTGTTCGGCACGGAGCCGACGGCCATCAGGCAGTGCGAGCCCTCGACGACACGTCCGTCCGAGAGCACGGCCTGCACGCCCTTCTCGGTCCGCTCGACGCGGTCGGCGCGCGACTTCGAGAGCACGACCATGCCGTTGCGCTTGAAGACGTTCTCGATCACGGCGGCCGCGTCGGCGTCCTCGCCGGGCAGCACCTGGTCGCGGGAGGAGATGAGGGTCACGCGGGCGCCGAGCGCACGGTAGGCGGAGGCGAACTCCGCGCCGGTCACGCCGGAGCCCACCACGATCAGGTGCTCGGGGACGGACTTGAGGTTGTAGAGCTGGGTCCAGCTGAGGATGCGCTCGCCGTCGGGAGCCGCGGTCGGGAGCACACGGGGGCTGGCGCCCACCGAGACCACGATCGTGTCCGCCTCGATGCGGTCGAAGTCCATGCCCTCGCCGCCGGCCGCCGTGGAGACGATCAAGGCGTTCGAGCCGTCCAGGCGCCCGTCCCCCTGGACGATGCGCACGCCGTGGTGCACCAGGTTCGCGCGCATGTCCTCGGACTGCTGGCGCGCGAGCCCGAGCAGGCGCTTGTTCACCGTCGCCAGGTTGACCGCCACGTCCGGGCGCACCGGCTTGTTCTGCTCCGAGCGGGTGAAGAACTGCACGCCCAGGTCGGCGGCCTCGCCGATGGCGTTGGTGGCCTCCGCCGTCGCGATGAGCGACTTCGACGGGACGACGTCGGTGATGACGGCCGAGCCGCCCACTCCGACCCGCTCGACCAGGGTGACCTCAGCGCCGAGCTGCGCTCCCGCGATGGCGGCTTCGTAGCCGCCCGGCCCCCCTCCGAGTACAGCGATCCTCTGCGCGCGCTCGAACTCGTAAGCCATGCTTCCCATTGTCCTCTCTCACTGAGTGTTCGCCCAATCGCGGGGTGTCGGATCGGCCGCGGGAGTCGCCCTCCGCCGCCGCGCAGCCCGTCGGTAGGGTGGGAGGATGTCCGACCAGACCCTGCACCCCCTCGAGGCCCCCGACGCCGATCCCTTCGAGATCGCGGCCCGCGCGGCCGCTCAGATCGCCGAGGCGACAGGGGTCGAGAAGCACGACATCGCCCTCACCCTCGGCAGCGGCTGGGGCAAGGCCGCCGACGCGATCGGCGAGACGACCGCGACGGTGGAGGCCACCGAGATCCTCGGCTTCTCCAAGCCGGCCGTGCACGGGCACGGCGGCACCCTGCGCTCCGTCCTGCTCCCCACCGGCAGGCGCGCGCTGATCATCGGCGCCCGCACCCACTACTACGAGGGCTACGGCGTGCGCCGCGTCGCGCACAGCGTCCGCACCGCCGCCGCGACGGGCGCGACGGTGATGATCCTCACCAACGGCGCGGGCGGCATCAAGGAGCACTGGACGCCCGGGACCCCCGTGCTGATCAGCGACCACATCAACCTCACCGCCGACTCGCCGCTCGAGGGCGCGACGATCGTCGACCTCACCGACCTCTACTCCTCGCGCCTGCGCGACCTCGCCCGGGGGACGCGTCCTGAGCTGGACGAGGGCGTGTACGTGCAGTTCCGCGGGCCGCACTACGAGAGCCCGGCCGAGGTGCAGATGGCGAGGATCATCGGCGGCCACATCGTCGGCATGTCGACCGCCCTCGAGGCCATCGCCGCGCGCGAGGCGGGCATGGAGGTGCTGGGCATGTCGCTCATCACGAACCTCGCCGCCGGCATCCAGAAGACCCCCCTCAGCCACGAGGAGGTGCTCGAGGCCGGCCGCGACGCCGAGGACGACCTCGCCCGCCTGCTCGCCGGGATCACGGGCGCCCTGTGAGCGCCGACGTCCGGGAGCTCGCCGAGGCCTGGCTCGCCCAGGACCCCGACCCGGAGACGCGGGAGGAGCTGGTCGGCCTGCTGACCGCCTCCGACTCGGGGGACGCCTCCGCCCGCGCCGAGCTCGAGGACCGCTTCGGCGCCCGCCTGGCGTTCGGCACCGCGGGCCTGCGCGGCGCCATCGCGGCGGGATCCAACCGGATGAACCGCGTGCTGGTCTCGCAGGCCGCCGTGGGCCTGGCCGACTTCCTGCTGGCGCAGGGCGTCCAGCGGCCCGTGGTCGTGATCGGCTACGACGGCCGGAAGAACTCGCGCGTCTTCGCCGAGGACTCCGCCGCGCTGATGGCGGGCGCCGGCGTGGACGCGGTGCTGCTGCCCCGGCTCCTGCCCACCCCCGTGCTGGCCTTCGCCGTGCGCCACCTCGGCGCCGACGCCGGAGTGATGGTCACGGCGAGCCACAACCCGCCGCAGGACAACGGCTACAAGGTGTACCTCGGCGGCGCCGACGAGGGCTCGCAGATCGTGCCGCCGGTCGACTCCGAGATCGCCGAGCGGATCCTCGCGGTCGCGCGGGACCGGCGCGTTCCGGAGCTGCCGCGCGGCGAGTACCGGCTCGCGGACGAGTCCGTGGTCGCCGCCTACATCGAGGCGACGGCAGCCGTCGGCCGCCAGTCCGCTCCGCTGCGCATCGTCTACACGGCGATGCACGGGGTCGGCTGGGAGACGGCGCACCGGGTGCTCTCCGCGGCGGGATTCGACGAGCCGGCCGTCGTGGTCGAGCAGATCGAGCCCGACGCGGCGTTCCCCACGGTCGCGTTCCCCAACCCGGAGGAGGCGGGCGCCCTCGACCTCGCCTTCTCGACCGCGCGCTCCGGTCGCGCGCAGCTGATCGTGGCCAACGACCCGGACGCCGACCGCTTCGCCGCCGCCGTGCCCGACGCCTCCGCCCCGGAGGGCTTCCGGCGCCTCACCGGCAACGAGGTCGGAGCGCTGCTCGGCTGGCGCGCCGCCGAGCAGGTCCGCCGCGAGGGCCGCACCGGAGGAGCGCTCGCCTGCTCGATCGTGTCCTCCCCCGCCCTCGGTGCCGTGGCGGCCGACTACGGCCTCGACTTCGCCGAGACGCTCACGGGCTTCAAGTGGATCTCGCGCGTCCCCGACCTCGTCTTCGGCTACGAGGAGGCACTCGGCTACCTGGTGAACCCCGGGACGGTCCGCGACAAGGACGGCGTCTCGGCCGCGCTCGCCTTCCTCTCCCTCGCGAGCGCGCTCGCCGCCGAGGAGCGCACGATCGACGACGAGCTGGAGTCGTTCGCCGAGCGGTTCGGGCTCTTCGGATCGGAGCAGATCTCGCTCCGCGTCACCGACCTCTCCGAGATCGGCCGGATCATGGCCGGACTGCGCGCGACGCCTCCGACCGCGATCGGCGGGCTCGCCGTCGAGCGGAGCGAGGACCTGCTCGCCGAGGGCGGCGCGCTGCCCCCGACCGACGCGCTCCGCTTCTCCCTGGACGGTGCCCGTCTCATCGCGCGCCCGAGCGGCACGGAGCCGAAGGTCAAGCTCTACCTCGACGCCTGGTCGCACGACTCCGACGCCGACGCCCGCCGGTCGGCCGTCTCGTCCCGCCTCGCCGCCCTGCGCACCGGCGTCGCGGAGCTCCTCGCGTAGGTCCCCCTCCGGTCAGCGGGGCGCGCGGACACCGATCCGCTCGCCCCGCTTCCAGAGCCACTCCACCGGACCGAGCTCGAACCGGCGCAGCCACAGGTGCGCCGCGAGCACGACGACCGCCGCGATGAGCAGGAACGCTCCGACGGTCGCCGGGACGCGCCACTGCGCGGCGGTCACCGCCAGCCCGAGTCCCCAGCCGTAGAAGAGGGCGCCGCCGAGCAGGTTCTGCAGGAGGTAGGCGCTCAGCGCGACCCGGCCGACCTCCCGCGCCCGTCGTGCCGCCCAGCCCTCGGCGCCCCGGCGGAGGCAGGCCTCGGCGAGGGCCGCGAGCAGGCCGAGCCCGACCAGGGGCGCGACGAGGTAGCGCTCGGCGAGCAGACCGGCGGCGCTCCCCCCGATGCCCAGCGCGAGGTCGACGGGGAGGGCGAGGGCGCCGAGGACCATCAGGCGGCGGCGGAGTGACGCGCCCTCGGCGGCGAGGACCCCCGCCCGATGGAGGCGCGCGCCGAGGAGGAACATCGCGAGGCTGAGGAGCCCGATGAGCACCGGCTCCGCACGGAAGACGCCCGCGTTCTGCAGCCGGAAGAGGGCGAGGCCGAGGAACGACGCGTCCGCGTAGGGGCTCCGGCCGGCCGGCCCCTGCCCGGCACCGTCCGGGCTCGCCGCCACGAGCGCCACGAGCGCCGAGATCAGGACGACGTGCAGAGCGCCGCAGACGAGGATCACGCGGCGCTGCGTCGTCGGCCGGGTGAGCAGCAGCCAGGCGACGACCGCTCCGGTGACGGCGTATCCCATGAGGACGTCGAACTCCGCGATCAGCACGTAGTTGACCGCGCCGTCCAGGAGGAGGAGCGTCGCGCGCCAGAGGTAGCGGCCCGGCCAGCGCGTCCCGCGCCGGACCGCGGAGGCGTGCTGGATCGCGAGGCCCACCCCGAAGGCGAGGGAGAGGAGGGCGAGGAACTTGCCCTGCGCCAGCGCCATCAGCAGGAGCTGCGCAGTCCCGGCGGAGGAGGAGGTCTCGGGCGTCACCGGAACGGAGAGCAGTCCGAGCATCCCCCAGGGGTGGGAGAAGATCCAGATGTTCGTGCCGAGGGTCCCGATGATCGCGACACCGCGGACGACGTCCAGGGTCGCGATGCGGCGGCCGGCTTCGGCACGGGGCGGCAATACGGTCGTATTGGTCATGTCCGAGAGCGTAGCCTGCTCGAGCAGTCGAACGAGAGGGACGCCATGCCGGATCGGCGCGAGAGCAGGAGCGACATCCTCTCGGCGGTCGTCGCCGTCCTCTCGACCCGCGGGGCGGAGCACCTCAGCATCCGCACCGTCGCGGCCGAGGCCGGCGTCTCGGTGGGGGCCGTCCAGCACCACTTCCCGACGAAGCAGGCGCTGCTGGCCGGCGCGATGGCCCGGGTCGAGGAGCGCTTCCGCGAGCGGATGCGGAGCCGCCTGGAGGCCGAATCCTCGGCCGAGGTGCGGCTGCGCGTCTTCTGCGACGAGATCGCGTGCGTCGCGGACGAGGACGTCCCCGATGCGATCGTGTGGACCGCCTTCGCCTCCCGCGCCGGCACCGATCCGGAGATCCGCGCGATCCACACCGCAGGCTGGTCGCGAACGGAGGACGTCGTCCTGGAGCTGCTGCGCGCCGCGCATCCCGCGGCGTCGTTCGGCGCCGACGACGCGGCGCTTCTCCTCGCAGTCCTCGACGGCATCGCGGTCTCCCGCGCGGCCGAGCGGCCCGCCCGCCTCTCCCCCGCCCGCGCCCGCCGCCTGATCGGCACCGTCCTCGAGCAGCTCGCCGCCCGCTGACCCCCCAAGACCCGAGCAGCCGTCCGCGCGGGAACCCGGCTCTCGGCACGCCGCTCCGCGGCCACTCGACCAGCAGGGGCGGACGACGGACGCCCTCCCACCGCACGGTAGACACATCGCGCCCTGGAAATGGGAGTCTTGATACGCCGCTCTGCGGCTACTCGACCAGCAGGAGGAGGGAGCGCCCTCTCACCGCAAGGTGGAGGGCGCGTCCGAGAATCGCGTGCCAGCGATTCGAGGCAGCCCGACGCGACCCGCTCTTGAGAACGCGCCCCGTCGGGAGGCCGACCGCGCTGAGCCGCGCAGGGAGCGGCTCAGAAACGGACTCAGCCCAGCGCCCGCTCGATCTTCTCCGTGATCTCGTTCTGGTCGAGGTAGTTGTCGATGACGACGACCTCGGCGAAGGTGCGGCCGATGCGGTCGACGAGCTCACCGGAGGTGAGGATGACCTGCGCGTCGGCGGCGAGCGCGTCGACGGAGGCCAGGTCGGAGGCGATCACCTCGGCCTCGAGGTCGAGGGTCTCGAGGGCGCGCTCGGCGCCGAGCTTGAGGATGGCGGAGGTGCCGATTCCGGCGCCGCAGAGGGTGACGATCTTCATGCGCTTCTTCCGTGGTGCGGGGTGCTGTCGGTGAGGACGGCGTTGATGCTGCGGAGGGTGCGGGCGGCGGCGAGGGCGCCGACCGCGTCCGGACGGCTGAGCACGTCAGCGAGCCCGGAGACGAAGCCGACGTGTCCGTGCGCCTGGGTGGCGGCGATCCCGATGACGACCGACACCGGGTCGTTGGTGCTGTGCCCGAAGGCGACGGGCTCGGCCAGCGTGACGACGGAGAGGCCGTCCGCGAGGACGTCGTTGCCGGGCCGGGCGTGCGCGAGGGCGAGCCCGGGCGCGATGACGATGTACGGCCCGAGCACGTCGACCTGCTCGACCATGCGCCGGGAGTAGGCGGCGTCGACCGCGCCGGTCCGCTCGAGCGCACGGCCCGCCTCGAGGACGGCCTCCCGCCAGGATCCGGCGGAGTGGCGGAGGGCCACCGCTTCCTCGGGGAGCGCGTCGAGCGGCACCGTCAGGCCGCCTCGAAGCCGGCGCTGATCGTCTCGACGAGCTCGCGGCGCTCGTCGAGCGGCAGGAAGGCGGCGTGAGCCGCGTTCAGCTGGAAGGCCTCGAAGTCGTCGAGGTCGTACCCGAACGCGTCGGACAGGAGGGCGAGCTCGCGGCTGAGGGTCGTCGCGCTCATCAGGCGGTTGTCGGTGTTCACCGTGACGCGGAAGCCCAGCTGGTAGAGCAGGTCGAAGGGGTGGTCGGCGAGCTCGGCACCCCACGCTGCGACGGCTCCGGTCTGCAGGTTGGAGGAGGGGCTGAGCTCGAGGGCGATCTCGCGGTCCTTCACCCACTCCGAGAGCTCGCCGAGGGTCACGTAGCTCGCGTCGTCGTCCTGGCGCTCGATGCGGATGTCCTCAGCGATCCGGACGCCGTGGCCCAGGCGCAGCGCGCGGCCGTCGAGCAGGGCCGAGCGGATGCTGTCGAGGCCGTCCGCCTCCCCCGCGTGGACCGTGGTCGGGAAGTGAGCCGCCGCGAGCAGCTCGAAGGCGTGACGGTGCCGCGAGGCGGGGAAGCCCGCCTCGGCTCCGGCGATGTCGAAGCCGATCGCACCGCGCTCGCGGTGGCGCAGCGCCAGCTCGGCGACCTCGAGCGAGCGGTCGGCGTGCCGCATCGCGGTGATCAGCTGGCCGACGCGGATGCGGTGTCCCTGCGCCGCCGCCTCCTGCACGCCCTGCTGCAGCCCCTCCTGGACCGCTTCGACAGCCGCGTCGAGCGAGAGCCCGGCGCGCTGGTGCTGCTCCGGCGCCCAGCGCACCTCGCCGTGCACGACTCCGTCGGCGGCGAGGTCGAGCACGAACTCGCGGGCCACGCGCTCGAGCGCCGGCGCGGTCTGCATCACGGCGACCGTCGTCTCGAAGGTGGCGATGTAGTCGGTGAGGGAGCCGGAGTCGGCCGTGGCACGGAACCACTCGGCGAGCGCGTCCGGCTCCTCGGCCGGGAGCGGCACGCCCGTCTCGCGGGCGATCTCGAGGACCGTCCCGGGCCGCAGGCCTCCGTCGAGGTGGTCGTGCAGCGACACCTTGGGGAGCTCGTCGATGAGGACGCCCTCGCCCGGGAGGAGGTACTCCTCGGTCTGATCGGTCACGGTGCTCCTCGCAGGTCGGCGGTGGTTCGCCGACCACCCTAGAGGGTCGGCGGGAGCGGCTCGCCGGGCGGCGCCTCCTCCGTGCCGGGCGGCGCGGGGCTAGGAGACGCGCTCCGCCACGAGGGGGCCGCCGTCGAGCACCTCGTCGCCGTCGTCGCCGATCCGGTAGGCACCGTCGAGCGCCTCGAGCGCCCGGGCGAAGCGCTCCGGCTCGTCTGCCGAGAGGGTGATCAGGGGCTGGCCCGCGCGGACTCGGTCGCCCGGCTTCGCGTGCAGGTCGATCCCCGCCGCGTGCTGCACCGCGTCGGCCTGGCGGGCGCGTCCGGCGCCCAGGCGCCAGGCGGCGATGCCGAACGGCAGCGCCTGCTGCTCCACCAGGACGCCGTCGCGCTCGGCGACCACGACGTGGGTCTCGCGGGCCTCGGGGAGCGCCGCATCCGGATCCCCTCCCTGAGCGCGGATGACCGCGCGCCAGGTGTCCATGGCCGCGCCGCCGTCGAGGGCGCGCTCGACGTCCGCGTCCGGCTGCCCGGCGAGGGCCAGCATCTCGCGGGCCAGGGCCAGCGTCAGCTCCCGGACGTCCGAGGGGCCGCCGCCGGCGAGCACCTCGACCGACTCCCGCACCTCGTTCGCGTTGCCGATGGCCAGACCGAGCGGCACGTTCATGTTGGTCAGCAGCGCGGTGGTCCGCACCCCCGCGTCGTTGCCGAGGTCGACCATCGCCCGCGCCAGCTCCCGCGAGCGCTCGATGTCGACCATGAACGCCCCGGAGCCGAACTTCACGTCGAGCACCAGGGCGTCGGTCCCCTCGGCGATCTTCTTCGACATGATCGAGGACGCGATCAGCGGGATCGCCTCGACGGTCCCGGTGATGTCCCGGAGCGCGTAGAGCTTCTTGTCGGCGGGGGCCAGGCCCGAGCCCGCGGCGCAGATCACGCCGCCGACCGTCCGGAGCTGCTCCAGCATCTCCTCGTTGCCGAGGTCGGCCCGCCAGCCCGGGATCGACTCCAGCTTGTCGAGCGTTCCGCCCGTGTGGCCGAGCCCGCGTCCCGAGAGCTGGGGCACCGCCACGCCGAAGGAGGCGACCAGCGGCATCAGCGGCAGCGTGATCTTGTCGCCGACCCCGCCCGTGGAGTGCTTGTCGACCGTGCGCTTGCCGAGTCCGTCGAAGCGCATGCGCTCGCCGCCGGCGATCATCGCCAGGGTGAGGTCGCGGATCTCGTCGCGCTCCATCCCGTTCAGCAGGACCGCCATCGCGAAGGCCGCCATCTGCTCGTCGGCGACGTAGCCGCGGGTGTAGGCGTCGATCAGCCAGTCGATCTGCGCGGTCGAGAGCGTGCCGCGGTCGCGCTTGGTGCGGATGATGTCGACGGCGTCGAAGTCCTCGACGGGGGTGGTGCGGGTCATGCGGAGTCCTCGGTTCGGGAGTGGGAGCGGTGACGGCGGCGCTAGGAGGCGGCGTAGGCCTCGAGCGTGCGCGGGCCGAAGGCGTCGGGGATGACCTCGTCGATCGTCTTCACGCCCGACACGGTCTGGAGGAGCATGCCCTCGGCCGAGTGCTCGAAGAGCAGCTGGCGGCAGCGCCCGCAGGGCATCAGGACGCCGCCCTTCCCGTCGACGCAGGTGAAGGCGACGAGCCGGCCGCCGCCCGTCATGTGCAGCGAGGACACCAGCGCGCACTCGGCGCAGAGCGTGAGCCCGTAGGAGGCGTTCTCGACGTTGCAGCCCGAGATCGTCCGGCCGTCGTCCACGAGCGCGGCGACCCCGACGGGGAACTTCGAGTACGGGACGTAGGCGTGGCTCATGGCCTCCAGTGCGGCCTCGCGCAGCGCCTCCCAGTCGATGTCGGTCACGACGGCTCCTCTCAGGACTTCAGGTACGGCTTGCCGGCGGCGGCCGGTCCGCGGGACTGGCCGACGAGACCGGCCACCGCGAAGATCGTCACGACGTACGGCAGCATCAGCATGAACTCGCTGGGCACGGGCGAGCCGATGACGCCGAGCACGTTCTGCAGGTTGGTCGCGAAGCCGAACAGCAGCGACGCGAGCGTCGCCTTGATCGGGTCCCAGCGGCCGAAGATGACGGCGGCCAGGGCGATGAAGCCCGCACCCGCGGTCATCTCCTTGCCGAACGCGCCGACCGCGTCGAGCGTGTAGTACGCGCCGCCGACTCCGGCGATCGCCCCGGCGAGGGAGACGTTCCAGAAGCGCGTGCGGGCGACATCGATGCCCACGGTGTCCGCGGCCTGCGGGTGCTCGCCCACTGCGCGCAGGCGGAGGCCCCACTTGGTCTTGAACAGGCCCCACCACACCGCGAAGATCGCGAAGTACATCAGGTAGACGATCACCGTCTGGTTGAACAGGACGGCGCCCACGATCGGCACCTGGCTGAGCACCGGGATCGGGAGGCGGTCGAACTTCACCGGCGAGTTGAACGTCGACGCATCGGCGGAGAGGACCTGGGAGTAGAGGAAGCTCGTCAGGCCGGTCACCAGCACGTTCAGCACGACTCCGACGATCACCTGGTCGACCAGGTACTTGATCGCGAAGGCGGCCAGCACGAACGACACCAGGACGCTCGCAACCATCGCCGCGAGCAGGCCGAGCACCGGCTGGCGGGTGAGGGAGCCGACCATCGCCGCGGTGAAGGCGCCGGCGAGCAGCTGCCCCTCGATCGCGACGTTGACGACTCCGACCCGCTCCGAGATGACGCCGCCGAGCGAGCCGAAGATCAGCGGAGTGGCAAGCCCGACGGTCCCGAGCAGCAGCCCCGAGACGGGCAGCGCGGCACCGGCCGACGCCCAGACGAGGAACCCGATCAGGAAGACCAGGGCGAAGACCGCCGAGAGCCAGAGCGGGATCCGGCGGCCGGCGCGGGTGAGCGCGGCCGACGCGACGGCCAGGGCGACCAGGAGGATCGCGACGACCACGCCCGTCCCCCGCGTCGGGAACGGGATGTCCGGCAGCGCGAAGAAGTCGGTCCCCGCGGCGAGGCGGAACGAGCTCGTCCCGTCGCGGCCGAGGGCCACGAAGAGGACGACGGCGAGCAGCGCGAAGACGCCGAACGCGATCGGCTCCTTCCAGCTGCGGATCACGACGCGGTCCGGGGCGGTGGCGACGGCGGTGCTCATGCGGACACCTCCGAGGTGCGGCGGGTGCGGCGCTTCGGGGCTGCCCCGGGCGTCGGGAGGCGGAAGATCGCGCGCACCAGCGGCGGTGCGGCGATGAAGAGGACGATCAGCGACTGGACGACGAGGACCACGTCGATCGGCACGCCCTCGGCGGCCTGCATCGAGTAGCCGCCCGCCTTGAAGGCGCCGAAGAGGATGCCAGCGAAGAACACGCCCCAGGGTCGGGAGCGGCCCAGCAGCGCGACCGTGATCGCGTCGAAGCCGATGCCCGCGTCGATCCCGGAGGTGAATCCGGTCGTGACCGTCCCCATCACCTGGGCGCTGCCGGCGAGGCCGAGCAGGCCGCCGGAGAGCAGCATCGCGTACACGTAGCTGTTCTTCACGTCGATGCCCGCGACCCGTGCCGCGTGCGGGTTCTCCCCCACCGCGCGGAACTTGAAGCCGATCGTCGAGCGGTTCAGGAGCCACCAGACGAACACGGTCGCGAGGACCGCGAAGACGAAGCCGAGCGTGAGCGAGTATCCGGGGCCGAGGAGCGCCGGGAAGACCGCGGTCTCCTTCATCCCGGGCGACTTCGGGTTGTTCGAGCCGGGCGCCTGCAGCGCGCCGGGCGTCCGCAGGAGGTAGGAGATCAGGTAGAACGCGACGTAGTTGAGCATGATCGTGAGGATCACCTCGTGCGCGCCGGTGCGGGCCTTGAGCAGTCCCACGAGTCCGCCCCAGAGCGCGCCGCCCAGGATTCCGGCGGCGAGCGCGACGATCAGGTGCACGCCCCACGGGAGGTCGAAGGAGAAGCCGACCCAGCCCGCGCAGGCGGCGGCGATCAGCATCTGGCCGCGGCCGCCGATGTTGAACAGGCCGACGCGGAAGGCCAGCGCCACTCCGAGCCCGCCGGCGATCAGCGGAGTCGCGAAGGCCAGGGTGTCCGTCAGCGGCTTGATGCCGTTGGCGAAGCCCTCGCGGCGGAAGTTGTAGACCGAGCCCTGGAAGAGCGAGGAGTAGGCACCGGAGACGGACTGCCAGATCGCCTGCAGGGTGTCGAGCGGCCGGGCGAAGAAGTAGCCCGACGCCTCCTGGACGTCCTTGTCGGTCGCGGCGATCAGCACGCCGCCCGCGATGAGGGAGAGCAGCACGGCGAGCACCGACATCAGCGCGGTGCCGGAGAGGATCTCGCGCAGGACGCGGGAGGCGCCGCTCTCGAGCGGGCCGGGGCGCACCTCCTGATCCGGCTTCTGGCCGGGCTCGAGCCCGGACGCCTTCTCGGTCTCCGCGTCGGGATCGACCGCGGGCAGTTGCGCGTCGCTCACGCCGCCGCTCCCTTCTCGGCGGGCGTCTGCCCGGCCATCATGAGCCCCAGGACCTCGCGGGGCGTGTCGGAGGGGACGATGCCGATGATCCCGCCCTTGTACATGACCGCGATGCGGTCGGCGAGCGCCGCGACCTCGTCGAGCTCGGTCGACACCACGATCACGGGTACCCCGGTGTCGCGCGTCTCGACGATGCGCTTGTGGACGAACTCGATGGAGCCGACGTCGATGCCGCGAGTGGGCTGCGCCGCGATGAACAGCCGCAGCTCCCGGCTGAGCTCGCGCGCGAGCACCACCTTCTGCTGGTTGCCTCCGGAGAGGCGGCCGACGTGGGTGCCGATCCCCTGGGCGCGCACGTCGAACTCGCGCACCCGCTCCTCGGCGAAGCGCTCGAGCTCCTTGAGCCGCAGGCCCAGTCCCTTCACGAACGGACCGCGGTCGCTGCGGTCGAGCATGAGGTTCTCGGCGATCGTGAACTCGGCGACCAGACCGTCCTCGGTGCGGTCCTCGGGGACGAAGCCGACCCCCGACTCGAGGACGCGGCGCACGGACAGTCCGTCGAGGCGGCGACCGTCCAGGGTCACCGAGCCCTCGACCCGCTCCTGCAGGCCCATGATCGCCTCGGTGAGCTCGGTCTGGCCGTTGCCCTGCACGCCCGCGATCGCGAGGATCTCCCCGCGGCGGACCTCGAAGGAGACGTCGTCGACGACGGCCTGGCCGTTGGCGTCGCGCACGGTGAGGTTCGAGACGACGAGGGCCTCGTCGCCCGGCACCGCCTGCTCCTTCTGCACCGTCAGCTCGACGGCGCGTCCCACCATCAGCGAGGCGAGCTCGGCGTTGCTCGCGGTCGGCGACGCCTCCCCCACGACTCTGCCGAGGCGGATGACCGTGATGCGGTCTCCGACCTCGCGCACCTCGCGGAGCTTGTGCGTGATGAAGACGATGGCGGTCCCGGCCGCACGCAGCTGGCGCATGATCGCGATGAGCTCGTCGGTCTCCTGCGGAGTCAGCACCGCGGTCGGCTCGTCGAACACGAGCACCCGGGCGTCGCGGGAGAGGGCCTTGATGATCTCGACCCGCTGCTGCACGCCGACGGGGAGGTCCTCGACCAGGGCGTCGGGATCCACGTCGAAGCCGAAGCGGTCCGAGATCTCGCGCACCCGGGCGCGCGCGGCGGCGAGGTCCAGGCGCCCGCCGGCCTTCGTCTCCTCGTGGCCCAGCATGACGTTCTCGGCGACGGTGAACACGGGGACGAGCATGAAGTGCTGGTGGACCATCCCGATGCCCGCCTTCATGGCGTCACCCGGACCGGAGAAGTGCTGGACCGCGTCGTCCAGCAGGATCTCCCCATCCTCGGCCTGGTACAGGCCGTAGAGCACGTTCATGAGCGTCGACTTGCCCGCGCCGTTCTCGCCGAGGAGGCAGTGGATCTCACCGGGTTCGACGGTGAGATCGATGTGGTCGTTGGCCACGAGCGCGCCGAAGCGCTTCGTGATGCCACGCAGTTCGAGCTTCATGGGACCAATCTAACTTTCGGTTCGCGCCACGATGCGCCGTCGGCCGGGATCGAGGGACGCAGCGGAGCCGATCCGCCCGCCGGACCGACGAAGAGGCCGGCGGGCCCGAGGTGTGCTCGGGCCCGCCGGCCTCTTCGAGGAAGCGGCTAGGACGCCGCGGGAGCGGACGGGGAGGTGACGGTGATGGAGCCGTCGATGATGCCCGCCTTGATGGTGTCGAGCTCGCCCTGCAGGTCGCCCGAGACCTTCGACTCGAAGTCGTGGAACGGCGCGATGCCGACTCCGTCGTTCTCGAGGGTGCCCACGAAGGGAGTGGGGTCGAAGTCGTCGGCTCCGGCGGAGCTGGTGACGTCGGTCGTGCCGGCCTCGATGCCCTTGAGGATCGAGGTCAGGTACAGGTCGGCGCCGTCGGGGTAGGTCTCGTACAGGTCCGCGTCCACGCCGACCATCGCGATGTCCTTGCCGGAGTCGCGGATCGCCTCGATCGCCGACTGGAAGATCGGACCGCCGACGGGGAGGATGACGTCCGCGTTCTGGTCGATCAGCGACTGCGCGGCCGACTTGGCCTCGACGCCCGCCGCGAAGCCGCCGGTGAAGGAGCCGGTCTGCGCGTCGACGTCCCAGCCGACGACCTTGACGTCCTTCCCCTTCTGCTCGTTGTAGTACTTCACGCCGTCGGCGTAGCCGTCCATGAAGATCGTGACGGTCGGGAACTGCTGGCCGCCGTAGGTGCCGACGACGCCGGTCTTGGAGTACGACGCGGCCGCGTAGCCGGCGAGGAACGCCGCCTGCGAGGTGTCGAAGGTGATCGGCTTGACGTTCGGCAGGTCGATCGACGCGTCGTCGATGATCGCGAAGTCGATGTCCGTGTTCGCCTCGGCCGCGGCCGACGTGGCCTCGGCCAGCGCGAAGCCGACGGTGATGATCAGGTTGCAGCCCTGGTCGACGAGGCTGGTCAGGTTCGGGGCGTAGTCCGTCTCGGACTCCGAGGTGACGGTCTTCGGCGTGACGCCGAGGTCCTCCGAGGCCTTCACGAGGCCGTTGTAGCCGAGCTCGTTGAACGACTTGTCGTCGAACCCGCCCGCGTCGGAGACCATGCAGGGCAGGAAGTCGCCACCGGCGGCGGCGCTGGAGCCGCTCTCCTCGGGGGCGGAGGCGCAACCGGCGAGAAGCGCGGTGACGCCGAGGGCGGCGAGACCGCCGAACGCGGCCTTACGCGAGGTGATAGTCAAGATGTCGTCCTCCAGGAATGCGGCCCCGCGCGACGAGCGCAGCAGGGCGTCGATTCCCACACGTTACCCAATGTGACAAGCCGCTCAGCCGCCCGGACGGTGGTGGTCAGGAAGAGTTACACAGTGTTGATCTTCGCGACATCGGAGCGTGTCGCGGGGCGGTCGGCTGTGCTCGATTCCGAGCCGCGGAGCGGCTCGGCGCGGTCGGCTGGGCTCGATTCCGAGCCGCGGAGCGGCTCGGCGCGGTCGGCTTCGCGACGGGTGCGTTCCGCAGAGCGGGTCGCGTCGGGCTGGCCTGAATCGCTTGGTACGCGATTGCGGCTCGCGGCCCTCTCCCCTGCTGCCGGACGTCGAGAGTGCTCGGGGGAGCTCCGCGCTGCGCGCGGTCGGGCACGGACGGGTGCTTCCACGGTGGTCGAGTTGCCGCGCGAGCGGAGACCCGCCCGCCAGCACCGAGCGGGACGGCCGAGGCCCTCATCGAGGGTGGTCGAGTCGCCGCGCGAACGGCGTATCGGGACCGCCGCACGCGCATGAGGCGAGGGGCGGAACGGCGAAGCGCGGCGCCTCCGAGGGGAGGGCCGCGCTTCGACGGGTGGGACGGAGGGCTAGAGGACGTCGGTGCGGCCGGAGAGGCGCAGGGCGTCGACGACGCCCTTGACCTTCTGGGCGTTCTCGGTCGTGGTCACCAGGAGCGCGTCGGGGGTGTCCACGACGACGATGTCCTTCACTCCGATGAGGGCGATGGTGCGGTTGCCGCCGCTGACGACGATGCCCGTCGCGGAGTCGGCCAGCACGCGGGCGTCCTCGCCGAGGATGGCGAGGTCCGAGCGGAGTCCGCTCGAGTGCAGCTTCGCGATCGAGGCGAAGTCGCCCACGTCGTCCCAGGAGAAGTGGCCGGGCACGACGGCCAGCTTGCCCGCGGCCGCGGCCGGCTCGGCGACGGAGTAGTCGATCGCGATCTTCTCCAGGCCCGGCCAGATGCGGTCGACGACCGCGCCGCGCTCCGGGGTGTCCCACGCGGCGGCGAGCTCGAGCAGTCCGGCGAGCAGCTTCGGCTTGGCGCGGCCGAGCTCCTCGAGGAGGCGGTCGGCGCGGGCGATGAACATGCCCGCGTTCCAGAGGTACTGACCACTGGAGAGATAGGCGCGCGCGGTGTCGGCGTCGGGCTTCTCGACGAAGGAGTCGACGGCGAGCGTGTGCGTCGCCCCGTCGATCCCGAGGTGCTTCCCCGTGCGGATGTAGCCGAAGCCCACGGCAGGCTCGGTCGGCGTGATGCCGATGGTCGCGATGTAGCCCGCGTCCGCCGCGACGACGGCCTCGGCGACCGCGTCGTGGAACAGCTGCTGACCGCTGATGACGTGGTCGGCGGCGAACGAGCCGATGATCACGCCCGGCTGGCGGCGCTCGAGGATGGCGGCGGCCAGGCCGATCGCGGCGGACGAGTCGCGCGGCTCGCTCTCGAGGACGACGTTGAGGTCCTCGAGGCTCTCGAGCTGCTCCTCGACGGCGGCGCGGTGCGCGCGGCCGGTCACGACCATGATCCGGTCGGCGCCCGAGATGGGCGCGAGGCGGTCCCAGGTGTCGCGGAGGAGGGTCTGTCCCGACCCCGTCAGATCGTGCAGGAACTTCGGGGCGTCGGCCCGGGAGAGCGGCCACAGCCTCGAGCCGATCCCGCCGGCGGGGATCACGCTGTAGAAGCGGTCGAGCGGGGCGCGGCCATCGGTCTCAGGTGATGTCATGTCCGCAGGATACAAGGGAGCCCGAGCGCGACCGTCCGTTCACCCGGGCGCGCGCCGCCGTTCATCCCGCCGCCGTAGCGTCCGGGGCGTGAGAGTCGCGGTCGTCACCGAGAGCTTCCTGCCGTCGTTGAACGGCGTGACCACGAGCGTCCTGCGGGTGCTCGACGAGTTCGCGGAGCGCGGGATCGAGGCGCTCGTCGTCTGCCCGGCCGCGGGGGCGCCGGGCCACTACGCGGGCCACCGCGTCGTGGAGCACCCGGCGATCGCCTACCGCGACTTCCCGGTCGGGATCCCCACGCTCGCCCTCACCCGGGAGCTGGCCGACTTCGAGCCCGACGTGGTGCACGTCGCCTCGCCCTTCCTCCTCGGCGCCCGCGCCATCGCCTCGGCCGGCCGGCTCGGGGTGCCGAGTGTCGCGATCTACCAGACGGACGTCGCGCGATTCGCGGCCCGCTACGGCATCCGCGGCGCCCGCGCCCTCGCCTGGCGGGTGATCCGCCAGATCCACGCCGGGGCGGACCTGACCCTCGCCCCCTCCACGAGCGCCCTCGACGACCTCGCCGCCGCCGGCATCGAGCGCACCGCCCTGTGGGGCCGCGGCGTGCAGAGCGAGCGCTTCCACCCGCGCCGCCGCTCCTCCCCCTACGCGCAGGCCGTCCGTGCCGGACTCGGCGCCGACGACGCGCTCGTCGGCTACATCGGGCGCCTCTCCCCCGAGAAGAGGGTGGAGCGGATGGCGGCGCTCGCCTCCCTCCCGCACGCGGAGCTGGTCGTGGGCGGCTACGGCCCCTCCTCCGCCCGGGTCGCCGCCGCCCTCGGCCCGGCGGCGCGGATGCTCGGCCGGCTCGACGGCGACCGGCTGCCGGCGGTCTTCGCCGCGCTCGACGTCTTCGTGCACACCGGCACGGAGGAGACGTTCGGCCAGACGGTCCAGGAGGCGCAGGCGTCCGGCACCGCGGTGGTCGCGCCGCACGCGGGCGGCCCCACCGACCTCATCGAGCACGGCGTGGACGGCCTGCTCTACGCGCCCGAGAGCGACTCCGACCTCCGCCGGCAGGTGGAGCGCCTGGTCCGAGATCCCGCACTGCGCGCCCGGCTCGGCGAGGCGGGCCGCCGCCGCGTGCTCCACCGCACCTGGAGCGCACTCACCGACGAGCTCCTCGCGCACTACGCGACCGCGGGGGCGCCCGCCCTCGCCCTGCCCCGCAGCTAAGGCTCGCCTAAGCCGCGCCCGCCTGCGAGCGCGCTTAGAATCGGAGGGCGAGTTTCTCGTCGCTCCCCGCCCCGTCCCCGTCCACGCGACGTGGGAACAGGTCAGGCCGTCGGAGCACAACCAGGGAGGGTTGTTCGTGTCAGTTCAAGCTGCTCAAACCCTCGCACCCCGGAAGCAGGGGAAGATCCGGCGTCCGGCCGGCACCCTGTACCGCGGTCGCGAAGGCATGTGGTCGTGGGTGCTCCACCGGATCACCGGTGTCGCCATCTTCTTCTTCCTCCTCGTCCACGTCCTCGACTCCGCTCTCATCGCCGTGAGCCCCGAGGCGTACAACGCGGTCATCGGCACGTACAAGAACCCGATCATGGGACTCGGCGAGACCGGGCTCGTGGGCGCCATCGCGTTCCACGCGCTGAACGGCCTGCGGATCATCCTGGTCGACTTCTGGAGCTGGGCGACCCGCAACCAGCGCGTCCTCTTCTGGGTCGTCATGGGCCTCTGGGTCGTGCTGATGCTCGGCTTCGCGCCGCGCCACCTGATCAACGTCTTCAGCGAGGGGGGTGCGCATTGAGCACCGTCGCCGCACCGCGGACCCCGCACACCCCGACCCGCTCCTCCGGCACCAACTGGGAGAAGTGGGGCTGGATCTACATGCGCGCCTCCGGCGTCGTGCTGATCGTCCTGATCTTCGGGCACCTCATCTACAACCTGCTGCTGGGCGACGGCATCAAGGCCATCGACTTCGGCTTCGTCGGCGGCAAGCTGGCGAACCCGTTCTGGCAGTGGTGGGACGTCCTCATGCTGTGGCTCGCGCTGATCCACGGCGGCAACGGCATGCGCACGCTGGTCAACGACTACGCGACCTCGCCCCTGCTGGCCAAGGCCTTCAAGGGCGGCATCCTCGTCGCCGTCGTCGCGCTGATCGCGCTCGGCACCTGGGTCGTCTTCGCGTTCGACCCGTGCCCCGCCGGCACCGCCGCGGATCTGCTGCCCTCCTTCTGCGCAGCGTGACCACGGTGCCGCGGATCGGAGAGGGGCCAGCGCCCCTCCCGGTCCGCGGCACCGCGTCCCGGCACCTCCCCCTCCCATCCCCGTACGACGGAGCACCCACCCCGTGAGCACACCAGGCCACTCCCACACCGGCGCCGACCAGAGCGCCTTCGCGCAGACCGTCGGACCCGACGGCGTCCACTACCACCAGTTCGACGTCGTCATCGTCGGCGCCGGCGGTGCCGGGATGCGCGCGGCCATCGAGGCCGGCCCCAAGGCGAGGACGGCCGTGATCTCGAAGCTGTACCCGACCCGCTCCCACACCGGAGCGGCGCAGGGCGGCATGGCCGCCGCCCTCGCGAACGTCGAGGAGGACAGCTGGGAGTGGCACACCTTCGACACCGTCAAGGGCGGCGACTACCTCGTCGACCAGGACGCGGCCGAGATCCTCGCGAAGGAGGCCATCGACGCGGTCATCGACCTCGAGAACATGGGCCTGCCCTTCAACCGCACCGAGGAGGGCAAGATCGACCAGCGCCGCTTCGGCGGCCACACCCGCGACCACGGCAAGGCGCCCGTCCGCCGCGCCTGCTACGCGGCCGACCGCACCGGCCACATGATCCTGCAGACGCTGTTCCAGAACTGCGTCCGGCTCGGCATCAACTTCTACAACGAGTTCTACGTCCTCGACCTGGTGATGACCGAGGTCGACGGAGTGGCCAAGCCCTCCGGCGTCGTCGCCTACGAGCTGGCCACGGGCGAGCTGCACGTCTTCCAGGCGAAGGCGATCATCTTCGCGACCGGCGGCTTCGGCAAGATCTACAAGACCACCTCCAACGCGCACACCCTCACCGGCGACGGCGTCGGCATCATCTGGCGCAAGGGCCTCCCCCTGGAGGACATGGAGTTCTTCCAGTTCCACCCGACCGGCCTCGCCGGCCTCGGCATCCTCCTCACCGAGGGAGCGCGAGGAGAGGGTGCGATCCTCCGCAACGCCTCGGGCGAGCGCTTCATGGAGCGCTACGCCCCCACCATCAAGGACCTCGCGCCGCGCGACATCGTCGCCCGCTGCATGGTCCAGGAGGTGGCGGAGGGCCGCGGCGCCGGACCGCACAAGGACTACGTGCTGCTGGACTGCACCCACCTGGGCGCCGAGGTCCTCGAGACCAAGCTCCCCGACATCACCGAGTTCGCCCGCACCTACCTGGGCGTCGACCCCGTCGTCGAGCCGGTCCCCGTCATGCCGACCGCGCACTACGCGATGGGCGGCATCCCGACCAACGTCAAGGCCGAGGTGCTCTCGGACAACACGACCGTCGTCCCGGGCCTCTACGCCGCCGGCGAGTGCGCGTGCGTCTCGGTGCACGGCTCCAACCGCCTCGGCACCAACTCCCTCCTCGACATCAACGTCTTCGGCAAGCGCAGCGGCAACAACGCCGCCGACTACGCCAAGACGGTCGACTTCACCCCCCTGCCCGCCGACCCGGCCGGCGCGATCCGCGACATGCTCGCCTCGCTCCGCTCCGCGACCGGCACCGAGCGGATCGCCTCGATCCGCAAGGAGCTGCAGGACGAGATGGACAAGAACGCCCAGGTGTTCCGCACCGACGAGTCCCTCGAGGCCGTCACCGGGACCATCCAGCGCCTGCGCGACCGGTTCCGCAACATCTCGGTGCAGGACAAGGGCAAGCGCTTCAACACCGACCTCCTCGAGGCCGTCGAGCTGGGCTTCCTGCTCGACCTCGCCGAGGTCGTCGTCTACTCGGCGCGCAACCGCAAGGAGAGCCGCGGCGGCCACATGCGCGACGACTTCCCGAAGCGCGACGACGAGAACTACATGCAGCACACGATGGCGTACCTCTCCGGTGACGCCCACTCCTCCGACGCCGGTGACCACATCCGGCTCGACTGGAAGCCCGTCGTGATCACCCGGTACCAGCCGATGGAGAGGAAGTACTAGCCATGTCGACCGCTACCCTCGAGCAGCCGCCCGCCGCCGCCGCGGCCCCGGAGGCGTTCACCGTCACGTTCATCATCCGCCGCTTCGACCCCGAGGTGGACGCCGAGCCGCGCTGGCAGGACTTCGACGTCGAGATGTACTCGACCGACCGCGTCCTCGACGCCCTGCACCGCATCAAGTGGGACCAGGACGGATCGCTGACCTTCCGCCGCTCGTGCGCGCACGGCATCTGCGGATCCGACGCGATGCGGATCAACGGCCGCAACCGCCTGGCCTGCAAGACGCTGATCAAGGATCTCGACATCTCGCAGCCGATCTACATCGAGGCGATCAAGGGCCTGCCCCTCGAGAAGGACCTCGTCGTCGACATGGAGCCGTTCTTCGCCTCCTACCGCGAGGTGCAGCCGTTCCTGGTCGCCAACACCCCGGCACCCAAGGGCAAGGAGCGCGTGCAGTCGGTCGCCGACCGCGCCCGCTTCGACGACACCACGAAGTGCATCCTCTGCGCCGCGTGCACGTCGTCCTGCCCCGTGTTCTGGACCGACGGGCAGTACTTCGGCCCCGCGGCGATCGTGAACGCCCACCGCTTCATCTTCGACTCGCGCGACGACGCCGGTGGAGCGCGCCTGGACATCCTCAACGACAAGGAGGGCGTGTGGCGCTGCCGCACGACCTTCAACTGCACGGAGGCGTGCCCGCGCGGCATCCAGATCACGCAGGCGATCGCCGAGGTGAAGCAGGCCGTCATCCGCGGCCGCGCCTGATCCTCCCCCTCGCGAACGCGTCCGGCCCGCCGGGATCCTCGGATCCCGCGGGCCGGACGCGTTCCTGCGTGCAGGCGGGCGCGTGCACGGGAGCGCCGCGAGGCCTCAGTACGCTGGAGGAATGACCGAGGCGGCCGACACTCCCCGCGGGATCCCGGGCCTGTTCGAGCGGGTCATGCGGACGCGGCCGGTGCGGGTGATGCTCCACTACTCCGAGACCGGCGGGCCCCTCTTCGCCTCCGGACTCGCCTTCCAGGCCCTGTTCGCGGTCTTCGCGGCGCTCTTCGTCTTCTTCGCCGTCTTCGGCTTCTGGGTGCGCGACGACTCGGTGCTGCGCGACTCCCTCCTCGATCTGGTGACCCGCTCCGTCCCCGGCCTGATCGGCGGGAAGAACGCGCTCGTGTCGGTGGACGACCTGCTCGACTCGTCGATCCTCGGCTGGACGGGTGCGATCGCGGCCGCCGGCCTGCTCTGGACGGCGCTGAACTTCCTGGGGAGCCTGCGCCAGGCGGTCCGGCTGCTCTTCTCGCTCCCCGGACCCACGACCCTCTTCGTCCTGCTCAAGCTCAAGGACGCGGGGCTCGCCCTGGTCTTCGGGGCGGTGCTGCTGGTCTCGGCGGGTCTCTCCGTGTTCTCGACCTCGCTGGTGGACGTGGCGTTCGGCTTCCTCGGGATCGGCAGCGAGTCGATGCCGGCCCGTCTCGCCGGCAGCGCGGTCGGCCTGCTGATCATGCTCGCCCTGGACACGGGCACGCTCGCCGGCTCCTTCCGCATCCTCTCGGGCATCTCGATCCCCTGGAAGAACCTCTGGGCGGGGTCGCTGCTCGGTGGGATCGCTCTCGGCGCGCTCAAGGTCCTCGGGACGCAGCTGCTGGGCGGCGCCTCCCGCAATCCGCTGCTCGCCTCGTTCGCGGTCCTCATCGGTCTGCTGATCTGGTTCAACCTCGTCTGCCAGGTGATCCTGATCGCCGCGTCGTGGATCTCCGTCGGGATGAGCGACGCCGGGATCTCGGCGCGCAAGCTCACGCCGGAGGAGCGCGAGAAGGAGCGGGAGGAGCAGCTGCGCACCGCCCGCCGCACCCTCGCCGAGGCCGAGCGCGAGCGGCTTCGCGCCGCGCTGCCGGAGGCGTCCCTCCTGAAACGACGGCGCCTGGAGCGCCAGCTCGCGCAGCTCGAGGAGGAGCTCGAGCAGCTCGCCGCCTGACCCGGCGGTCCTCCTTCCGTCCAGCCCTGCCTCGCCGGGCCCGATTCCGCCTGCCGAGTCCGTCCGTTTCTGTTGACTTCCCTCCCGAACGGGTCTAAAAAGAGGTAAACGCAGATCCGAGGTCGGCAACGACACCGCGGATCCGGCGCATCACCCACGGCGAGACGACGGAGTCCACATGTACGCACCGGAGCGGCACCAGGCGATCCTGGACCGCGCCCGCACCGACGGGCGCGTCGAGGTCCGCGACCTCGCCCTCTCCCTCGCCGTGACGCCGGAGACGATCCGCCGCGATCTCACCAGCCTCGAGAAGCGGGGCCTGCTGCGCCGTGCGCACGGCGGCGCCATCCCCGTCGAGCGCCTGGGCATCGAGCCCGAGGTCGCCGCCCGCGAGGGACACCTCGCCGGCGAGAAGGACCGCATCGCCACCGCGGCCCTCGCCGAGGTGCCCGACGGCGGCTCGATCGCCATCGACGCCGGCACCACCACGGTGCGGCTGGCGGAGCTGCTCCCCCTGGACCGCCGGCTGACGGTCGTCACCCACTCCCTCCCCGTCGCGATGGCGCTCGTCGGCCGGCCCAACATCGACCTCCACCTCATCGGCGGGCACCTGCGCGGAGTCACGCAGGCCGCCGTCGGACCGTGGGCCGCCCAGGCCCTCTCCACGGTCTCGGTGGACGTCGCCTTCATCGGCACGAACGGCCTCAGCCTCGAGCGCGGGCTCACCACCCCCGATCTCGACGAGGCCGTCGTCAAGTCCGCGATCATCGCCTCCGCGCGCCGGGTCGTGGTCCTCGCCGACCACTCGAAGTTCGGCCGGCAGGACTTCGGGCACGTCGCTCCGCTGTCCGCGGTCGACACCGTCATCACCGACGCCGATGTCGACGACGAGCTCGCCGACGACATCGAGTCGGCCGGCCCGGAGGTCGTCCGCGCATGATCGTCACCGTCACCGCCAACCCGAGCATCGACGTCACCCTCTCCACGAGCGGCTTCGCCGTCGGCGAGGTCAACCGCGCGCACGACGTGCGGCGCGACCCGGCCGGCAAGGGCGTCAACGTCGCCCGTGCCCTCGCGCGCAACGGCGTCGAGGCGACCGCGGTCTACCCGGCCGACGCCTCCACCGGCCTCGACCTGTCCACGATGCTCCGGGCCGCCGGAGTCCGCTCGGCCAGTGCGGCGATCGCCCACCCGATCCGCACCAACATCACCGTGGTCGACGACCGGACGGGCCGCACCACCAAGATCAACGAGCCCGGCCCCGCCGTCACGGAGGAGGAGGCCCGCGCCCTCTCCGAGCTGATCGGCGAGCACGTCTCGGCCTCGCCCCGCTGGCTCGTCGCCTGCGGCAGCGTCCCCCCGGGACTGGGAGCGGACTTCTACCCCGCCCTCGGCCGTCTCGCCCTGCACTTCGGCGTCCCCCTCGCCGTCGACACCTCGGGAGCCCCCCTGACCGCGATCATCGCGGCCGGCACCGCCACCCTGGTGAAGCCCAACCTCGAGGAGCTCGAAGAGCTCCTCGGCCGCTCCCTGACGACGGTCGGAGACGTCGTCGCCGGAGCCCGTGAACTCCTGCAGCTGCCCGACGCGCGAGCGCTCGTCAGCCTCGGAGAGCACGGCGCCCTCCTCGTCACGGCGCATGCGTCGTGGTGGGCGGGCGCCCCCGCCGTCGTGCCTCTCAGCACCGTCGGCGCCGGCGACAGCACGCTCGCCGGCTACCTCTCGGCCGTCGACGCCACGGAGGCGGAGCGCCTCGCGACAGCAGTCGCGTGGGGTACCGCCGCCGTCCAGCTCCCGGGCAGCGAAGCCCCGGGTCCCGACTCCCTCCGCCTCGACGACGTCTCCGTCGTCGAGAACCCCGACCCCACCCTCCCGATTGGAGAACTGAGCGCATGACTGCTCTCACCGAGGCGTCGACGGTCATCGTCGACCTCACCGCCGCCACGAAGGACGAGGCCACCGCGCAGCTCGCGAAGACGCTCGCCGACGCCGGCCGCGTCACCGACCTCGACGGCTTCCTCGCCGACGTCCGCGACCGCGAGTCGCAGATGGCGACCGGCATGCCCGGCGGAATCGGGATCCCCCACGCCCGCTCCTCCCACGTCGTCTCGCCCAGCGTGGCGGTCGGCATCGCGAAGCAGGGCGTCGACTTCGGCGCCCCCGACGGCCCGGCCGACCTGATCTTCCTGATCGCGGCTCCGGACGGCGCCGACCAGGCGCACCTCAAGATCCTCGCCCAGCTCGCCCGCAAGCTGATCCACGAGTCCTTCACCGGTTCCCTCCGCGCCGCCGCCAGCGGCCAGGAGGTCGCGGACATCATCGCCCGAGAGGTCGTCGTCTCATGAGGATCGTCGCCGTCACGAGCTGCATCGCCGGCATCGCGCACACCTACATGGCGGCCGAGGCCCTCGAGCAGGCCGCGAAGAAGAAGGGGTACGAGATCCAGGTCGAGACCCAGGGCGCCGCGGGCTCCGATCCCATGTCGGACCGAACCATCGCCGACGCCGACGTCGTGATCCTCGCCGCCGACCTCGAGGTCCGCGGCAAGGAGCGCTTCGCCGGGAAGCCCACCCTCGAGGTGGGCACGTCGGAGGCGCTCGCGAAGGCGGCCGACGTCATCGACCGCGCCGTGGCGAAGGTGCAGGACGCGCCCGCCGCGAGCCCCGCCTCCGGCCCGCGCTTCGTCGCCGTGACCAGCTGCATCGCGGGCATCGCCCACACCTACATGGCCGCGGAGGCGCTCGAGCAGGCCGCGAAGAAGCGCGGCTACCCGATCCACGTCGAGACCCAGGGCGCGGCCGGCTCGGACGAGATGACCGCGGCCGACATCGCCGCCGCGGACGTCGTCATCCTCGCCGCCGACCTCGAGGTCCGCGGCAAGGACCGCTTCGCCGGCAAGCCGATCCTCCAGGTGGGCGTCGCCGAGGCCCTGTCCAAGCCGGACGAGGTCCTCGACCGCGCTCTGGCCCTCCGCGGCTCCGGCTCCGCCGCGTCCGCCCCCGCCCGCTCGACTCCGGCCGCGGCCCCCGCCGCGCCGAAGAAGGTCGGCGTCGGCACGCGCATCCGCCAGAACCTGATGACCGGCGTCTCCTACATGATCCCGTTCGTCGCGGCGGGCGGTCTGCTGATCGCGCTGTCGTTCCTGTTCGGCGGCTACCGGATCGTCGACTTCACGGCCCAGCAGATCATCGACGACGGCTTCAACGTCGCGAACATCACCGACTGGGCCGGAGTGATGTTCCTCATCGGAAGCGCGACCTTCGCGTTCCTGGTGCCGGTGCTCTCGGGCTTCATCGCCTTCGGCATCGCCGACCGTCCCGGCATCGCGCCGGGCTTCCTCGGCGGCGCGGTCGCGGTCACCGTCGGCGCGGGCTTCCTGGGCGGCCTCGCCTCCGGCTTCATCGCCGGCTACGCGGCCCTCTACATCTCGCGGATCAAACTCCCCGCGGCGTTCAAGTCGCTGATGCCCGTCGTGATCATCCCCCTGATCGCCACCTTCATCACCGGCTTCCTGATGTTCGTGGTGCTCGGAGCGCCGCTCCGCGCACTGAGCGAGGGCCTGTCGTCCTGGCTCTCGGGCCTCTCGGGCGGCAACCTGATCATCCTGGGGATCATCCTCGGCCTCATGATGGCGTTCGACATGGGCGGTCCGGTCAACAAGGTGGCCTACGCCTTCGCGACCACCGGCCTCGCCTCCGTCCCCGCTGACGGCGACCCGAACTCCGTGCAGTTCAAGGTGATGGCGATCGTCATGGCCGCCGGCATGACCCCGCCGCTGGGTCTGGCCCTGGCCACGACTCTCCGCAAGCGCCTGTTCACCGACGCCGAGCGCCAGAACGGCAAGGCCGCCTACCTGCTGGGCGCGTCCTTCATCTCGGAGGGTGCCATCCCGTTCGCCGCGGTCGACCCGCTGCGCGTGATCCCGTCCGCCATGGTCGGCTCGGCCGTCACGGGTGCGCTCGTCGCGCTCTTCGGCTCCACCCTCCGCGCCCCGCACGGCGGCGTCTGGGTCACCGGTCTCGTCGGGCAGCCGATCCTCTACCTGGTCGCCATCCTGGTGGGCATGGTCGTCACGGCCGTCTGCGTGATCATCGCGAAGAGCATCAAGCGCGCCCCGGTGGTCGCCGAGGTGCCCGAGCCCGCCACCGCGCAGGCCGTCCCCGCCTGATCCCCTCCGACCGACCGTCCTGAGCGGTCCCGCCGGCGGTCGCCTCCGCGCTCCTCCCCCTCTCCGAGGGAGTGGCGCGAGTCGGCCGCCGGCTTCCGCGTTCCGGGGTGCGAGCGCGGCCGGGCGACCCGCTCCGCGGCTCCGAATAGACTGCTCCGGTGACTCGCAGCACCCTCCGCATCGCCTCCGTCAACGTGAACGGCGTCCGCGCCGCCTACCGCAAGGGGATGGGCGACTGGCTCGCCGCGCGCGACGTCGACGTCCTGGCCCTGCAGGAGGTCCGCGCCTCCACGGACGACCTCACGGGGCTCCTCGGGGACGAGTGGGACGTGCTGCACGACGAGGCGACCGCCAAGGGGCGCGCCGGAGTCGCTCTCGCCTCGCGCAGGCGCGCCACGATCCACCGCGTGACGTTCGGCGCCGACGACTTCGACTCGGCCGGACGCTGGCTCGAGGCCGACTACGAGGTCGGCGGCCGCTCGCTCACCGTCGTCTCCACCTACGTCCACTCCGGCGAGGTCGGCACCCCCAAGCAGGTCGAGAAGTACCGCTTCCTCGACGCGATGGAGGCGCGCCTGCCCGAGATCCGGGCGCACAGCGAGCTCGCCGTGGTGATGGGCGACCTCAACGTCGGCCACCGCACGCTCGACATCAAGAACTGGAAGGGCAACGTCAAGAAGGCCGGCTTCCTCCCGGAGGAGCGCGCCTACGTCGACCGCTTCGTCGGCGCCGAGGGCGACCCGGACTACAACGCCGGTGCCGGACTGGGCTGGGTCGACCTCGGCCGCCGGTTCGCGGGCGAGGTGCCCGGACCGTACACGTGGTGGTCGCAGCGCGGCCAGGCCTTCGACACCGACACCGGCTGGCGCCTCGACTACCAGCTCGCCACGCCCGCGCTCGCCGACCTCGCCCGCAGCTACGAGGTCGACCGCGCCGCCTCCTACGACACCCGCTGGTCCGACCACTCCCCCGTGGTCGTCGACTACGAGCTCTGACCCTCTCCCCCGCGAACCGACCCCTCGAGGCCACCCATGACTCCCAGCACCCCGGGCGCCAAGCCCGTCATCTTCTCCGGCATGCAGCCCTCCTCCGGGTCGCTGCACCTCGGCAACTACATCGGCGCGCTGACCCAGTGGGTCGC
Source organism: Rathayibacter sp. AY1E3 (assembly GCF_002932235.1). NCBI lineage: Bacteria > Bacillati > Actinomycetota > Actinomycetes > Micrococcales > Microbacteriaceae > Rathayibacter > Rathayibacter sp. AY1E3. The sequence continues at coordinate 150,147 of NZ_PSVN01000003.1, forward strand.
GATGCAGGAGGACTTCGACGCCTACTTCTGCGTCGTCGACCTGCACGCGATCACGGTCCCGCAGGACCCGCAGCAGCTCCGCGAGCGCACCCGCGCGACCGCCGCGCAGTACATCGCCGCGGGCATCGACCCCGCGCGCTCGATCCTCTTCATCCAGTCCCACGTGCCCGCTCACGCCGAGCTCGCCTGGGTCCTCAACACCCTGACCGGCTTCGGCGAGGCCAGCCGGATGACGCAGTTCAAGGACAAGTCGGCGAAGCAGGGCGCTGAGGCCGCCTCGGTGGGCCTGTTCACCTACCCGATCCTGATGGCGGCCGACATCCTGCTGTACCAGACGGACGCGGTGCCGGTCGGCGAGGACCAGCGCCAGCACCTGGAGCTCACCCGCGATCTCGCCGCGCGCTTCAACTCGCGCTTCGGCGAGACCTTCGCCGTGCCGGAGCCCCACATCGTGCGCGAGACCGCGAAGATCTTCGACCTGCAGAACCCGGGCGCCAAGATGTCGAAGTCGGCGGAGTCGGATGCGGGCCTGCTCAGCGTGCTCGACGAGCCGAAGGCGACCGCGAAGAAGATCATGCGCGCCGTGACGGACACCGAGTCGGAGGTGCGCTTCGACCGGGCGGCGAAGCCCGGCGTCTCGAACCTGCTGACGATCTACTCGGTCCTCGCCGACCGCTCCGTCGAGTCGCTGGAGCAGGAGTACGCGGGCCGCGGCTACGGGGACCTCAAGAAGGGCCTCGTCGAGGTGGTCGCCGCCACCTTCGACCCGATCCGAGCGCGGACCGCGGAGCTGCTCGCCGACCCGGCCGAGCTCGACCGGGTCCTCTCCCTCGCCGCCGACCGCGCGTCCGAGACCGCGGAGCGCACGCTCGCCGCCGTCTACGACTCCGTCGGCCTCCTCCGCCGCGTCCGCTGAGGCGGCCGTGCTGCGGCTCGCGCTCTTCGACCTCGACGACACCCTCTTCGCCCATGCCCGCGCTGTGCGGGAGGGGATCGTCGCGTACGCCGCCTCGCTCGGCGCCGCCTACGCCGGCGAGCCGGCCGAGGTGCAGCGCCGCTGGCACCTGCTCGAGGAGGAGCACTACCACCGCTACCTCGCGGGCGAGATCGACTACGAGGGCCAGCGCCGGGCGCGCGCCACGGACTTCGCCGCGGAGGCCGGAGTCGCGCTGTCTCCCGAGGAGGCGAGCTCCTGGTTCCGCGCGTACCTCGAGCACTACGTCGCCGCCTGGACCCTCCACGACGACGCGCTGCCCGTCCTCGACCGGCTCGACGCCGCCGGGGTCCGCCTCGGCGTCATCACCAACGGCGTGCTCGACTTCCAGCGGGGGAAGATCGAGGGCACGGGCCTCTCCGGTCGCTTCGAGCACGTGATCGCCTCCGGCGACGTCGACGTCGCCAAACCGGACGCGCGGATCTTCGCGATCGCCTGCGAGCGGTTCGGGGTCTCTCCGGAGGAGGCCCTCTACGTCGGCGACCGGCTCGGCACCGACGCCGTCGGAGCGGCCGCTGCGGGCCTGCGCGGCGTCTGGCTCGACCGCGTCGGCGGTCCCGAGCACGGCCGCGAGCTGCCGCCCGAGGCGGTCGAGCTGGGCGTGCGCCGGATCGACTCCCTGGACGAGCTGGACGCGCAGCTCGGGCTGTCGGCGGACTGAGGCCCCGCCCGGTCCGGGTCTCGATAAGCCGCCTGCAGCGACTACGCGACCAGCATGCAGGTCCGAATTGCCGGGTCTCGATGAGCCGTCTGCGGCGACCACTCGACCAGAATGGGTGTCCCCGAACCACCCCGTTGCGATAGCCGTTGCGCCGTCGTCGGAACGACGAAGCGCCCCACCCGACCCGAGGGTCGGACAGGGCGCTTCACCGTGAACGGACGCACATCATCCGCTCGCCGCACGAGGCGAACGGGGAGAACGCGTGTCAGCGTTGTCCCCTAACCGGACGGAACCCGCTCCCCGAGACGCGACCACCTCGATGAGCCGACCGCGCCGCGGCAGGCAGGGACTGCCGCGGAGGAGGCTACTGCACGTCCTCGTCGATCCAGTCGAAGGTCTTGGTGACGGCCTTCTTCCAGAGGCGGTACTGGCGGGCGGCCTCGTCCTGGTCCATCTGCGGGGTCCAGCGCGAGTCCTCCTGCCAGTTCTGGCGCAGGTCGTCGAGGTTCTCCCAGAACCCGACCGCGAGACCGGCCGCGTAGGCCGCTCCGAGCGCGGTGGTCTCCGCGACGACCGGTCGGACGACCGGGACGCCGAGGATGTCGGCCTGGAACTGCATGAGCAGGTTGTTGGCGATCATTCCGCCGTCGACCTTGAGCTCCTGCAGGGGGACGCCGGAGTCGGCGTTGACCGCGTCCAGGACCTCGCGGGTCTGGAAGGCGGTCGCCTCGAGCGCGGCGCGGGCGATGTGGCCCTTGTTGACGTAGCGGGTGAGGCCGACGAGGGCTCCGCGGGCGTCGGAGCGCCAGTAGGGGGCGAACAGACCCGAGAAGGCGGGGACGAAGTACGCGCCTCCGTTGTCCTCGACCGTGGCGGCCAGCTCCTCGACCTCGGGGGCCGAGCCGATGAGGCCCAGGTTGTCGCGCAGCCACTGGATCAGCGAGCCGGAAACCGCGATCGAGCCCTCGAGCGCGTAGTGCACCTCGCCGTCGCCGAGCTTGTAGCCGATGGTGGTGAGCAGACCGTTCTTCGAGTGGACGATCTCGGTGCCCGTGTTGAAGATCAGGAAGTTGCCGGTGCCGTAGGTGTTCTTCGCCTCGCCCGGGTCGAACGCCGCCTGGCCGAAGGTCGCGGCCTGCTGGTCGCCGAGGATGCCGGCGATCGGGACCTCGCGCAGCAGCGACGACGACTCGACGTGGCCGTAGACCTCGGAGGAGGAGCAGACCTCGGGGAGCATCGACTTCGGGACCCCGAAGGCCTCGAGGATGTCGTCGCGCCACTCGAGGGTCTCGAGGTCGAGGAACAGGGTGCGGGAGGCGTTGGTGACGTCGGTCTTGTGGACGCCGCCGTCGATGCCGCCGGTCAGGTTCCAGAGGACCCAGGTGTCCGTCGTGCCGAAGATCAGGTCGCCCGCCTCGGCCTTCTCGCGAGCACCCTCGACGTTCTCGAGGATCCAGACGATCTTGGTGCCGGAGAAGTAGGTCGCGAGCGGGAGGCCCACGATCGACTTGAAGCGGTCAGCGCCCTCGTCGCCCGCGAGGCGGTCGACGATCGACTGGGTGCGGGTGTCCTGCCAGACGATCGCGTTGTAGACCGGCTTGCCGGTCGTCCTGTCCCAGACGACAGCGGTCTCGCGCTGGTTGGTGATGCCGACGGAGGCGATGTCGTGGCGGGTCAGGTCGGCGCGGGAGAGAGCCTGGCCGATCACCTCGCGGACGTTGTTCCAGATCTCGATCGGGTCGTGCTCGACCCAGCCGGCGCGAGGGAAGATCTGCTCGTGCTCCTTCTGGCCGGTGGAGACGATCGATCCCTTCTTGTCGAAGATGATCGCGCGGGACGACGTGGTCCCCTGGTCGATAGCGATGACGTAGTCAGCCATGAATGATTACTCCTTCGTAACGGGGGTGAAAGGAAGCGCGGCGGTCTAGAGGACCGGGAGCAGCACGAGCGAGGCGAGGCCCGCGAGCACTCCACCGACGATCGGGCCGGCGACGGGCACCCAGGCGTAGCTCCAGTCGCTCGAGCCCTTGCCCTTGATCGGCAGCAGCGCGTGCGCGATGCGGGGGCCGAGGTCGCGGGCGGGGTTGATGGCGTAGCCGGTCGGGCCGCCGAGGGAGGCGCCGATCGCGATCACCAGGATGGCGACGGGCAGCGCGCCGAGCGCGGCCAGACCGCCGTCGCCCTGACGTCCGCCGCCGAAGCCGATGACGACGAAGACGAGGACGAAGGTGCCGATGACCTCGGTGACGAAGTTCCAGCCGTACGAGCGGATCGCCGGACCGGTCGAGAAGACGCCGAGCTTGTTGGCCGCGTCGGGCTCCTCGTCGAAGTGCTGCTTGTAGGCGAGCCAGCAGAAGACGGCACCGAGGATCGCACCGATCATCTGGGCGAGGATGTAGACGAGGATCGAGACGATGTTGACGGGCACGCCGGAACCGAACTCGGTCGCTCCACTCGCGACGAGGCCCAGGGTGACCGCGGGGTTGAGGTGCGCCCCCGAGTTGTACGAGACGATCACACCGGCGAAGACCGCGAAGCCCCAGCCGATGTTGACCATGAGGGTTCCGCCGTTGAGACCCTTGCTCTTCACGAGCGCGACGTTGGCGACGACACCGCAGCCGAGGAGCACGAGCATGGCCGTTCCCACGACTTCGGCGAGGAAGACCACTCCGAGATTGTCCACGTTGACCTTTTCCTTTTCGTAAGACGGACGCGCACAGGCGTCCGCGGCGGGCTTCGATGCCCGACGGTGTGAAGTTATCGGCGCCCTGTCCTAGCGACAAGGAACGGCGCGTGCACGTTTGTGCGTTGTCACGACGGAAGCCCCGGTCGAGGTGATCCTCGGTCCGGGGCTTCCGTCGATCCGCGTCTGATCGCCGATCAGGAGGCGGGCACGGCCGTCGGGGTCTGCACCGAGGTGCCCCCGACGTCGACGCCGTTGTACTCCTTGAGGTGCGCGATGGTCGCGTCGACCTCCGACGCGCGGGCGGCGTCGTCCCAGCCCAGCACGGCGCCCGTGTGCTCGGCGAGCTCCTCGAGGAGCTCGCGGCTCAGGCCGCCCGTGAAGGCGTGGTTGGTGCGGCGCATCACCAGGTCGATGAGGTGCACCACGCTCTCGCGCTGGGCGAGGTAGCGGATCTCACCGGTGGTGAAGTCCTTGTCGAAGTCGAGCGCCTCGTCGTGTCCGTCGGCCAGGGCCTCGATGACCTCCTGCGCGCGGGTGCCGTAGCGCTCGAGCAGCTGGCCCGTGCGGGCCGAGGAGAGCCCGGAGCGGTGCTGGCTGATCCACTGCGCGCGGGACGCGTCGGTGCGCGGGAAGCCCTTGCCGCCTCCGATGGGGGTCTTCACGGTGGAGACGCGACGGGTCACGCCGATCCGCTTGAAGACCTCGTTCGAGAGGTGCTCCGACAGGGCGCGGAACGTCGTCCACTTGCCGCCGACCAGGCTGAGCACGGGCGAGCCGTTGCCGGGGAGCGTCGAGGGCTCGATGCGGTAGTCGCGGGAGACGAAGCCCGGGGCCTCGTCGTCGTGGCGGGGCAGCGGGCGGATGCCGGAGAACTTGAAGACGATCTGCGAGCGGTCCACGCGGATGGCCGGGAAGACGTGGTTGACGAGCTCGAAGAAGTAGTCGATCTCCTCCTCCGTGCACACCGCCGGCTTCGTGGGGTCGGCGTCGATGTCGGTCGTGCCGACCATCACGCGGCCCTTGAGCGGGTAGATGAGGACGATGCGTCCGTCGCTGTGCTCGAAGAACATCTCGCGGCCCTCGCAGGCCTCGACCAGCTCGGGGTTGTCGAGCACGATGTGCGAGCCCTTGGTGCCGCCCATGAACGTCGTGGTCGTGCCGAGGGCCGTGTTGGTGAAGTCGGTCCACGGTCCGGAGACGTTGACGACGACGTCCGCCGCGAAGGTGAACTCCTCGCCGGACTCGCGGTCGCGGAGGACGACGCCCTTCTCGTCGGCGCCGACGGCCTCGACGTAGTTGGCCGCGCGGGCCTTGCTGCCGCCGATCAGCGCGTCGTGGAGCACGTCGAGCGCGAGGCGCTCGGGCTCGTGCACGGAGGCGTCGAAGTAGGTGGCGGTGTACTTGATCTTCGGGTCGAGCTTGGGGAGCTCGTTCAGCGAGCGCTTGCGCCCGTGGAACTGGTGGCGCGGGACCGTGCCGCCGTCGCGGGAGAAGAAGTCGTACATCGTGAGGCCGACCTTGATCAGCAGCGCACCGCGCTCCTGCGGCTTGCCCGACTTGTGGGTCAGGAAGCGCAGCGGAGCCGCGAGGATGCCCGAGAACGTCGAGTAGATCGGGATCGTCGTCTGCAGCGGCTTCACGTAATGGGGAGCGATCTTCAGCAGGCCGTTGCGCTCGTGCACGCCCTCGTTGACGAGTCGGAACTCGCCGTTCTCGAGGTAGCGGATGCCGCCGTGGATCATGTGGCTCGAGGCGCTCGAGGCACCGGAGACGTAGTCGCCGCGCTCGACGAGGGCGACGTCGACGCCGTTGAGCGCGAGCTCGCGGAAGGTCCCGATGCCGTTGATGCCACCGCCGATGACCAGGACCGTGGCGCGGGGGTTGTCGCGGAGAGCAGCGACGCTCTCGCGCAGAGCGGAGTTTCCGGGAGTTCCGTCGGACTGTGCCACTTCGTACTCGCCTTCGTGTCGTAGGGGTGTCGTCGAGGCCTCCGCACCAGCGTGCACCGGGGAGATGACCGATTGATTTCGCGGAGGAATACAGCCATCCTTGACCCGACAACACATCCGGTCAAGACGGGTGGAAATCCGTGCAGGGAGCGCTATGACCCCGGTGAGACCGGTCGTCGAACTCGACGAGACGACCCACGCGACCCATCCCGACAAGACGCGGGACGCGCTTCGTGCGGCCCAGCTGTACTACATGCAGGATCTGACGATGGACGCGATCGCGCACGAGCTGCACACGTCGCGCTCCTCCGTCTCGCGCCTGCTCTCGCACGCCCGCGCGACCGGCCTGGTCGACATCCAGATCCGCTCCCCCCTCGACCGGGCGAGCGCCCTCTCGGCCGAGGTGCGGTCCCACTTCGACATCACGGCGCACATCGTGCCGGTGCCGGACCACACCAGCGAGATCGACCGGCTCGAGCGGGTCGCCCTGTCCGCAGCGAGGATCCTCGGGCAGTTCATCGACTCGAACATGATCGTCGGCATCGCCTGGGGCTCCACGATGAGCGCGATCAGCCGCCACCTGATCGCCAAGGAGACGCACAACACGCAGATCGTGCAGCTGAACGGCGCCGGCAACACCGAGACCACGGGCATCAACTACTCGAGCGAGATCCTCCGCCGCTTCGGTGACGCCTACGCGGCGAAGGTCCAGCAGTTCCCGGTGCCGGCGTTCTTCGACGACCCGACCACCAAGCAGGCGGTGTGGCGCGAGCGCTCCACCCGACGGGTCCTGGAGCTGCAGCAGCGGATGGACGTGGCGCTGTTCGGGCTCGGGTCGCCGTTCGCGGCGGTCCCCTCGAAGGTCTACATCGGCGGCTACCTGGAGCCGAGCGACTTCACCTCGCTCAGCGGCTCCGGGGTCGTCGGCGACGTCGCGACGGTGTTCTACCGGTCCGACGGCAGCTGGGACGACATCCCCATGAACGAACGTGCAAGCGGTCCGGACCTCTCCACCGTGCGCCGCGCGTCGCGCCGGATCTGCGTCGTGTCGGGCGCCTCGAAGCTGCCGGGCCTGCGCGGCGCCCTGGCGGCCGGCCTCATCACCGACCTCATCCTCGACGAGGGAACGGCCCGCGCCCTCATCTCGGACTGACGACTCCCGCCCTTCCGCGGGACGCGCTCGGGTACGCGGCACGCCGACCCAGGCGCACCGGAGCGGCGTCTCGCGGGAGCGGTCAGGACTCGCGAGCGTGCGCGTCGAGGAACTCGTAGACCTCGGCGTCGTCGATGCCGGGGAAGGTCCCCGACGGCAGCGGCGCGAGCACGTGCGCGTGCAGGCGCGCGCTCGGCCAGGCGTTGCCGTCCCAGCGCGCGGCGAGCTCCGACGGGGCGCGTCGGCAGCAGGACTCGTCGGGGCAGCGGGAGAGCTCGCGGCGGTCGGTGTCGCGGCCTCGGAAGAAGCGGGCCTCGGCGAACGGGACGCCCACGGTGATCGAGAACTCCTCGGTGGCGGTCGTGCCGGTCTGCGACGCCGACCAGAAGGTGCCCGCCGGAGTGTCGACGTACTGGTAGTACTCCGTCGTCCGGTTGGTCCGGGTGAACGCGGAGCGCGCCGACCAGTAGCGGCAGACGACCTGGCCCTCGACGGCCCCGGTGACGTCGGTCGGCAGCGGCAGCCCGTCGTTCTCGTAGGCCTTCTGGATCGAGCCGTCTCCCAGCACCCGCAGGAAGTGCATCCGGATGTCGAGGTGCGAGGTGAGCAGGTTCGTGAAGCGCAGGGCGGCGGCCTCGTGGGTGACGCCGAAGCCGTCGCGGAAGTCCTCCACCGAGATGTCCCGCTCGCGCTTCGCCTCCTGGAGGAACGCGACCGCCGGCTCCAGCGGCATCAGGCACGCGGCGGCGAAGTAGTTGATCTCGAGGCGCTGGCGGAGGAAGTCGGCGTAGGTCACCGGCCGCTCGTGCCCGAGGAGGCGGTGCGCCATCGCCTGCAGCGCCAGCGCCCGCAGGCCGTGGCCCCCGGGGATCGAGGCGGGCGGGAGGTAGATCCTGCCGTTCGCGAGGTCGATCACCGAGCGGGCGGAGTGCGGCAGGTCGCCGACGTGGATGATCTCGAAGCCGAGGTGCCGGGCCATCTTCGAGACGGAGCTGTGGGTCAGTGCTCCTCCGCGGTGCCCGACGGTGCGGAGCATCTCGCCCGCCACCTCCTCGATCTCGGGCAGGTAGGAGCTGCGCTCGCGCAGCTGGAGCCGCTGGGCGGTGTTGGCCCGGCGCGCCTCCTCCGGTGTGGCACTCGCCTCGCTCCGGCGACGGGCGAGCTCGCGGTAGACGCCGAGGAACGCCTCCAGCACGGGCGTGCTCAGCCCCTTGTTGACCTTGAACTCGGGCAGGCCGAGCGAGCGGTACAGCGATCCCTTCTGCACGCGCGCCAGCTCGATCTCGAGCGCGGCCCGCTCGCTCGGCGGCTCGTCCGAGAGCAGCGCCGCCAGCTCGACGCCGAGCGCGGCCGCGAGGCGCTGCAGGAGGGAGAGGCGCGGCTCGCGGCGGCCCGTCTCGATCAGCGAGAGCTGGCTCCCCGACACGTCGACGCGCTCGGCGAGCTGCCCGAGGGTCAGTCCGCGCCGGGTGCGGAAGTGGCGCAGGCGCTGCCCGAGCAGCACGGCGTCGGAGCCTGGGGCGGGTGTCGAGGGATCGGTCACGGCGAGCTCCAGCGGTCGGTTGTGACGGAAGCGCAAAAACGCGGTTTCTTGACCGCCTGAGCGCCGGGAATACCTCCTGATCCTCCTCCATCCTGGCTTCAGGCGCCACTGAGCGCCCCTCCCGCCCCGGCCGGCCTCTTCCCGGCTGCGGCCGGCGACTCCCCACCCCCGTCGACGACGACCACCGAAAGCGGAGCCAGCATGAGCATCTACAGCAACACCGTCCGACTCGAGCCGAGCACCATGACCGCGCCGACGTCCGTCCCCGCGCCCGTCGTGCCGCCGGCGCCCCTCGCCCTCCGCCGCTGGGTGCGCGAGACCGCCGCGATCCTCCAGCCCGACGTGATCGAGTGGAGCGACGGCTCGCCCGCGGAGTGGTACCGCCTGACCGAGCGGCTCGTCGCCTCCGGCACGCTCCTCCCGCTCAATCCGGAGTGGCGGCCCGGCTCGTTCCTGGCCCGCACCGACCCGGACGACGTCGCCCGGGTCGAGGACCGCACCTTCATCTGCACGACCGACGAGGCCGACGCGGGACCGACCAACAACTGGCGCGAGCCCGCCGCGATGAGGGCCGAGCTCGCTCCCCTCCTCGACGGAGCGATGCGCGGACGGACGATGTACGTCGTCCCGTTCTCGATGGGGCCCGTCGGCGGTCCGCTCTCGCAGCTGGGCGTCCAGGTCACCGACTCGGCCTACGCGGTGCTGAACCTGCGGATCATGGCGCGCGTGGGCTCCGAGCCGCTGGCCGCCTTCACCGAGGAGACCCCGTTCGTCCGCGGCGTGCACACCGTGGGGATGCCCCTCCGCGACGCGGACGGCGTCACCCGCGAGGACGTCGCCTGGCCGTGCAGCCCCGTGAAGTACATCACCCAGTTCCCGGAGACGCGCGAGATCGTCTCGTACGGCTCCGGCTACGGCGGCAACGCCCTGCTGGCGAAGAAGTGCTTCGCCCTGCGCATCGCCTCGGCGATGGGGCGCGAGGAGGGCTGGCTCGCCGAGCACATGCTGCTGATCCGCATCGTCTCGCCCGAGGGACGGCGCTACCACGTCGCCGCCGCCTTCCCGAGCGCGTGCGGCAAGACCAACCTCGCGATGATGCAGCCCGCGATCCCCGGCTGGCGGGTCGAGACGCTGGGCGACGACATCACCTGGATGCGCCGCGGGGAGGACGGACGCCTCTGGGCGATGAACCCCGAGACGGGCTTCTTCGGCGTCGCTCCCGGCACCGGGGAGAGCTCGAACCCGAACGCCGTGCAGACGCTCTGGGGCAACACGATCTTCACCAACGTCGCGCTCCGCGAGGACGGCGACGTGTGGTGGGAGGGCCTGACCGACGAGGTCCCGGAGCGGCTGACCGACTGGCGCGGGCAGCCGTGGACGCCGGCGTCCGGCACGCCCGCCGCGCACCCCAACTCCCGCTTCACCGCGCCGGCCGCGCAGTGCCCGTCGCTCTCCGCCGACTGGGACGCCCACGAAGGCGTGCCGCTGGACGCGATCGTCTTCGGTGGCCGACGGGCGAGCAACGTCCCGCTGGTCACGCAGGCCACCTCGTGGCAGCACGGCGTCTTCCTGGGTGCGACCGTCGCCTCCGAGAAGACCGCGGCCGCGGAGGGCACGGTCGGGGAGCTGCGCCGCGATCCGTTCGCGATGCTCCCCTTCTGCGGCTACAACATGGCCGACTACTTCGCGCACTGGCTCGCGATCGGCGCCGAGCTCGGCGATGCGGCGCCGGCCGTGTTCCAGGTCAACTGGTTCCGGAAGGACGCGGACGGCGAGTTCCTCTGGCCCGGCTTCGGCGAGAACGCGCGGGTGCTGCAGTGGCTCGTCCGCCGCCTGGAGGGGCTGGCGGAGGCGCGGCGGAGCCCCCTCGGCGACCTGCCGGTCGCGATCAACACGCACGGGCTCCTGCTCTCCGCGGCCCAGAAGGAGGAGCTGTTCTCCGTCCCGGTGGAGGCGTGGCTGGAGGAGTGCGCGCTCACGGAGGAATTCTTCACGCGGTTCGGCGACCGGCTGCCGCCCGAGCTGTCCGCCGAGCTCCAGGCCCTGCGGCTCCGGCTCCTCGCCGAGAAGCTGCCGCTGGCGGCCTGATCCCCCTGACCGAGCCGGCTCCTGCCGGACACCCCTGTGGCCCGCGGGCGGATCATCCCCCTTTCCTCGCACCCCCGCGGGTCCACTCCCCCCTTCCGCTCCCACGACGACGGGCACCATGACCGACCGCATCACGCTCCGCTTCCTCGCCGCCCCGCAGGACGCCACCGCCGACGGCCGCAGCGCCCAGGCCGGCCGCGTCCTCGAGTGGATCGACAAGGCCGGCTACGCCTGCGCCGTGGGCTGGAGCGGCGGCTACTGCGTGACGGCGTACGTCGGCAACGTCCACTTCACCCGGCCCATCTCGGTCGGCAACCTGATCGAGGCGACCGCCCGCGTCATCCACACCGGGCGCACGAGCATGCACGTGCTGGTGCAGGTCGCGCAGGCGGATCCGCGGACCGGCCTCTACGAGGACGCCACGCACTGCCTCCTCGTGTTCGTGGCCGTCGACGACGAGAAGAGGCCGCGGTCGGTCCCGGAGTGGCGGCCCCGCTCGATCGAGGACCTGTCCCTCGCCGAGGGCGCCGCCGCGCGCATCGAGGGCCGCCGACGGCTGCACGACGTGATGCGCGCCCAGGAGTACACCGAGGAGGGCACCGGTCCGCGGATCGTGTTCCGCTTCCTCGCGGCGCCGGGCGACGTCAACTGGGGCGGCAACGCCCACGGCGGGATCGTGATGCGCTGGATCGACGAGGCGGCCGACGCGGTCGCGCAGCGCTGGACCGGCCGCGACGCGGTGGCCGTCTACTCCGGCGGGATCCACTTCTACCGTCCGGTGCGCATCGGGCACCTCGTCGAGGTGGAGGCGCGCCTCATCCACACGAGCGCCCGGAGCATGCACCTGGCGGTGCACGTGCGCTCCGGGGACCCGCGGACCGGCGAGCTGGAGCTGACCACGCAGTGCCGGAGCGTCTTCGTGGTGCGGGGCGCCGACGGGGCGGCCGAGCCGGTCCCGCCTCTCGAGCTGCGGACCGAGGAGGACCGGCGTCTGGACGCCCATGCGCGCGAGCTGATCCTCCTGCGCGCGGCGCTGCCGCCGCTCCCGCTCGCGGGGACGGCCGGCGCTAGGGTCGGAGCGTGAAGCTGCCGATCCTCGTCCTCAACGGCCCGAACCTGAACCTGCTCGGCACCCGCGAGCCCGAGCTCTACGGCTCGGACACCCTCGTCGACGCCGAGGCGCTGGCGGCGGAGGCGGCCGAGCGGCACGGCTTCACGGTCGAGACCTTCCAGAGCAGCTCGGAGGGCGCGATCGTCGACCGGCTGCACGCGGCTCGCGGCTCCGTCTCGGGAGTGGTGCTCAACGCCGGGGCGTACACGCACACGTCGATCGCGATCCGCGACGCCGTCCTCGCGACCGAGCTGCCGATGGTCGAGGTCCACGTGAGCAACGTGCACCGGCGCGAGCCGTTCCGGCAGCACTCCTACCTCTCGGACGTCGCGATCGCCGTGATCGTCGGCGCGGGGATCGCCGGCTACGGCTACGCGGTGGACGTGCTCGCGCGAGCGGCGGAGAAGCGATGAGCGGCCTCGGACGCTCCTTCGGCAGCGCGGTCGACGCCTACGACCGCGGGCGGCCCGGCTACCCCGACGACGCCGTCGACTGGATCGTGGGGCACGCCCCCGCGCCAGTGGCGGGCGCCTTCGTCCCGGAGCGGGCCCGCGCGGCGGGAGCCGACGCCTCCGATCGGCTGCGCGCGGTGGACCTCGGCGCGGGAACGGGCAAGTTCACCGCGTCGCTCGCGTCCCGCGGCCTCGCCGTGACCGCGGTCGAGCCCGACGCGGAGATGCTCGCGCGGCTCGCCTCGAATCTGCCGGGGGTCCGCCCCGAGGAGGGGACGGCCGAGGCGATCCCCGCCGCGGACTCCTCCGCGGAGCTCGTCACCGCCGCGCAGTCGTGGCACTGGGTCGACGCCGAGCGCGCGGGAGCCGAAGTCGCCCGCGTCCTGGTGCCGGAGGGCGTGCTCGCGCTGGTGTGGAACATCCGCGACGAGTCGGTCCCCTGGGTGCGCCGGCTCGGCGAGGTCGCCGGAGCCTCCACCGCCGAGCGCTTCGAGACACTCCGGCCGCCGCTCGGCTCCGCTCTCGAGCGGGTGGCGTTCGCGGCCTTCGAGTGGTCCTTCGAGCTGGACCGAGCCGGGGTGCGGGACATGTTCGCGTCCCGCAGCTCCGTCATCGCGATGCCCGACGAGGAGCGCGCCGCGGTCCTCGCGGCGGTCGACGCCGTGGTGGACGAGGAGTCGGGCGGGAGCGGGACCGTCGCGATGCCGTACTCGACGCGCGTGACGATCGCGCGCCGCTCCTCCTCCGCCTGACTCCGCGCCGCGCGCCGCGGACCGCCCCGCCCGCCGACTACCCTCGGAGGGCGCCGCACCGGCGCGAGCACCGAGAGCACGAGGAGAGACGCACGTGAGCATCATCGCCGCCGCAGACGGGTCCGCACTGGGCAACCCCGGCCCCGCCGGCTGGGCCTGGTACGTCGACGACGAGCGCTGGGCCGCGGGCGGCTGGTCGCACGGCACGAACAACATCGGCGAGCTCACCGCGGTGCTCGAGCTGCTGCGCGCGACCGCGCAGGAGGAGGAGCCGCTGCACATCCTCTGCGACAGCCAGTACGCCATCAAGGCCTGCACCGAGTGGCTGCCGGGCTGGAAGCGGAAGGGCTGGCGCAAGGCCGACGGCAAGCCGGTGATGAACGTCGAGATCATCAAGGCGCTCGACGAGGAGCTGCAGGGCCGGGCGGTCACCTTCGAGTGGGTGAAGGGGCACGCCAACCACCGGATGAACGAAGCCGCCGACGTCCGCGCCCGGAGCGCCGCGACCGCCTACCAGCGCCGGCAGCCCGTCGACGCCGGACCCGGATGGCCGACGGCCGCCGCCGCGCCTGCCGCGGCCGCTGCGCCCCCCGTCGAGGACTCCGCCACCCTCTTCTAGCCGCGTTCCCCCTGGGGCAGCCGCAGCAGCCCCGTCGCCACCAGCTCGCGCACCCGCGGCAGCACCGAGTCGGACACCGCCTCCTCCTCGACCTGGAGGAGCGAGGCGACCGCCGCCGCGATCGCCGCCACCGTGAGCTCGCCGTCGCAGGCGCCGACCACGGCGGCGAGCGCCGTGTCGACCTCCTCGACCCGGGCGAAGCCGCCGCCCTGGCGCAGCCGCAGCACCGTCGGATCGTCGTTGCCCGGCCAGTAGTGCCGCTCCTCCGTGACGTCTCCGGCGACGACCAGGGCGAGACCCGCCAGAGCGCGATCGTCGATCGACGCGAGGGCCTCGGCCGCGTCGAGGCAGGCGGCGAGGTGGCCGCCCAGGCCCGCGGTCGCCACCGGCGTGGTGATCCGCTCGAGGCGGCGGATCGGCGGGCGGGGCTGCTCGGGCAGGCGGAGCGTGACGTAGCCGAAGCCGACGCCGGTCACCCCGCGCCGCTCGAAGTCGGTCAGCCAGGCGTCGACCAGCGCGTCGAACGCGGGGCCGCGAGTCGTGCCGCCGTCCCGGATCCAGGTCTCGGCGTAGACCGCCGGATCCTGACGCTCGCGCTCCACGACCCAGACGTCCAGCGGAGAGGCGGTCCCGCCCATCCAGGCGTCGAGCCCCTCGGGCCCCGCCTCGAGCGCCTGCTCCAGCGGGCTGCGGGCGTCGGCGAGCCAGTCCGCGATCCGGTCGAAGGCGTCCGCGCCCTCCCGGTACTCCCAGTTCCCCAGGAGCTGCGCGACACCGCCGGGCACCAGGTGCTCGGCTGCTCCGAGGATCACGCGGCGCACGATCTCGTCGCCCTCCAGCCCGCCGTCGCGGTACTCGTAGGAGGGGACGCCCTCGACTCGCGGCGTGATGACGAACGGCGGGTTCGTGACGATGTGGTCGAAGCGCTCCCCCGCGACCGGCTCGTAGAGGCTGCCGAGGCGGAACTCGATGTTCTCGATCCCGTTGAGCGCCGCGGTGAAGGAGGCGAGCGCGAGCGCGCGCTCGGAGATGTCGGTGGCGACCACCTGCTCGGCGTGGCGGGAGGCGTGCAGCGCCTGGATCCCGCAGCCGGTCCCCAGGTCGAGCACGCGGCCGACGGGTCGCTGGATCATCAGGCCGGTCAGCGTGAGGCTCGCGCCGCCGACGCCGAGCACGTGGTCCTCGTCGAGCGCGCGGCCGAGGGCGAGCTCCCCGAGGTCGGAGGCGATCCACCAGGAGGCCGCGCCGCGCTGGTCGACCACGTCGTAGGGGCGCAGGTCGAGGGCCGCGGTGACGACGGCTCCGGCCTCGACGCGCACCAGGCCGAGCTCCACCGCCCCCTCCAGCGCGAGAGCGCCGAACGCCTCGTCCGCGTCGTCGGCCGAGACGGGATCGGCCAGGAGGAACAGGCGGGCGAGGGTGGCCAGCGCGTCGTGGTCGCCGCTGCGCTCGAGGGCGCGGCGGGCGGGGACCCGATCGCCGCGGTGCAGCGCCTCGGCCGCTTCGTCGCCCCAGAGCCCCCGCACGGCGTCCACGCCGTAGCGGGCGCGGATCAGGTCGTCGCGCAGGAGGGCGATACGGGCTCGGTCGAACGGGTCTGCGGAGAACACCGCTCCATCCTCCTGCACACGGGTCGGCCACCGGGGCCGCCGCGGCCGTACGATCGGAGGCATGCCGCTGACCGGAGAGTACGAACCCAGCACGTCCGAGTGGGCCCGCGAGCAGGCGGAGCTCTACGAGCGGACCGGCGGAGCCGAGGGGAACCTCCTCCGCGGCCACCCCATCATCGTCCTGACCACCGTCGGCTCGAAGAGCGGGAAGCTCCGCAAGACCGCGCTGATGCGCGTCGAGCACGAGGGCGAGTACGTGGTCGTCGCGTCCAAGGGCGGCGCGCCCGAGCACCCCGTCTGGTACGGCAACATGCTCAAGGAGCCGCACGTCGAGCTGCAGGACGGGCCCGTGAAGAAGGACTACGCCGCGAGCGTGCTCGAGGGCGATCTGCGCGCGGCCTGGTGGGAGCGCGCGGTCGCCGCGTGGCCGGACTACGCCGAGTACCAGACGAAGACCGAGCGGCAGATCCCGCTCGTGCTGCTCACTCCCTGGTCCTGAGCGCGGCGGGCGGCTCGGCCCTTCGCTGAGGCGGCCGTCCTCCGGTCGAGGTCGCGCCGCACGGCAGGCGCCTCACGCGGGCGGCGAGCCCAGCGGATCCGGTCCGGCCTCAGACCCGGGCCGCGATGAGGTCGAGCACCTTCGGGCTCGAGAGCAGCGCGAAGTGGCCGACCACCGAGACCGCGATGTTCTCGCGCGCCCCGGCGAGGCGGCTCCCTCCGGGGATGTACTGGTCGCGCATCCCGTAGATCGACGTGATGCGCGCGTCGGCCTCGCGCTCGGCCAGCAGGGTTCGGATCAGCGGGCGGTGGGGCGCGAACTCCCGGAGCGCCCGCGCCGGGGCGATCCGTGCGAGCGACGAGCCGTTGAACGGGGTCGAGACGGCGATCATGCGCTCGATCCGCCCGTCCTCGCGGTCGTCGACGACCATCATGTGCTTGCCGATCAGGCCGCCCTTGCTGTGCGCGACGACGACGACTCCGCGCAGATCGTGCTCGCGCAGGTAGTCCTGGCCGAGTCCGGCCGACGCGACGATCGGCCGCGTGTTGTAGCCGAGCGCGGGCAGCACGTGGATCGGATGGCCCGCCGCGTGCAGCCTCTCGGCGATGGGCTGGAGGAACTGCCACGTCTCGTAGATCCCGGGGATGAGCAGCACCGGAGCGCCGTCGCCGGACGCGTACCGCGACACGTCCCAGCCCTCCCGCAGGTGCACGAAGCGCGAGCCGTAGGCGTAGCGGTAGTCGCGGAGGTACGCGCGCCGCAGCGAGGTCGAGCGGCGCGGGCGGGCGGAGTCACGCGCCGGCATGGGCCCGCTCCAGCTCCGCGATGTCGAGGCGGCTCATCGCGAGCATCGCCTGCAGAGCGCGCGCGGACGCCTCGGGGTCGGCGCCTCCGAACAGACGCGGGAGGACCTCCGGCACGATCTGCCAGGACAGCCCCCAGCGGTCGCGGAGCCAGCCGCACCGGCTCTCCTCGCCGCCGTCCGCGATCAGGGCGTCCCACAGCCGGTCGAGCTCGGACTGGTCGCCGACGGTCACGACGATCGAGACGGCCTCGGTGAACGGGAACCGCGGCCCGGCGTTGATCGCCTGGAACCGCTGCCCGTCGAGCTCGAACGTCACCGACAGCACCTCGCCGGGCGACGGAGAGCCCTCCGGCAGCACCTGGCTTCCGGTGATCCGCGAGTTCGGCACCAGCTCCGTGTAGAAACGCGCCGCCTCCCCTGCGCCGTCGTCGAACCAGAGGAAGGTGCTGACCACGCCCATCGGAGTCTCCGTCCTGCGCGGGAGGGTCTCCGCGGCTCCCTCAGTGTGCCGCGGAGGCGCCCTCCCCGCGACGGATCACAGCGGGTTGACGCCGAACGCCGTGGCCAGCTTGTCGATCTTCTTGGCGCGGCCCAGCCGGGGCAGGTCGCTGCCGTCGCGGATGACGCGGCCGCGGGCCTCGAAGTCGTCGAGGAAGTCGCGGGCCCAGGCGACGTCGGACGGCGTCGGGCTGATGACCTCGTTGATCACGGCGAGCTGCTCGGTGTCGAGGCAGAGCTTCCCGGTGAGGCCGAGCGAGACCGTGAGCGCGGACTGCTCGCGCAGCACGGGGTGGCTGTTCGAGACGGTCGGTCCGTCGATCGGGCCGGGCAGGTCGCCGATGCGCGAGGCGACGACCAGGCGCGAGCGCGGGTAGGCCATCGCGAGATCGTCGGCGCTGGTGCCGGTGTCGCGGCGGTAGTCGCCGCTGCCGAACGCGAGGCGGAAGGTGCCGCGGGCGCGGGCGATCGAGACCGCCTCCTCGATGCCGAGGGCGGACTCGACCAGGGCGAGCACCGGGGTGGAGCCGCCGAGGCGGTCGAAGGTCTCGGTGACGTGCTCAGCGGCCTCGGTCTTGGCGAGCATGACGCCGGCGAGGCCGGGCAGGCCCTTCAGCGCGTCGACGTCGTCGGACCAGAACGGGGTGGAGTGGTCGTTGATGCGGACCCAGGCGCGCTTCTCGCCGGTCAGCCACTCCGCGACGTCGGTCCGCGCGTCGGGCTTCGCCTTGGGGTCGACCGCGTCCTCGATGTCGAGGACGATCTGGTCGGCGCGGGACGCGTGCGCGGCGTCGAACGTCTCGGTGCGGGTGGCGTTCACCAGCAGCCAGGAGCGCGCGATCTCGGGGGCGACGTCGCGCCCCTTCCGCTTCGCGATGGCGGTGGTGGTGGTCTCGGGCAACGTCACGTTCGGGTCCTCTCGGTGGCGCGGTCCTCGCTCCGCGGACGCCACCGCTCTGCGACGGCGCCGGGGACAAGGGTAGCGGCACACCGTCGGCGGGGCTCCGGGCACTCCGGCGTCTCTCCACTCCGGGGCTGCGACGCCCCGAGCGCTCCGGATCAGCGGCCCTCCGGACGCTCCCACAGCGTCAGCACGGTCGTCGGCACCCGGATCCGCTCGCGCGCGACGAACCCCGCCTCCGCGAGCACCGCGTCCGCCTCGCCCTCCGGCAGCGCCTGCCAGACCCGGTCCTCCCCGGCGAGCGCGGCGCGCAGCGCCTCGCCCTCCAGCAGGACGTCCGAATACGTGCCCGTCGTCCTGTACGGAGCGGCGAGGGCGACATCGTCCACGCCCGCGAACGCCTCCGGGTAGGCGGCGAGCGCCAGGCGGGGCCGGAGCGAGACCGTCCCGGAGGAGCCGAGGAGGACGGCGTCGCCCGAACGGGCCCGCTCCTCGACGGCGGCCGCCAGACCGCGGAGGTCCTGCCCGGCCGGCTTCCCGGTGACCGTGCGCATCTGCACGAGGACCGGCAGGGCGGCCACCGCGATCAGGGCGAGGAGGGCGACGCCCGTCCGGGCCCTGAACGAGTCGAGCGCGAGGCCGAGGAGGACCGCGAGAGCGGGCGTGCTCGACGCGAGGTAGCGCGGGGTGAACATCGGCTCGACGAGGAGGGTCCCGAGCACCAGCACCGCGGTCGGCAGCACGATCCAGAGGACGAGGGCCGGCAGGAGCGGCCCGCGCAGGCCGCCCCGCACCGCGGCGACCGCGAGGAGCGCGACGGCGATCCCGGCCAGCCACCACGCGGATCCGAAGAACGGCTCGACCAGGACGGTGAACGCGGTAACCGGCTGCGAGCGGAGCCAGCCGACCTGGCCGCTCTGCCCGGCGGCGAGGAGCAGCACCGGCACGGCGCCCAGTGCAGAGAGGGCGCTCGCCGGGAGAGCCCGCACGGCACCCCGGGGCGCCGCGGCCGCGGCGAGCGCGACGAGAGCCGGCAGCACCAGCACGGAGTAGAGGAACACGGCGTTCGCCAGACCTGCGACGGCCGCGAACGCGGTCCAGCGCAGGGCGCCTCCGGAGCGGGCCGCCCGCACGACGAGGACCGCCGCCCCCACCACGAGCGCGGTGGCCAGAGCGGAGGATCGCGCCTCGGTCCCCGAGAACGAGGACCGCGGGAGCAGCACGAGCACCGCGGCGGCGAGGAGTGCCGCCCGGGGCCGGTCGAACGATCGCAGCAGGACGACGACGCCCGCCGCCGCCGCTCCCGTGGCGAGAGCGGACGGCGCGCGCACCGCGAGCTCCGACTCCCCGGCGATCGCGATCCAGCCGTGCATCAGCAGGCCGTAGACCAGGTGCACCGCGTCCTTCTCCTGCACGAAGGCGAGGAGCTCGCCCACCGGGAGCCGCGCCAGGCGGAGGGTCGCGGCCTCGTCGTTCCAGTAGGAGGGGATCCAGGAGCCGACGAGGGTCAGCGCGGTGGCGAGGGCGAGGACCGCGCTCGCGGGCAGGGTCCGGAGCGCGCGCATCCCGCCAGCGTAGAGGCCGGGCTCAGCGCGCCGAGCGCTCGGCGAGACCCTTCGCGTACGCGGCCTGGCCGACGTGCTGCGTGTCGTCGTCGATCACCGAGACCAGCCGCACCCCGAGGGTCACCGGCGGATCCCACTGCTCGTCGACGACGCGCTCGAGGTCCTCGTCGCCGAGCGTGTCGAGGAGGGCGAGCGTCTGCCGGTGCACGGCGTCGGCGTACTCCGCGAGCAGCGCGGCCGGCACCGCGGCGAGCGCCGCCACCTCGGCCGGCTCCTGCCCGTAGCCGGTCTCGTCGGGCCCGAAGGGCAGGCCGGACCGGCCGTGGAAGCCGTCGGCCGTCCACACCTGCTCGTGGCCGGCGAGCGGGGCGAGGTGGTCGTCCTGCACCCGGACGAGATGCCAGACGAGCCAGGCGGGCGAGTTCGAGCGGGCGTCCGCGCGGAACGCGAGCTGATCGGGGGTGCTGTCGTCGAGGACGGCGTGCACGTTCTCGTGCACCCGGCCGAAGGCGTCGCGGAGGAGGTCGATGGCTGCGCTCATGCCGCCAGCCTGCCGCTCCCGCGCCCAGTGCGGCACCCCCTCCGCGCGCCTCGGAGGAAGTGCGGAGGCGGGTGCCCGATACTCGGCCCGTGACCTCCGGATCCTCGAACCTGGCGACGAAGCCGTGGCTGACCTCCTACGCGGAGGGCGTGCCCGCCGAGATCGACCCTCCCACCCAGACCCTCGTCGACCTGCTCGAGGACTCGGTCGCGCGGTACCGCCGCGGCACCGCGCTCGAGTTCTTCGGTGCCGAGACCAGCTACGCCGAGCTCGGCGAGCAGGTCGCGCGGGCGGCGGAGGGCCTGCGGCGCCTGGGCGTGCGCGCCGGCGACCGCGTCGCGCTGGTGCTCCCGAACTGCCCGGAGCACGTGGTGGCGTTCTACGCCGCTCTCCGCCTCGGAGCGATCGTGGTCGAGCACAACCCGCTCTACACGCCGCGCGAGCTGCGGCGGCAGTTCGAGGACCACGGCGCCCGGTTCGCGGTCGTCTGGGACAAGATCGCCGACGTCGTCGCGACCATGCCCGCCGACCTGGGTATCGAGCGCGTCGTCTCCGTCGACCTCACCCGCTCCTTCCCGCTCGGCAAGCGCCTGGCGCTCCGGCTCCCCCTGCCGTCGGTGCGCCGGTCGCGCGAGAAGCTGACCGCGACCCCCCGCAGCCGCTCCCTGGTGCCCTTCGCGTCGCTGCTGAAGAACCGCCGCATCGCGCGCTCGCACCCCCGCCCGGTCCTCGGCGACACGGCCCTGCTGCAGTACACGAGCGGCACCACCGGGACGCCCAAGGGCGCGATCCTCTCGCACGCGAACCTCCGTGCGAACGCCCTGCAGGGCCGCGCCTGGGTGCCGGGCCTGCGCGAGGGCGACGAGACGTTCTACGCGGTGCTCCCCCTGTTCCACGCCTACGGGCTGACGCTGTGCCTGACCTTCGCGATCAGCATCGGCGCGAAGGTCGTGCTGTTCCCGACCTTCGACGTCGGCCTCGTGAAGGCGGCCGCGAAGTCGTCGCCGCCCACCTTCCTCCCCGCGGTGCCGCCCGTGTACGACGCGCTGGCCCGCGCCTCCGAGCGCCACGAGCTCGACCTGCGCGGCATCCGCTTCGCGATCTCGGGAGCGATGAGCCTGCCGGTCGCGACGGTCGACCGCTGGGAGCGCGCGAGCCGGGGACTCCTGGTCGAGGGCTACGGCATGACCGAGAGCTCGCCGGTCGCCCTCGGCAACCCGGTCGGCCCGACCCGCCGGCCCGGCACGGTGGGCGTGCCGTTCCCCAGCACGACGATCCGCCTCGTCGACCCCGCCGATCCGTCGGTCGACCGCGGCCCGGGCGAGTCCGGCGAGCTCCTGCTCCGGGGGCCGCAGGTGTTCCAGGGGTACTGGAAGCGGCCGGAGGAGACGGCCGAGGCCCTCCTCCCCGGCGGCTGGCTGCGCACGGGCGACATTGCGACCGTCTCGGCCGACGGCTTCGTCACGATCGTCGACCGGGCCAAGGAGCTCATCATCACCGGCGGCTTCAACGTCTCCCCCTCCGAGGTCGAGGGAGTGCTGGAGTCGCACCCGGACGTGACGCGCGCGGCCGTCGTTGGGCTCCCCCGCGAGGACGGCGGCGAGAGCGTCGCCGCGGCCGTGGTCCTGCGGGCCGGGACGGCCGTGGATCCGGAGGCGCTGCGCGACTTCTGCCGGCTGCACCTGACGCCCTACAAGGTGCCCAGGCGGATCGTCCCGGTGGACGAGCTGCCGACCTCGCTGATCGGCAAGGTGCTGCGCCGCCAGGTGCGCGAGAGTCTGCTGGACTGAGGCGACCGGAGCGGGCGGTGGCCCGCGAGGAGGAGGACGACATGGCGAGGTTCGTGCAGTACGAGCGGATCGGCGGGCCCGAGGTGCTCGAGACCGTCGAGGCGCCGGAGCCCGAGGCGGGGCCCGGAATCGTGGTGGTCGCCGTCCGCGCGGCCGGTGTGAACCCGATCGAGTGGAAGGTGCGCTCCGGCCTGCGCCCGAGCCCGCCGTTCGACGGTCCGCGGAGGCTCGGGTCGGACGGCTCCGGCGTGGTCTCCGCCGTCGGTCCGGGAGTGACCGGTTGGAGCGTCGGCGACCGGGTCATCGTCAGCGGCGCCACCGGCACCTACGCGACCGCCGTCGCGGTCTCCCCCGACTCCCTCGATCCGCTCCCCGACGGACTCGGCTTCGAGGAGGCGGCCGCGCTCGGCATCCCGGTCTCCACCGCCTACCAGGCGGTGGTCTCGCTCGGCGTCGCGGAGGGATCGACGTTCGTGGTCCACGCGGGCGCCGGCGCGGTAGGACGGGCGGCGATCCAGTTCGCCGTCGACCGCGGAGCCCGGGTGATCGCCACGGCGAGCCCGGCGAACCACGAGGCGCTGCGCGCGCTCGGAGCGGTGCCGGTCGCCTACGGGCCCGGGCTGCTCGAGCGGCTGCGCGCCGCAGCGCCCGAGGGCGTCGACCGCGTGCTCGACGCGGCCGGGACGGACGAGGCGCTCGCCGCCTCGCTCGCGCTGGTGGCGGATCCGCAGCACGTCGGAACGGTGGTCGCCGGCCCTCGTGCGGCAGAGCTGGGCATCCGGGCCTGGAGCGGCGGCAGTCCCGTGCCGCTGACCGAGGAGGAGCAGCGCCTCCGCCGCGAGGGGGTGCCGCTGGCCGCCCGGCTGGCGAGCGAGGGGCGCTTCGCGGTCGCGACAGGTCCGCGCCTCCCGCTCGAGCAGGCCGCAGAGGCGCACCGGCTCAGCGAGGACGGCCACGTCCGCGGGAAGATCCTTCTCGTTCCCTGAGCCGGGCCGGCTCCCGGCATCCGTCTCCCCACCGCTTCCCCCGCTCTCACCGTCGAGAAGGAGTCCCCGTGTCCACTGACGACACCACCCCCGTGATCCTGGGGGGCGCCCGCACCCCGTTCGCCCGGTTCTCCGGAGCCTTCGCGCCGCTCTCGGGCGTCGAGCTCGGCGCCGCTGCGATCCGAGGGGCTCTCGAGCGCTCGGGCGCCTCCGCGGCCGACGTCGACGCGGTCGTGCTCGGCCAGGTGATCCAGGCCGGAGCCGGTCAGGGCCCCGCCCGGCAGGCCGCGGTCCTCGCGGGTCTGGGCTGGGACGTCCCGGCGGTCACGATCAACAAGCTCTGCCTGTCGGGTCTCACCGCGGTGATCGACGCGGCGCGGATGATCCGGCTCGGCGAGGCGCAGGTGGTCGTCGCCGGAGGGCAGGAGTCGATGACCAACGCGCCGCACCTCCTGCTCGGATCCCGCTCGGGCCTGGGTGTCGGTCCGCGTCCGCTCGAGGACGCACTCCTCCACGACGGCCTGCTCGATCCGTTCGACCGCCGCCTGATGGGGAGGGTGACCGACGACGGCAACGCCGCACGGGGCATCCGCCGCGAGCGCCAGGCCGCCTTCGCCGCGCTCTCGCACCAGCGGGCCGCCGCGGCACGGTCCACGGGCGTGCTCGCCGAGGAGATCGTGCCGGTCGCGCTGCCGCAGCGGCGCGGACCGGACCTCGTCGTGTCCGCCGACGACGGGATCCGGGAGGACAGCACGGTCGAGACGCTCGCCCGGCTGGCTCCCGCGTTCTCACCCGAGGGCACGATCACCGCGGGCAGCTCGTCCCCGATCACCGACGGCGCCGCCGCGCTGGTCGTCGTGTCCCGCGGCTGGGCCCGCGAGCGCGGACTGCCCTGGCTCGCGACCGTCGCCGAGCACGGGCAGGTCGCCGGACCGGACAACTCCCTGCATTCACAGCCGTCGGCGGCGATCCTCCGGGCGCTCGGCCGCCGCGGTGCAGCGGTGTCCGACCTGGACCTGATCGAGATCAACGAGGCGTTCGCCTCCGTCGTCCTCCAGTCGGCGGACGATCTCGGCGTCGAGCCCGAGGCGGTCAACCTCGACGGCGGGGCGATCGCGCTCGGCCACCCTGTGGGCGCCTCCGGAGCACGGCTGGCCCTGCACCTGGCGCTGGCCCTCCGGCGCCGGGGCGGCGGTCTGGGCGTCGCCGCGCTCTGCGGCGGAGGCGGCCAGGGCGAGGCGCTGATCCTCGAGGGCTGACCGGCGGTCCGCCCCCAGGAGCGCGTCGGCGCCTCCGGCTACGCTCGCGGGATGAGCATCCTGAGCGCCGACGGCCTCGCCTTCGTCACCGAGCGCCACCTGGCCACCCTCTCCACCCCCGGCCGCCAGGGCCGCCTGCACGTGGTCGCCGTGGGCTTCACCTACGAGGACGGCGTCGTCCGCGTCATCACCTCCCGCGAGAGCCAGAAGGTGCTCAACGTCCGGCGGGGCGGCACCGCGACGGTCGGGCAGGTCGACGGCATCCGGTGGCTGAGCCTGGGCGGTCCGGCCACGATCGAGGAGGAGCCGGACGCCGTGCAGCGCGCCGTCGAGCTCTACTCCCAGCGCTACCGCACCCCGCGCCCGAACCCCCTCCGCGTCGCGATCCGCATCGACGTCGACTTCGCCCTCGCCTCCTCCGGCCTGCGCGCGGAGTAGCCGGGTGGCCCGCGGCGACGCGCTGGGCGGGGGCGGCGCCGTCTCCTCCCTCCGCACCTACCGCTACGTCCGCCTCTCCCTGGTGGCGGCCGTGGTGCTCCTCACGGCCGGCCTCGTCCACCAGCTCGTCGTCGGAGGCCCGCTGCGCTCGATCAGCGCCTCGTACTACACCCCGGTCCGCTCCCTCTTCACCGGGGCGCTCTTCGCGGTCGGCGTCGCGCTGGTCGTCCTCGCCGGGAGGAGCGTGCGGCGCTTCCTCCTGCTGCTGGCGGGCATGACGGCGCCGGTCATCGCGATCGTGCCGGTGCCCCTCGCCTCGGAGGAGCTGCAGCGCCTCCAGGGAGCGGTGTGCCCGGCGGGAGGGGCGTCGTGCCTTCCCGCGACGGCCGCGGGTGAGGTCTCCGCCTCCCTGCCCGCCTACCTGGTCACGGCCGCGGCCGTCCTCGTCGCCTCCGTGATCCTGCTCGCCCTCGACCGGGTCCTCGACCGCTGGGCGCTCGTCCGCACCGCGATCGCCGCCGCCCTCCTGGTCGCTCTGGCGGCCTGGAGCACGCTCCCGTCGTTCCTGCGGCTCGGCCACTACGCCGCCGCCGGCGTCTTCTTCCTCCTCATCGCCGTCACCGCGGGTCTGCACGCCGTCGCGGTGGGCGAGGAGGGAGCGAGCGGGCCGGGGACGCCGCGCTTCTACTCCCGCTGCTACGCCGTTCTCGCGGTGCTGATCGCCGCGGTCGATGCGGCGCTGGTGCTCCTGCTTCTCACGGGGCGGGGAGCGGAACTTCTCGGCGAGCAGTGGCTCCTGCTCGGCGAGGCCGTCGCGCTCGCCCTCTTCGGGATCTTCTGGGTGCTGCAGACCGTCGAGAACTGGGATCGTCCCGACGTGCTGCTCGTCGCGCGGGGCTGAGGGGGCCGGTGGCGGCCCCCTCAGCCGCTCAGCGCTTGAGGGTGATCGAAGCGCTCCGCCCGAGGTTTCCCGCGGCGTCGTAGGCGTGCGCGACGATCGCGTACCGCCCGGTCGGGTAGGAGGAGGCCGAGACGGTCAGGCGCCACGTGCCGTCCGACGCCCTCGTCGCGTCGCCCAGCCGCGTCGCTCCGCTCCAGAAGCTCAGCTTCGTCGTGCCGACGTCGTCCTTGGCAGTGGCGACCAGGGTGACCGAGCCGCGCACCGTCGATCCGCTCGTCGGTGCGGTGATGACGGTCTTCGGAGCCGTGGTGTCGCGCGACGGCGCGGGCGAGCCTGCGGGTGCCGGAGCAGGAGCCGCGGTGGGCGCCGACGTGGGAGTCGGGGTCGGGGTCGGGGCCGGTTCGTCGCCGAGGCCCCAGGCCGTCCACAGCTCCTCCGCGATCATCGCCTGGCCGGCGACGTTCGGGTGGAAGTAGTCGACGTCCGTCGAGAGCTGGTCGAGCGAGATCGGAGCCGCCGTGAGGGCGCCGCCGTCCCAGACGCAGTCGTTCGCGGCGGATGCGCAGGCCGATTCGAGTGCCTCGTTGAAGTCGGCCTCCCGGTCCTCCGCCGCCGCGAGCGAGGCGGTGTAGGCCGAGCCGGTCAGCGGGGCTCCGGTCGTGGCGTCGACTCCGCGCTGGGTCCGGCAGACCCCGCCCCAGGCCCAGATCGCGGCGCCCGGCGTCGGCTTCACGGCCTCCCACTCCGACTCGATGTCCGGGACCGAGCCGACGAGCACCGTCGCCTCCGGCCACTCCTCGCCGATCGAGCGCAGGATCCGGGTCGCCGACGCGGCGAAGGAGGCCGCGGGCGTCATCGCGTAGCCGTCGCGGGAGTCGGGCGAGAGGCTCAGCGAGCAGAGGTCGTTGCCGCCGATCAGCAGCGTGACCACGTCCGGCTCCTCTCCGGCCGCGACCGCGGCGTCGATCCGCGACTCGACTCCGCTGATGACCGCACCCGACTTCGCGTAGTTCACCGCGCGGACCGCCGTCCGCGGATCCGCCGCCGCCATCCGGCTCGCGATCGACTCGACCGCGGGCGCCGATCCCGTCGCCCAGGAGTTCTCGACGCAGTCGCGGTTCACCCCGCAGGTCGTGGCCGCGCGCGTGATCGAGTCGCCGAGCGCGAGCAGCGTCTGCGTCCCGGACGCCTGCGCCGGCGGTGCCGCCAGGAGCCCCGCCAGGAGCGCGATCGCCCCCGCGCCGACCCCTGCTGCTCTCCGCCGTGCCCTGTGTGCTGTGGTCCCCATGTCGTCCCGTCCCCTGGTCGTCCATCGTTCGAGTGCCTCGCGTGCTGCGAGAGCACGAGGGGCGAGCGTACGTCGCCGCGGCTCCCCTGACGGACCGGAGGAGGGCGGCTCCCGTCCGGCGCGGCCCGGATGGGGGACACGGAGGACGCACGGAGGCGAGCGGCCCACAGCTTCGGGCGCCCGATCGTCAGGACCTGCACGACCGGCCCGCGCGCTCTCCCGCCCGGAGAGCACGTGGACCGACGGCTCCTCCTCGATACTCTGAAGCGATGATCGGCCGTCGCCGTGGAGGGAAGAGGGATCAGCATGGACTACTCGAACGAGGACGATCTCAAGCAGAGGATCGGTATCGACTCCTGGAGGAATCTGTCGAAAGAGAAGTTCATCGCGTTCACATCCGAGCTGCCGAACATGAGCGAGGAGCTCGCCCTGAAGGTCGTCGAGCAGTTCCCGGATTTCAAGAATCTCGTCCTCGACTCGTTCAGTGAAGTGCGAGATCAGGCGAGTTCAGCCGTTCGAGCCAACTGGAAGAGTCAGAAGAAGGTTCACAGGGCCTTCGCCGAGTACCGCGCCGTCCTGAACCGCGAACTGGATCGTGACACCCTGAGCGCGGCGGACCGCTATTCGGTCCTTCGGCTGTTCAAAGAAGCGATCGACGACGAAGCGCTCAAGGATTCGGAGCACAAGGCGTTCGCGCTCCGGGCACTGGGCATCGTCGCGATGGTCGCAGTCGCCGGAGTCTCGACAGGAGTCGCCGTCCTCGGCGGTCGAGCCAGGATCGGCGGAGACGCCTAGTACCGAGTGCCGATCGAACGGACCACTTCTCCGCCGACGAGCGCGTCGAGGCCGCGAGGCGGTCGACCCGCCGAACAGGCGAGGTTCCCGATCCGGCCGCCGGCACAAAGCAGAAGGCCCGCTCTCTCGAGCGGGCCTTCTGTGGTGGTGGATCCGAGGGGATTCGAACCCCTGACCTCTTCATTGCGAACGAAGCGCGCTACCAACTGCGCCACGGACCCGTGCCTTCCGAGCCGTCACCGGCCCGAACAACTCGTCCACACTAGCACGGACGAGCAGGCGCCTCGCGCTCGAGTCAGGCCCCGCGGCGGCGCTGCAGCGCCTGGTCGAGGTCGATCGCGTCGACGCCGTCCACGACGCCCATCGCGGCGAAGCGGGAGGAGGGACGCGGCGCCTCGGGAGCGGGAGCGGCGGCACGCGGGACGCGCAGCGGCGCCACCTCGGGAGCGGTCGCGGCGGCGCGCTGGGCGAGCTCCGCCTCCGCCGCGGCGGTGCGCAGGCGCTCCACGGCGTCGATCGACGCCATCGCGGAGGCGGCCACCGTGCCCCGGGAGAGGTAGAGCGGCTTGGGGAGCGGCTGCGGCGTCCAGCTCGCACGGTCCTCGGCGAGCTCCTCGGAGGCGTCGTCCGCCGCCTCCTCGGCGAGCTCGGCCTCGAAGACCTCGGCGCGCCGGCGCTCGGTCGCGGCGGCCGTCGTCGCTGTCGCGGCCGGAGCGGCGGCGCGGCGGCGACCCGGAGCCAGCAGGATCAGCGTGCCGAGCCCCGCGACGGCGAGGAGCAGGCCGACGAGCGGCACCGCACCCGTGCCGCCGAAGGGCAGCATCATGAGCCCGACCAGCGCGGCGACCGCCCCGACCAGCACGGCCAGCGCGGCGCCCTGGCGCCAGCGCAGGACCGAGGGCCCCGATCGCGTGCTCCGCCGTGCGCTCGCGGTCGCCCGTCGCAGCGCGTCGCGCGCCGCCTTCTCCGCCTGTGCCAGCTCCATCGCCTGTGCCTTCTCTTCGGCTCGTCGTCGTGTCTCGGTCACCCGGAGCCGGCGCTGCTGCAGCGCCACCTCGCGGGCTGTCGCCTCCGCACGCACGTGCTCGGGCACTTCCGCGGTCTCGGCGAGGATCCGCAGCGTCTGCTGCAGCCTCACCGCGTTGCGCTCGGTCGCGTTGTACGACCGCCTGCGCATCCACGTGGGGATCAGGTAGGCGACCCACAGAACGGCGGCGAGCGCCCAGACGACGCCCCCGCCCAGCCAGTCGCTACTCATGCGGACAACGCTAGGAGCACCGGGCACTCCCGTCCGTCATTACGGGTAGGTGTGTCCGTGCGGATCGCGGATCAGTCGGGGCCCCGTCGGAGGGACACCGGCGCCGTCGGAGGGTCCGGAGAGACCCGAGCGGCGCGAGGCGCGGAGATCCGCGTCGGTCGGCACGCCGACCTCCGACGGGACCTGCCCGTCGAGGTAGCGGCGGAGCACGCCGCGGGGCACCTCCTCCGCCACGAGGGCGAAGCAGAAGTGGTCGCGCCAGTCGCCGTTGATGTGGATGAAGCGTCGCCGCAGGCCCTCGTAGCGGAAGCCGAGCTTCTCGACCACGCGCAGGCTCGGCCGGTTCTCCGGGCGGATGCAGATCTCGATCCGGTGCAGCCCCAGGTCGAGGAAGGCGTGGTCGGCCGCGAGGGCCACGGCGATCGGAGTGATCCCCCGCCCGGCGTAGCGCTCGGACACCCAGTAGCCGATCGACCCGGAGGAGAGCGAGCCGTACCCGATGTTCGAGATGTTGAGCTGCCCGGCGAGCTCGCCGTCCCAGTCGATGAGGAACGGCACTCCCCCGCCGGCCCGCGCGTTCTGCTGCAGCGAGCGGATGCTGGCGCGCACGTCGAATGCGGCGCCTCCCCGGGGGTCGGACGCCTCCCACTGGCGCAGCCACGACCGGTTCGCGATCAGCTCCCGCTCGAGAGGGCGGGCGTCGCGCACGCGGATGGGGCGGACGGTGACACGACCCTCGGTGAGCGTCGGGATCGGGAGCGGCATGATGCGACCCTACTGCTCCGCCGCACTGCGGGAGGGGGACTGGACTCCGCGGCGTTCCGTGCTCTCGGGGAACGGACGAACGGACGGGATCCCGTGCCGCAGCAGGGGGTCCCGTCCGTTCCGGAGGAGCGCTCGCCGGGGCTCAGAGGCCGGCGACGAAGTCCTTCAGCCAGGGCTTGAGGTCCTTGCCGAGGTCGTCGCGGTCGGAGGCGAGCTGCACGATGGCCTTGATGTAGTCGAGCTTGTCGCCGGTGTCGTAGCGGCGGCCGCGGAACACGACGCCGTAGACGCCGCCGAACTCGGCCGGGTCCTGTGCCATGCGCTCCAGCGCGTCCGTCAGCTGGATCTCGCCGCCCTTGCCCGGAGCGGTGTGCTCGAGCACGCCGAACACGTCGGGCTTCAGCACGTAGCGGCCGATGATCGCGAGGTTCGAGGGGGCGTCCTCCTTGGAGGGCTTCTCGACCAGCCCGGTGATCCGCACCACGTCGTCCTCGTCGGTCGCCTCGACCGCCGCGCAGCCGTAGAGGTGGATCTGGTCGGGGTCGACCTCGAGCAGCGCGACCACCGTGGTGTCGCGCTGCTCGGCGACGTCGATCATCCGGGAGAGCAGCGGGTCGCGGGCGTCGATCAGGTCGTCGCCGAGGAGCACGGCGAAGGGCTCGTCGCCGACGTGGCGCTGCGCGCGGGAGACCGCGTGGCCGAGGCCCTTCGGCTCGCCCTGGCGGACGAAGTGCACGTCGGCGAGGTCGCTGGCGTACTTGACGTGCTCGAGCTTCTTGTCGTCCTTCTTCTGGGACAGGTTCTGCTCGAGCTCGGGCACCGAGTCGAAGTGGTTGGCGAGCGCGTTCTTGTTGCGCCCGATGATCACGAGCACGTCCTGGAGGCCGGCGTCCGCCGCCTCTTCGACCACGTACTGGATCGCCGGCTTGTCGACGACCGGCAGCATCTCCTTGGGGATGGCCTTCGTCGCCGGCAGGAAGCGGGTGCCGAGACCTGCGGCGGGGATGACTGCTTTGCGGATTCGAGTGCCCATGGGGCGCCATCCTAGCGGCGGGGGAAGTCGCGGGAGTTTCGCGCCAGGACCGGCGACAGAAGGCGCCGGACCCCGTTCCGGGGCGGTCCGGGACGAGCGTCCCTCAGGGTCGTCCGTGCGGAGGCCGGCGCGGGGCCCGGTTCTAGACTGAGCGCATGCCAGCCGACATCACGCACGAGAAGCGGGCGCTGCGCGCCGAGCTGCGCGAGCGCCGCCGCACGCAGACCTCGACCGCTCGCGACCAGGCCGCGGAGCAGATCACCGCCCACCTGATCGAGCTCGCCACCCGCGTGGGGGCCCGCTCCCTCGCGTGCTACCTCTCCGCTCCGGACGAGCCGAGCACCCGGCCGTTCCTGGGCTGGGCCGAGAGCCACGGCATCCGCGTCCTCTTCCCCGTCTCGCGCCAGGACGGCCTGCTCGACTGGGCGGTCGGCGACGGCCACACCGAGACCCAGGGCCTGTTCGGCATGCCCGAGCCCGTCGGGCAGCTGCTCGGCCCCATCGCGATCAACGACGTCGACCTCATCGTCGTCCCGGCCGCCACCGTCGACCGGCAGGGGATGCGGATGGGCTGGGGGCGCGGCTACTTCGACAAGACCCTCGGCTCGATGGAGAAGTGCCCGCCGGTCTACGCCGTCGTCTTCGACAGCGAGCTCGTCGACCGGGTGCCCAGCGAGGTCCACGACCAGGCCGTCGACGGAGTCGTCACTCCCTCCGGCATCGTCGACCTGCGCCACTGACCCCGTCCTCCTTCTCCCCCACCCGCCTCCGAGGAGCCCCCTGTGCCCACCTACTCCTACCGCTGCACGCAGTGCGGCAACGCCTTCGACATCCAGCAGAAGTTCACCGACGACACGCTCACCGAGTGCCCGAGCTGCCAGGGGGCGCTGCGCAAGGTGTTCAGCGCGGTCGGCGTGACCTTCAACGGCTCGGGCTTCTACCGCACCGACTCCCGCTCCGGCGGGAAGTCGAGCGAGGGCGGCTCCTCCTCCTCGGGTGCCGGCTCGTCCGGCTCGGGCGCATCCGACTCCGGCTCATCCGACTCGTCGTCGGGCTCCTCGGGATCGGGCGGCTCCTCCTCCGGATCCTCGGGTTCATCGGGCTCGGGCGGCTCCTCGTCCGGCTCGGGGTCCTCGGGCTCCGGATCGTCCTCCTCCTCGTCGTCCTCGGGCTCCTCCGGGTCCTCCTCCTCGGGTTCCTCCTCCGGGAGCTGACCCGCCACCCACCGCTCACGGCAGAAACGGAACAATCATGATCAACGGCTTCAAGGAGTTCATCCTCCGCGGCAACGTCATCGACCTGGCTGTCGCCGTGGTCATCGGCGCCGCCTTCACGACCATCGTCAACGCGATCGTGACGGGGATCTTCAACCCGCTCATCGGCGTGATCTTCGACGCCTCCTCCCTCGAGGCCCTGGTCTGGCCCATCCGACCGGGAGAGAACGGCGAGGACCCGACCGTCATCGCCTACGGCTCGGTCGTCTCGGCCCTGATCCAGTTCGTGATCGTCGCCTTCGTCCTCTACTTCGCGTTCGTCCTGCCGATCAACCACCTCAAGAACGCTGCCTTCGCCAAGAAGGCCGCCGACGCCCCCGCCGCGGAGGACAAGGCCCCCACCGAGCTCGAGCTCCTCGCCGACATCCGCGACCTGCTCGCCAACAACGGCACCGCCACCACCGCGAACTCCGGCAAGCACGTCGACTGAGTTGTCCTGTCTTCTTCCGCCGGAGGCGGAAGAAGACCGCGGTCGGCTTCCCGATGGAGAGCGTTCCGTGGAGCGGTGTGCGAACAGTGCGTTCGAAACGCTGGCACGCGTTTCGGACGACACCTGCACCCTCGGCAGGTCGCCTATCGGGGCCTTCAGCGTCTCCGGCGGGGACTGATCGTTCCTGTGTCCACGCCTTCATCGGACATCGCTGGGCATGAGGCGGAAAGCGGTCGATCAGCTAGGCACCGGACGGACGCGATCGTCCGCAGGCACCGGACGGGAAGCAGCCGGTCACCGTCGCCGGGTCCGACGTGAGCGGTCGCCGGACAGCGGCGTGACGCGTTCGCTCGTCGAGGCGGGGCGCGGCGGGGTGAGGTCCGAGGTCGTCGACGGGTCGAGCGCCGACTCGCGGATCACCGGCCGGTCCGGCTGACGTCAGTAGTGCGGGGGGACGTCCTGGCGCAGGCGTGCGTCGTTCGGGCCGGTGTCGGGGCGAGCGGGCGGTGCGGAGGGGTCGGCGATCGGAGCGTCGTGCGGGGACGGATCGGTGCCCGGCTTCGCGGGGAGCGTCGCCCGCCGACCGCCGCGGGTGCGCCGCAACGGGCGGTCGGCACCCGCGGGGGCGTCGGGATCCGGCGCCACGATCAGTCGCGCGGCAGCGGCTCGACGGGCTGCGTCTCCCCCGACGCCGGAGCGGCGGCGGCGGCAGGAGCGGCAGGAGCAGCAGGAGCCTCACCGGCGGCGGGAGCAGGGGTCTGCTCCTCCCCCGCGGTCGCACCGATCAGCCCGGCCACCCGCGCGGCCACGGCCTCGGGGTCGGCGAACAGCTCGAAGTTGTGCACCCGCAGGTAGTGCCAGCCCAGCCGGCGCAGCAGCTCCGGACGCAGGCGCAGCGACACGCGCAGGCTCTGCGTGCTCACGTCGCGGTCGGTCTCGACCACCACGGCACGGGTCCCGTGCGCGGCGACGAGGGCCAGCTTGCCCTTGTGCCCGATGTTGACCCGGAGTCCGCGGCGCTCGAGGCGCGCGGCGAGGTCCACCAGCATCGGCTCCGAGTAGTCGTCGCGGTCGCTCGGCTGGACGCGGTCCTCCGCCTCCTGCAGCACCTGCGCGAGCGCGACCATGCCGTAGCGCATGCGCGACTCGTCGATGTCGCCCGGGCGGAAGCACGAGACGATGTCCATCGAGCGGCGGGCACGGGTCATCCCGACCGCCAGCAGACGCTCTCCGCCCGGCTCCGCGAGCGCGCCGAAGTTCGACAGCAGGCGACCGTGGGGCGTCCGGCCGTAGCCGATCGAGAAGATGACGCGGTCGCGGCTCTGCGCGACCGACTGCTCCAGAGTCACGACGGCGAAGGGCTCGGGCCGATCGCCGAGGATGAAGTCGCTCAGGTCGGTGCGCTTGGCGAAGGCCGTCAGCACCGCCTGCTGCACCCGCACGGCGTGGCGAGGGCTCGCGGTGATGACCATCAGCGACTCGCGCGGACGGATCACGGCGTGCTCGAGCACCAGCTCGACCACCTTCGCGACCTCGGCGTCGACGGACTCGACGGCTCCGGAGTCGTTCTCGGGCATGCCGTGCCCGCTCGCGATGTAGTGGAAGCGGAGCGAGTCGTGTCCGAGGAAGGAGCCGGCCCAGGGCAGGGAGTCGATGCGGCCGCCGTAGAAGCGGCGGTTGACCAGCTCGGCCAGGTCCTCGCCGCCCGCGCGGTAGCTGCGGGTGAGCGTGACGGTGTTGAGCAGCTCGCCGAGTCGGGCGAGCGCCGACTGGGCGTGCAGCGCCTCCACGTCGGTCCGCGAGGCGGTGGAGCCGAACTCCGGCGTCTCGTCGACGCGCAGGCCGAAGGGAGTGGGGGTCTGCGTGACCGGGTCGCCGAACGCGACGACCTGCTTGGCCCGGCGGATCGCTCCGACGTTCTCGGCCAGCGTGGTCGCCCCGGCGTCGACGAGGAACACCGCGTCGAAGGTCGTCTCGGTGCCGATGCGGTGCACCTCGTACGGCGAGGCGAGCCAGGCCGGAGCGAGCACGCGCGAGAGGTGCGGAGCCGCCTTCTGCAGCTCCTGAGGGGTCGTCGCCGCCTCGGTGCGCAGCAGCGCGCGCAGCGCGTCGCGCTCCTGCGGCCAGTCGACGAGCCCGATCTTCCAGGTCTCGGAGAGCTTCCAGGCCAGCAGCTCGGCGCTCGAGGCGGCGTGCGCCTCGTCGACGAGCTTGAAGTCGGCCTCGAGCCGGTCGAGCACGCTCGTGTTGCCGCCGAGCAGCGCACGCTCGTCGGTCAGCATGATCTCGAGCGCCGAGCGCCACCAGGCCAGGTCCAGCTCGCCCGCGACCAGCTCGGCCGGCACGTGGCGGCGCGAGAGGTCGGTGAGCAGCGGGTCCAGGCCCCAGTCGCGCAGGGTGGCGAGGAGGGTCGTCCGCTCCTGGAGGTTGGCCAGCACCTCGCTGTCCTCGGCGAGGCCGGACACCATCGAGGCCAGCTCGGCGAGAGGGAGCGAGGCGAGCTGCAGGTTCGTCCCGCGGCGGCCGAGCGGCTCGTCGAGACGGCTCAGCTGGTCGGTCACCTGCTGGTAGGCCACCTGCACGTCGGCGACGCCGACCGGGACCTCGGGGATCGTGCCGGCGACCGCGTAGCGCTGCCACAGCGTCCGCTGCTGCTGCACCCGGCGGAGCGCCGCGTTGAGGTCGGTGACGTGCGCGCCGGGACGCAGGTACTCGCGGGCGAGCTTCTTCAGGCGCCGGCGGTTGGTGGACGACATCTCGGCGGCCTCGCGGCGCGGCGAGGTGGCGACGATGAGGTCCTGGATCGAGCGGTCGAAGACGGCCGGCTGGAACTTGTCCAGCGTCTCGCGGACGTCCTGCAGCAGGCGCAGGTAGATGCCGAGCTCGGCGACCGACTCGAACGGGCGCATCCGCGTCTGGCCGATGACGTCCTGGGCGCGGTCGAGCAGGCGCGGCAGGTCGCGCAGGTGCAGGCGCTTGGCCAGCTCGTGGGCGATCTCGGCGTCGGCGGTGGAGTCGAACTGGGCCCCGTACCAGGGCGAGTCGCCCGGGCCGTAGCGGAACTCGCCCAGGCGCGCCGACTCGATCAGCATCCGGGTCGCCTCGGGGCGGCTGTGCGCGAGAGCGGTGACGGAGCGGCGGTCGAGGCGGGCGGCGGTCGACGGGGGCGTCCGCAGCTGCGAGAGGCGGGCGAGCTCCTCGAGGGCCTGCAGCGCCGAGACGCCGAAGCTCTCGTCGCGCCGGGAGAGCGCGCCGCGGTAGTCGAGCAGCACCTTCCGCAGCCGGAGCAGGGCGTCGTCGATCTCGCTGACGGAGGGGCGCGCCGCCTTCTCGTTGCGGCCGATCGACTGGATGAGGTCGCGCCGGAGCGTGCGGGGCCCGACCGCGATGCCGCCCAGGCCCGCCGAGAGCAGGCGCTGGTGGATGCTGTCGAGGCTCGACCGGCGGGCGCTGACGACCAGCACGCGCTTGTGCTGGGCGGCCAGGGCGCCGATCGCGTTGACGATGGTCTGGGTGCCGCCCGTGCCGGGAAGGGTCTTCACGACGAGCGAGTTGCCGGCCGCGATGTTCGCGATCACCTGCTCCTGCTCGGCGTCCGCGTCGAGGAGGAGGTTGTCGGTCGCCGGAGGACGCTCGTCCTGCGGGATGATCGACGCCACCTTCTGCGACTGCTGCAGCGCCCGCTTGGCGGCCGGGTTCCCGGCGACGGCGTCGAGGACGGGGTGCTCGAGCATCCGGGCGTCGCGGAGCATGTCGCCCGCCACGTCGGCGAAGCTCGAGACCACGAGGCGCGGGTGCACGGCGAACCACGGCAGGTGCGAGGTCAGGCCGCGCAGCTGGTCGATGACCGGCTGCGGCTTGAAGACGCCGTTCTGCACGGCCAGCTCGACGAACTGCTCGGGGTCGATCGTGATGCCGAACTGCTGCTTGAGGGCGCGCGCGAGCTGCGGGTTGAAGTAGGGCTGGCCCTTGAGCTTGAGCTCGAAGTCGCGGCCGTAGCGGCGGATGGCGAGCGGGCGGAGGAGCACGGGAGCGGTGAACTCCGTGTCGCCGGCGCGCCACTGGGCGAGGCCGATGGCGAGGTGGACGCCCTCGATGCCGCGGACCGAGCGCAGCTCGATCCCCTTGTCGGTGATCGCGCCCGCGGCGTTCTTCGCGGTGCGCAGGGCGAGCTCGTCGCGGATGAGCGAGGAGAGGAGCGTCGTCTTGCCCGAGATGAACGGGGGCAGCCCGCCGGGGTGCGTGGTCGAGAGCTCGATGCGCGTCCGGGGCGAGTCCACGAAGTGGAGCAGGGGCGACGGACCGCCGACCTTGGCGAGCTCGTCGCGCCACGACTGCCACACCGGATCGGCCACGTTGCCGCCCTGGTAGCCGGCCTCGCCGCTCGTCACCTGCACGGGAGAGGTCGCCGTCGGGGAGAGCCGATGCGCGGACGCCTCCCCCTGGTCACCGGATTCGGGTGAGGTCGCCACCGGTCCGGCTCCTGGGAAATCGTCGACTCGTTGCACACGGACACCCTAAACCGGGCACCTCCGAAAGGCCGTAGCGACGCGGGTCGGCGGCACGGCACCTCCGTACGGCTCACCGGGCCGGAGCATCGGAGGAACGCGGAGCCCAGGGTCGGATCGGCGAGCGCGCCCGCCCGATCGGGGCGGGCGGGGGGCTCAGGAGGGCCAGACGGCCAGGGGCGGCGCCGTCTCGACCCGGCGCTCGTCGCCGACCACGCGGATCCGGCTGCTCACGCGGTCGTGCCCGGCGGCAGCGGCGACCGCGGTCATGACGAGCTGAGCGTGGTCGCGCGCGAGATGCCCGAAGGCGCTCCGCAGATCGACGGGACGGCCGGTGGCGAGCGACACGGCGATGCGGGCGACCGCCTCCTCCGAGAGGTCGAGGAGGCACGCCTGCTCGGCGAGGACGGCGAAGTCGATCCGCGGCGCGGCCTCCGTGGCGGCACCGGCCGCCCACGGGTGCTCGGGGCGGAGGCATCCGGCGCGGACGAGGAGCTGCTCCGCGGCCTCGAGGCCGGGCCCGGCGAGGACGGCGATCATGCCGCGGTCCGCTCGGCGCGGCGCCCGGAGGCGCGGACCCCGACGGACACGACGGCCGACAGCAGGCCGGCGACGCCGGCGATCAGCGGCGCGAGCCAGCCGAGGACGCTCACCTCGTCGACGTCCGTGCCGAAGTACTGCCAGTGCGCGATGGCGTAGACGAAGAGGGAGAAGAAGCAGAGCGCGACGCCCGTGAGCGCCGACACCAGGTCTGCCGGACGGACGAGGGGCTCGTGCTCCGCCGAGGCGGCCTGCTCGATCGCGGGCTCGGAGAGGGCGGCGGCCGGGACCTGCGGGAGGGTCGCGGTGGCGGGGTGCTGCGTCATGTCTCCGAGGCAACCAGCCGCGCGGTGTCACGGTCGTCACTCGCTGGCATGACGTCCTGAGCCGAGCGGATGGTGGCGCAGTCGGCCGGTCAGGGAGCGACGGGGACGTCCGCTCGGGCCGGTCGGCGTCCGAGCGACGACTGGAACCGCAGCAGGTACCCGTCGGGATCGGCGACCACCAGCTGACGGACGCCCGCCTCCTCCGCTCCGACCCGGTACCAGCGGGTCTCGAGCGGCGAGAACAGCGGCGTCCCGGCCTCGGCGAGCGCCGCCGCCGTCCGGTCCGCGTCGTCGACGTGCAGCTGCAGGTTCATCCCCCGGCCGAGCGGGCGCTCCAGCGGTGCCGCGATCCAGTTGCGGCCCCGCTCCGCCTCTTCGAGCATCACGTGCGCGGAGCCGAGGACCAGGTACGCGAAGCCCTCCTCGGGCCGGGCGTAGTGGATCCGGAACCCGCAGGGACCGCACCAGAACCCCAGGCTCCGGTCGAGGTCGGCGACGAGCAGCTCGGGGACGAGATCGGGATCGGCCATCCGCGCGGTCTACGCCTCGGCGCCCTCGGGGCGCTTCGTGCGGCCCGGGAGCAGGAGCAGGCCCGAGACGCCCACGACGATCAGCAGGATGGCCGCG
Source organism: Rathayibacter sp. AY1E3 (assembly GCF_002932235.1). Taxonomy (NCBI): domain Bacteria; kingdom Bacillati; phylum Actinomycetota; class Actinomycetes; order Micrococcales; family Microbacteriaceae; genus Rathayibacter; species Rathayibacter sp. AY1E3. Next base: position 188,792 of record NZ_PSVN01000003.1, read on the forward strand.
ACCGTGACGAAGGAGGCCAGCGCCAGCACGGGCATGATGATCGTCAGGACGCCCGCGATGACCGAGGCGATCCCTGCCGCGATCGGCAGCCACGCGGGGCCGGCGACGGTGCGGCCGCTGGTGATGCTCGAGACGCCGTCGAGGATCCAGCCCGCGCCGATCACGAGGCCCAGGACGCTCAGCGACTCGAACGGGTTCGACAGGCACAGGATGCCCGCGACCAGGATCAGGGCGCCGAGCAGGCCCGCGAGCCAGCGCACCCGGGCATCGAGCCGCGAGGCGGTGAAGGCCAGCAGCAGGCGGAAGACGCCCGCGGCGATCAGGTGGATGCCGAAGACAATGGCGACGGTCAGCAGCGTCGGACCGGGGATCAGGACGGCGATGACGCCGAGCACGATCGCGATCAGCGAGACGGCGATGATCCACCAGCGCTCGACGGAGGTGCGGGACATCGTGGGCGCGGCGGTCTCGGACATGGCGTTCCTTCGCGTCGGGGAGTGCGGACCCCTCGAACGTTAGGGCACCGGGGCGGGGTGGCGCGGGGCCTTGCGCCCGCCCGCCCGAGGACGCAGGTCAGTGGCGCGATCCGGTGCGCGCCGCGGCACGGTGCCGCCGCACGCGGCGCACCACGAGCGCGAGCAGCAGCACGCCGAACGCGCTGTAGATGATCGCGTCGAGCACGCCCGCGTACTGGTCGACGAGCTCGTACTGCGTACCCAGGGCTGCGCCGAGGCCGATCAGCAGGCCGTTCCAGACGCCGGAGCCGAGGATCGTCAGTCCCGAGAACAGCAGCAGGTTCATCCGCTCGGCCCCCGCGGGGAGCGAGATGAGGCTGCGCACGCCCGGGATGAGGCGACCGAAGAGGACCGCCCAGGTGCCGTGCCGGCGGAACCAGCCGACCGCCTTCTCGAAGTCCTCGCGGTCGACCAGCGGGAGCTTGGAGAGCAGGCGGATCGAGCGCTCCGTGCCGATGCGGTGGCCGAGCGCGTAGAGGATCAGGCCGCCGAGGTAGGCGCCGAGGGTCGCCGTGATCACGACCAGCACCAGGTTCATCCGGCCCTGCTGGGCGAGGAAGCCGGCCAGCGGCAGCACGAGCTCGCTCGGGATCGGTGGGAACACCGTCTCGATCAGCGTCAGCAGGCCGACGCCCGCCTCTCCGAGCGCGGCGATCACCCGCGCGGCGACGCCGACGAGCCCGGAGAGCTCGTCGATGCTGTCGGAGGAGGAGGCGGTCGCCACGGAGGCGGGGGCGAGGGCGAGGGTCGCGATCGTCATGACTGAGAAGCTACTCAGTCCGCGGAGCGCGCACCTGGGAATCCGGCGGCCCGCTCAGGGGCGGCCGGTGAGCACGACGGTGTCCGATCCCTGCAGCCGCACCTCGACCGAGGCGATCTCGGAGAGCGGGAGCCCGGTGGCGAGGCTGGGCTCCATCGTCGTCCCCGGCGCGCTCGTCCACGATCCGACGGCCTCGGTGCCGCCCGAGGTGTCCGTGACGTAGAGGACGTAGCCGGCCGAGCCCGCGTACTGCTCGGCCGTGTCGGCCCAGCTGCAGTCCATGTCGATCCGCGTGCCCCACTGCTGCGGCACGAACCGCACGGAGGCCTCGACGGGGACGCCCGGAGCCGCGGCGAGCGAGACGGTCGAGCCGACGGTCTCGACGGGGGCGAGGGACGGGCCGATCGCGAGCGGCAGGGCGACGGCGGCGGCGGCCGAGACGCCCGCGGCGGCGAGCACCAGGCCCGCGATGCGCAGCCGCGTCCGGCGGCGGACGGAGTCGGTGGCCGCGGCGAGGCGGGTCAGCAGTGCCGCCGGAGCCGGATCGCCGGCCGCCTCCGGCTCCTCGACCAGGCGCATCGCCTCGTCCTGGGGCAGGTGGGCCAGCAGGCCCGGCAGCGGGACGAACTCGGCGAGGGACTCGCGGCAGCCGGGGCAGGCGCGCAGGTGCAGCTCGTACTCGCGGCGGTCGGCGGCGGTCAGGGATCCGAGGAGGTACGCGGCGTCCCAGTCGCGGAAGGGGTCGTCGTGCCGGACGTCGGAGGAGGGGTCGCGGTTCACAGCTCCGTCACCCCCCGCTCCTGCAGTGCGAGCTTGAGGGCCCGCATCCCGTAGTGCATCCGAGACTTGACGGTGCCCGGGGCGATCCCCAGCAGCGCGGCGATCTCGGTGACCGTGCGGCCGCCGTAGTAGGCGTGCACGATGACGGCGCGGTGGTCGTGGCTCAGTCCGCTGAGCGCGTCCGAGAGCAGCCAGGCGTCGAGCACCTGGTCGGTGCGGTCGGCGGTCGGGCGCTCGGGGACCTCGTCCGTGCCCAGCTCCCGGGCGTAGCGGGCGCTGCGGCGGTCGTCGATGACGAGGTTCCGGGCCACGGTGTAGAGCCAGGAGCGGGCGGCGGCCTCGCCCTGGGCGAGGATCTCGGGGTGCTTCCAGGCGCGCAGCAGCGCCTCCTGCACGACGTCCTCCGCCATCTGGCGGTCGCCGGTCAGGCGCAGCACGAACCGCCAGAGCGCGCTGGCGTGCTCGTCGTGCAGCGCACGCAGCATCTGGGCCTGATCCTCGGACATCTCCACCTCTTCCTGCACCAACGTAACGGGGGCCCGAACGGTTCAGCCGGTTCGCGCGAGCGGCCGCACTCTGGTACTCCGGAGTCGATGACCTTCCCCGATGCCGACGACGCCGCCCGCGTGCGCTCCTTCCTCCGCGACAACCGCTCGCGGATGCTCGACGACGTCCGGCACCTCGTGATGATCGAGAGCCCCAGCGACTCCCTCGAGGCGCTCGGCGAGCTGCACGCGTTCCTGGTGCACTGGGTGGGAGAGCGGCTCGGGCACGACGCCGACGTGCAGCACCGGCGTGCGCAGGACGCGCCGACCGCGACCAGCTGGACCGTCCCGGCGAGCGGCGGCGCGAGACCGCACCGGGGCACGCGTCCGTTCGTGGCGCTGCTCGGCCACTACGACACGGTGTGGCCCCTGGGCACGACCCGCTCCTGGCCCTTCGCCGTCGACGGCGACCGCCTGAGCGGACCGGGCAGCTACGACATGAAGGCCGGGCTGGTGCAGATGGTGTGGCTGGTGGCCGCGCTTCGCCACGCCGGCGTCCCGCATCCGGCCGTCCGCCTGGTGATGAGCGGGGACGAGGAGATCGGCAGCGCCGCCTCCCGCCCGTTCCTGGAGCGGCAGTGCGCGGGCGCCGACGCGGTCCTGGTGTTCGAGGGCGCGATCGGCGACGCGGTCAAGACGGCGCGCAAGGGCATCGGGCGCTTCGTGATCGACGTGGTCGGGGTCGAGGCGCACGCCGGGGTCGAGCCGGAGAAGGGGGCGAGCGCGATCCACGAGCTCGGCTCGCTGATCCCGCGGGTGCTGGCGATCGCGCGGGAGGAGGAGGGCACCTCGGTCAACATCGGAGTGGTCTCCGGCGGCTCGCGGGTCAACGTGACGACGGCCCGCGTGCGCCTGGAGCTGGAGGCGCGGATCCGCGGATCCGCCGAGGCCGCCCGCGTCGAGGCCGAGCTCGACGCGCTCGCCGCCGCCGACCCGCGCATCCGGCTGGAGGTGCGCGGCTCCTGGGAGCGGCCCGTCTTCGAGCGGACCGCCTCCGTCGCCGCGCTCTACCGCAGGGCCGAGCGGGTCGCGAAGCGGATCGACGTCCCCCTCCGCGAGATCGCGGTCGGCGGGGCGAGCGACGGCAACCTCGTCGCCGCGCTGGGCCTGCCGGTCCTCGACGGGCTCGGCGCCCCGGGCGAGGGGGCGCACGCGCGCAGCGAGGCGATCGGCATCGAGGGCATGCTGGAGCGGACGGCGCTGGCCGCGCTGCTGGTCGCCAGCTTCGGCGACGAGCACTGACCGGCTGCAGAGGAAGGACGAGCGGATGACCCTGAACGAATCGCGCCCCGTAGGCGTCGTGATCGAGGCTCCGGCCGCGGAGGTGTATGCCTTCGTCTCCGACCCGGCGAACCTCCCGCGGTGGGCCGCGGGCCTCGCCTCCTCCGCGCTCGAGCAGGTAGACGGACGCTGGTTCGTCGACTCGCCGATGGGCCGGGTCGAGGTGCGCTTCGCCCCGCAGAACCCGTTCGGCGTCGCGGACCACGAGGTCACGCTCCCCGACGGGACGGTGGTGGACAATCCGCTCCGGGTGCTCGTGAACGGGGACGGCGCCGAGGTGGCCTTCACCGTGCGGCGGCGCCCCGGGATGAGCCTCGACGACTGGGACGAGGACTGCGCGCGGGTCGCGGACGACCTCGAATCGCTCCGGCTGCTGTTCGAGCGCGGGGCGCTGTAGGTTCGTCACAGCTCCGGCGCAGGGCCGGCACCCGTGAGAACGAGGACGCGATGACCTCCCCCGATCGTCCGAGCACCCGCCCCGCAAGCGGCATCGAGCTCAACGGCCTCGACACGATCCGGGAGTCGGAGCGGCACGGCCGCCCTCGCGACCTGTTCTGGCCGTGGTTCGCCGCGAACGTGTCCGTGCTCGGGCTGAGCTACGGCTCCTTCCTCCTCGGCTTCGGCCTCTCCTTCGGGCAGGCGACGCTCGTCAGCGTGATCGGGATCGTCGTCTCGTTCCTCTTCTGCGGTCTGGTCGCCGTCGCCGGCAAGCGCGGCTCCGCCCCCACGATGGTGCTCAGCCGGGCGGCCTTCGGGGTCGACGGCAACCGCCTCGTCTCGGTGATCTCCTGGCTGCTCACGGTGGGCTGGGAGACGGTGCTGGCCTCCCTCGCGGTGCTCGCGACGGCGACGGTGTTCGAGGAGTTCGGCTGGGACGGGGGCGTGCTCACCAAGGTGGTCGCGCTGATCGTGGTCGCCGCGCTCATCGTGATCGCCGGGATCGCCGGCTTCCGCCTGATCATGCGGCTCCAGCTCGCGATCACCGTCGCGACCGCCGTGCTGACCGTGGTCTACGTCGTGCTCGTCCTCGACCGGATCGACCTCGCCGCCGTCGGCGCCCTGCCCGCGGGCTCGGCCGCCGCGGTCATCGGCGGGCTCGTGTTCATGATGACCGGCTTCGGGCTGGGCTGGGTGAACGCCGCGGCCGACTACTCCCGCTACCTCCCCCGCGGTGCCCGCACGAGCGGAGTGATCGCGTGGACGACGATCGGCGGAGCGGTCGCGCCCGTCGTGCTGGTGGTCGTCGGCCTGCTGCTGGCCGGCTCCTCGCAGGAGCTCTCGGACGCGATCGCCGCGGACCCGATCGGAGCGCTCGCCGGGATCCTGCCGACCTGGTTCCTGCTCCCCTTCATCGTCGTCGCGCTGCTCGGCCTGATCGGCGGGGCCGTGATGGACATCTACTCCTCGGGCCTGGCGCTGCTCAGCACGGGGCTCAAGGTCTCGCGGCCGGTGGCCGCCGGGATCGACGGCGTGCTGATGGTCCTCGGAGCGGTCTACGTCGTGTTCGTCGCGGGCGACTTCCTCGGCCCGTTCCAGGGCTTCCTGATCACCCTCGGCGTGCCGATCGCGGCCTGGCTCGGCGTGTTCCTCGCCGATCTCCTCCTCCGCCGGCGCGACTACGACCAGGAGGCCCTGTACGACTCCCGCGGCCGCTACGGCAGCGTCTCGGCGGTCCCCGTGGCCCTCGTGCTGATCGGCGCGATCGTCGGCTGGGGCCTGGTGGTCAACTACTCCCCCGGGTTCGAGTGGGAGGGCTACCTCCTCGGCCCGCTCGGCGGCCGCGACGGCGACTGGGCCGGCGCCAACCTCGGCGTCCTCGTGGCGCTCGTGATCGGCTTCGCGGGAACGCTCGCCCTCTCGCGCGGGGCCGTCCGCCGCCAGGAGGCCTCGGCGTGAGCCTGCTCGTCGCCATCGACCTGCAGCACGTCTTCGCCGACGCCGAGTCGCCGTGGGGATCCGGCGGATTCGAGCGCGCGGCCGAGGGGACCCGCCGGCTCCTCCCGGCGTTCGGCGAGCGGGTCGTGACCACCCGCTTCGTCGCCCCGGAGCGGCCCGCCGGCGCGTGGATCCCCTACTACCGCGAGTGGCCGTTCGCGCTCGTCCCCGAGAGCGACCGGCTCTACGAGCTCGCGGCCGGGTTCGAGGGCCACCGCACGATCACCGCCACGACCTTCGGCAAGTGGGGGCCCGAGCTCGAGGCCGAGCTCGACGACTCCCGCGAGCTCGTGCTCACCGGCGTCTCGACCGACTGCTGCGTGCTCTCGACGGCGCTGGCGGCCGCGGACGCCGGAGTGCGGGTCAGGGTCGCCGCGGACGCCTGCGCGGGCGCCTCCGAGGCCGACCACCAGCGCGCGCTCGACGCCATGTCCCTGTACGCGCCGCTGATCGAGATCACGAGCGTGGACGCGGTGCTGGCGGACCTGCGCGACCGGGGCTGAGACCGCGGTCGGGACGCGACCCGCTCGCGCCGGTCGGCCCCGCGCGTCGCGGGGCGACCCCGTCACCCGGCATGATGTCGGCATGTCCTCCACCGACGAGCGCGTCAGCCCGGCTTCCCGCACCCTGGTCATCGGCGAGGCGCTGATCGACATCGTCGAGCGCGACGGCAGCGCCACGGAGCACGTCGGCGGCTCCCCGGCCAACGTCGCCCTCACGCTCGCCCGACTCGGGCGGCCCGCGACCCTCGTCACCGACATCGCCGACGACGAGCGCGGCCGCCGCATCAGCGCCCACCTCGAGGCCTCCGGCGTGGAGGTCCGGCACGGCGACTCGGAGCGCACCAGCACCGCTCGGGCGGTCCTCGCCGCGGACGGGTCGGCCCGCTACGTCTTCGACCTCTCCTGGAACCCGCCGGCGGCGGACCCGGAGGGCGCCTCCCACGTCCACACCGGTTCCATCGCGATCTTCCTCGAGCCGGGCGGATCCGCCGTGCTCGAGCTCCTCGAGGCACTGCCCGCCGGAGTGACGGCGAGCGTCGACGCGAACATCCGCCCGGCTCTGGTCGGCGCGCACGCCGAGGCGCTCGCGCGCTTCGAGCGGATCGCCGCCGCGTGCGAGGTCGTGAAGCTCAGCGACGAGGACGCGGAGTGGCTCTACCCGACGATGCAGCTCGACGAGGTCCTCAGCCGGCTGCTCTCCCTCGGGTCGCAGCTCGCGGTCGTCACCCGCGGCGCGGAGGGACTGCTGCTGGCCTCGGCCATGACGCGGGTGACCGTGCCCGCCGCCCGGATCGTGGTGGCGGACACGATCGGCGCCGGCGACTCCGCGATGGGCGCGATCCTCGACGAGGCGTTCCGCCAGGGCCTCGGCGCCGCGAACGGGATGCTCCTCGACGGCCCCGCCCTGCACGCGATCGGCCGTCACGCCGCGCACGTCGCCGGCATCACGACCTCCCGCTCCGGCGCGAACCCGCCCACCCGCGACGAGCTCTGAGGACCGGGGGCGGACCTTCTGCAGGACGCCCCTGGTGCTCGCGTCGGGACGCGGAGATACTGGGCGCACCTCGACGGAAAGGCGTGCCGTGCCCACTTCACTGAGCCCCTACATCGGCTTCGACGGCTCCGCGCAGGAGGCGATGGAGTTCTACCGGGACGTCCTCGGCGGCGAGCTCAGCTCCAGCCGCTTCGGCGACTTCGGGATGAGCGCGGATCCGGCCGACCAGGACCGGATCATGCACGCCCAGCTCGTCACGCCGAGCGGGATGATCCTGATGGGCTCCGACTCCCCCTCCTCGAGCCCGGCCGAGAGCGGCGCCCGCATCACGATCGCGCTCTTCGGCGACGACGACGCCGAGCTGAGCGGCTACTGGGACGGCCTGGCCGAGGGCGGCACGGTCGTCGAGCCGCTGGTCGCCTCGCCCTGGGGCGACCGCTTCGGGATGCTGGTCGACCGCTACGGCGTCGGCTGGATGGTGAACATCGCCGCTCCGCCGGCCTGACGCTCCTCCCCAGCACGGGATCGGGGCACGCCTCCCCCGGGTGCGTCCACCCGTCCCGCCGGGCGCCGCGGCGGGCGCAGAATGGAGGGGCCGCTCCCGCTCCGGGGGCCGTCCCACCTCTCACGAAGGCTGCAGATGACGATCACGCTCGGGTACAAGGCATCGGCGGAGCAGTTCGGCGCCCGGGAGCTCGTCGAGCTCGCGGTCGGCGCAGAGCGGTACGGCTTCGAGACCGCGGTCGTCTCGGACCACTTCCAGCCGTGGCGGCACACGGGCGGGCACGCGCCGTTCTCCCTCGCCTGGCTCGCCGCGGCCGGTGAGCGCACCTCCACCATCACCCTCGGCACCTCCGTGATGACCCCGCACTACCGCTACAATCCCGCCGTCATCGCCCAGGCGTTCGGCACGCTCGGCGTGCTCTACCCCGAGCGGATCATGCTCGGCGTCGGCACCGGCGAGGCGCTGAACGAGGTCGCCACCGGCTACCAGGGCGCGGGCGAGCAGACCTGGCCCGAATTCAAGGAGCGCTTCGCCCGCCTGCGCGAGGCCGTGCGGCTCATGCGCGCGCTCTGGGCGGGCGACCGCGTCACCTTCGACGGCGAGTACTACTCCACGCACGAGGCGTCGATCTACGACAAGCCCGAGAGCGGCGTGCCGGTCTACATCGCGGCGGGCGGCCCCGTCGTCGCGAAGTACGCCGGCCGCGCGGGCGACGGCTTCATCTGCACGTCGGGCAAGGGCATGGAGCTCTACACCGAGAAGCTGCTCCCCGCCGTCGAGGAGGGCGCCGCGGCGGCCGATCGCGACTCCTCGACCATCGACCGCATGATCGAGATCAAGCTCTCCTACGATCCCGATCCGGCGCTCGCGCTCGAGAACACGCGCTTCTGGGCGCCGCTCTCGCTGTCGCCGGAGCAGAAGCACTCGCTGACCGATCCGGTCGACATGGAGCGCGCCGCCGACGAGCTGCCGATCGAGCAGGTCGCGAAGCGCTGGATCGTCGGCTCCGACCCCGAGGAGACGGTCGCGCAGATCAAGCCCTACGTCGACGCGGGCTTCACCCACCTGGTCTTCCACGCCCCGGGCCACGACCAGCAGCGCTTCTTCGACGCCTTCGAGCGCGACCTCGCGCCGCGGCTGCGCGCGCTCTGACCTCCCGCCTCCGCCACGACCCCCTTCGGAAGGGCCGCTCCCGCATGACCACGGCCACCCTGCTCGCCCGGCTCGACCGCGGCGAGGCGCTGACGCGCGAGACCGCCGAGGAGCTCCTCGGCGCGCGCGGCGACGACCTCGACCTGCTGCTGGAGGCCGCCGGCCGCCTGCGCGACGACGGACTCGCCCGCCGCGGACGGCCCGGCGTCGTCACCTACTCGCGGAAGGTCTTCGTCCCGCTGACCAAGCTCTGCCGCGACCGGTGCCACTACTGCGTCTTCGTGGAGACACCGGGCGGGCTCGCGGCCAAGCGCGAGTCGACCTTCATGGAGCCGGAGGAGATCCTCGAGGTCGCCCGCGCCGGTGCCGCGCTCGGCTGCAAGGAGGCCCTGTTCACGCTCGGCGACCGCCCGGAGGACCGGTGGCCGGTCGCCCGCGCCTGGCTCGCCGAGCACGGCTACGCCTCGACGCTCGAGTACGTGCGCGCGATGGCCGTCCTGGTGATGAGCGTGACGGGCATGGTCACGCACCTGAACCCCGGCGTGATGTCGTGGGCCGAGCTGCAGCGGCTCCGCCCGGTCGCGCCCTCGATGGGCATGATGCTCGAGACGACCGCCGAGCGCCTCTGGTCGGAGAAGGGCGGCGTGCACTACGGCTCCCCGGACAAGGACCCGGCGTTGCGCCTGCGCGTGCTCGAGGACGCGGGCCGCAGCCGCATCCCCTTCACCACCGGCGTGCTGCTGGGCATCGGCGAGAACGCGGCGGAGCGGGCGGACGCCCTCTTCGCGATCCGCGAGTCCCACGAGCGGTGGGGCCACGTGCAGGAGTGCATCGTCCAGAACTTCCGCGCGAAGCCGCGGACGGCCATGCAGAACGAGGTCGACCTCGAGCTGCAGGAGTACGTGGCCAACGTCGCGGTCGCGCGCCTCGTGCTGGGCGCTGAGGCGACGATCCAGGCGCCGCCGAACCTCACCGACGAGCAGGAGCTCGGGCTGCTGCTGCGCGCCGGGGTCGACGACTGGGGCGGTGTCAGCCCGCTCACGGCGGATCACGTGAATCCGGAGCGCCCCTGGCCGAACATCGACGACCTCGCGCGGCTCACCGCGGCGGCCGGCTACCGGCTGCACGAGCGGCTGACCGCCCACCCGCAGTACCTCCGCGACTCGGCCACCTGGATCGATCCGCGCGTCGCTCCTTACGTCGAGGCACTCGCCGACCGCGGGACCTGGCTCGCCGACGAGGCGGCGGCGGTCCTCCCCCGGCCCTATCGCGACTCGCTCGACCCCCTGCCCCGACCGGTCGCGCCCGCCCTCGGCGCCGTGCTCGCCCGGGCGGAGACGGACCCCGCCGGTCTCGAGGACGCCGACTACCTCGCCCTGCTCGCAGCCGACGGCGACGACCTCGACGCCCTCTCCGCTCTGGCGGACGACCTGCGGCACGACGCCGCCGGCGACGAGGTCTCGATCGTCATCAACCGCAACATCGACACCTCCCTCTGGGGAGTCGGCGGGCTGACCGTCGAGCGGCTGGAGGAGCTCGCCGACGAGGCGGTCACGCTCGGCGCCACCGAGCTCTGCCTCCAGGGCGCGATCGGACCGGAGCACCCGGGCGACGATCTGCTGCTGATCGTCCGCACGCTGAAGCAGCGGCAGCCCTCGCTGCACCTGCACGCCTACCGGCCCGGCGAGATCCTCGAGGTCGCACGGCGCACGGGCCGAACCCTGCCCGCGATGCTCGACGCTCTGCGCGAGGCCGGCGTGGACTCCGTCCCGGGGACCGCCGCCCGCATCCTCGACGACGACGTCCGCGCCGTCCTGAGCGAGGGGACGGACCCGACCGTGGCCGAGTGGCGCGAGGCGATCACGGCCGCGCACCGCAGCGGCCTCCGCTCCACCTCGACCATGGTCTACGGACACGTCGAGACCCCCGAGCAGCAGCTCGCGCACCTGCGCACGCTCGCGGCGATCCAGGACGAGACGGGCGGCTTCACCGAGTTCATCGGGATGCCCTTCGTCCCGGCGGAGGCGCCTCCCGCCGTGGTGCGCGCGAGCCGGGGCGGGCCGACCCTCCGCGAGACCCGCGCCGTGCACGCCGTCGCACGGCTCGTCCTCCACGGCCGGATCGCCCACGTGCAGACCGCCTGGACCAAGCTCGGACTGCACGCGGCGCAGGTCCTCCTCCGCGGCGGGGCGGACGACCTCGGCGGCCTGCTGCTCGACGGCGCCCTGCGGCCCGAGGCCGGAGCGGAGGCCTACCGCTCGCTCGACATCGCGACCGTCGCCCGGCTGAGCGGCGAGATCGGCCGCGGCTGGCGCCAGCGCACCACGACGTACGGCGTGGTCGCGCCGGAGAGGGCGCTGCGGGCGGAGCCCGTCGCAGCGGCGGGTCCGCAGCGGATGCGCCTCCCGGTCCGCGGGACCCGCCGGGCGTCATGACCCGCTCCGAGTACCTGCGGCGCCAGGCCGAGCTGGTCCGGGAGGAGCGGATCGAGTCGGACAGCGCCACCGTGCGGCTGCTGACCGCGGGCGCCGAGAGCCCGCGCGCGGTCCTGCTGCTGACCGGGGTCGGCCGGGGCGCGCGGAGCGACACCGGGCTGCTGCTGCCGATGCTGGCGCGGCGCCACCGCGTCGCCGCGCTCGAGCTCGCCGATCTCGGCGACCCCTGGCTCGACGGACCCGCCGCGGTCCGCGCCTCCCTGGACGCGCTCGGCGCCGAGGAGGCCGTCCTGATCGGCCACTCGCTCGGAGCCGCCGTGGCCCTCGCCGCGGGCGATCGGCGGGTGCGCGCCCTCGCCCTCGTGGCCGGATGGCTGCGCCCGACGGAGCGCCTCCTCCGCACGGCGCGCCTCTGGCCGATGCTGCCGCCCGACGCGCAGGAGGAGGCCGTTCGGCTCCTCGCCGTCCGCTCGGCCACCACCTCCTCCCCGTGGGGCGCCGACGCCGCGCGGATGCTCGCCGCCTCCGCCCGGGCCGACGTCGCTGCGGCGGCTATGGACTGCCGGGTTCCCGCCCTCGTGGTCGGCTGCTCCGCCGACGCTGTCGCCGGAGTCGAGGGCGCCGAGGCCCTGCTCGGCGCGATCGACGGCGCCCGCTACGCCGTCCTCGACGCCGGTCACGCGGTGCTCGCCGAGCGGCCCGCCGAGCTCCTCGCCGTCCTCGAGCACTTCCTCGCCGATCCGCACCGCGACCCGGCGGGCAGCGTCCTGGCGAGGACGACGGTCTGATGGACGTCGACGTCGTCGTGATCGGCGCCGGGTTCGCCGGCCTCGGAGCCGCGGTCCGCCTGGAGCGCCGCGGCGGGACCTCGTTCGTCGTGCTGGAGCGCGCCGAGCGGATCGGCGGGACCTGGCGGGACAACGTCTACCCCGGGGTCTCCTGCGACATCCCCTCGCACCTCTACTCCTACTCCTTCGCCCCCGAGGCCGACTGGTCGGCGTTCTACGCCCCCGGGGCCGAGATCCAGTCCTACCTCGAGCGCGTCGTCGAGAAGGAGGGCCTGACGCCGCGGCTCCGACTGGGGACCGAGGTGCTCGAGGCGGTCTTCGACGAGGAGGCGCACCGCTGGCGGGTGCGCACCTCCCGGGGCGACTACTCCGCCGCGGTCCTCCTCGTCTGCGCGGGGCGCCTCTCCGAGCCCCGCCTCCCGGCCGTCCCGGGCCTGGATTCGTTCGCGGGTCCCGCCTTCCACTCCGCCCGCTGGAGGGACGACGTCGACCTCGACGGGAAGCGCGTCGGCATCGTCGGCTCGGGAGCCTCCGCCGTGCAGATCGTGCCGCACCTCGCCGAGCGCGCCGCCGAGGTGGTGCTCTTCCAGCGCTCAGCCCCGTACGTCGTCCCCCGCCGGAACCGCCCGTACCCGCCGGAGGAGCGCCGAACCCTCTCCCGCGCGCCCGGGGCCCTGGCGAGGCTCCGCGAGGAGCTGTTCTGGCGCGCCGAGCTCGGCTTCGCCGGCCGCGTCGCCGTGCCCGAGGCCATCGATCGGCTGCGGGCGGAGGCGCTCGGCCACCTCGAGGCGCAGATCATCGATCCCGCGCTCCGCGCCGTGCTGACTCCGGACTACGAGATCGGCTGCAAGCGCGTGCTCCTCTCGGACGACTACTACCCCGCTCTCGCGCAGCCGCACGTCCGCGTCGTCCCCGGTCCGCTCCGGCGCCTCGAGGAGGGGGCCGCGCTCGGCGACGACGGCGTCCCGCACGGGGTCGACGTGCTCGTCTTCGCGACCGGCTTCCACTCCACGCGGCCGCCCTTCGCCCGGCGCATCCGCGGCCGCGGCGGCGTCCTCCTCGCCGACCGCTGGGCCGACGGCATGGTCGCGTACGAGTCGACCGCGGTCCACGGCTTCCCGAGCCTCTTCGTCGTCAACGGCCCCAACGCGAGCCTCGGCCACAACTCCGCGGTGCACATGATCGAGACGCAGATCGCCTACGTGCTCGCCGCGCTCGACCACCTCGCGGTCTCCGGCGCCGACCGGCTCGAGGTCACCGCCGAGGCCGAGGCCGCCTCCGTCGCACGGCTCGACGCCCTCAGCGCCGACACCGTCTGGACCAACGGGGGCTGCGAGAGCTGGTACCTGGACGACAACCGGCGACTCACCCTGCTCTGGCCCGACTTCGCCTTCGCCTTCCGCGAGGAGCTCGGCCGGTTCGACCCCTCGGCCTACACGACCTGACCGCGGCTCGCTATCGTGACCGCATGACCGACCGCGTGCTCGCTCCCGAACCGCCCGCCGACGGTGCGAAGCCGAAGGGACCGGCCTCGTACTTCCCGAGCATCGAGAAGACCTACGGCCGTCCCGTCCAGGACTGGCTCGACCTCGCCGACGAGCGTCTGCGCTCCGAGCCGCACATGCAGGTCGTCACCTGGCTGAAGACCGAGCACGGCCTGGGCCACGGCCACGCCAACGCGATCGTCGCCTACGTCCGGGCCGCCCGCGCCTGACCGGTCCGCACAGGCTAGGCCCGCCGGCCTCCCCGGACCACCCGTCGTCGGCGCCCGCGCCGTCCGGGGATAATCGGGGCATGCGCGAAGACGACGATGTCGATCTGGTGATCGACGCGTGGGCCGGGGCCTTGCCCGACCTCGATTTCGCGCCTCTGGACGTCGTCTCCCGCCTCCGCCGGCTCAGCCCGCGCGTGCAGGAGGTGCGGCGGCAGTCCTTCGCCGTCAGCGATCTCGCCCCGTGGGAGTTCGAGCTCCTCTCGCTGCTGCGGCAGCGCGGGGAGGGCGGGATGACGCCCTCGGCCCTGGCCACGCACCTCGCGCTGTCCAGCGGCAACCTCGCCAGCCGCGTCGACCGCCTCGCGGCTCGCGGGCTCGTGGTCCGCGAGCAGAACGCCGCCGACTCGCGCAGCAAGATCGTCTCGCTCACCCCGCGGGGCATGAAGCGGGTCGACGAGGCTATGCGGAATCTCGTCGCCGCTGAGGGCGAGGTGCTCGCCGACCTGGACGCCGCGCAGGTGTCGGTCCTCATCGAGTGCCTGCGGCGGATCAGCGACACCCTCGACCGACTGCAGTGACCCGCTACGCCCGACGAGCCTGAGAGGTCAAGCCCGTTCGGAGAGACGGGCACCGGACGTAGCGTGAAGCGTGCACGGTCGAGGCGTCAGCCACCCGTGCGGATGATCGCGAAAGCGGAGAGCACCATGACACAGATTTCTTCTATCCAACCCGCGCGATGGAGCCGGAACGGAGTCAGGATCGTCGTCGTTCCCGGGGCGGAGCTGCCCCGGTTCCGACTCGAGATCGACGCCCGACTGACCACCGCGCCCTCCCTCGTCCCCACCGGACCCTTCTCGACCGTCGAGGAGGCCGAGCGGGCCGCCGAGGTCGCCGCCGGCCTGCTGGGGGCGAAGATCCCGGCCTGAGCGCACACCCGTCGAGACGGCCGGATCAGCCCGCGAGCTCCGCGAGCGATCCGGTCGGGACCGCGATCCACCCCTCGGCCTCCGCCGCCTCCTGGAGTTCGGGAGGCACGGGCATGGTCGCGCCCAGGGCGTGGGCGCGGGCGTTGAGAGCGGCGACGACGGCGTCGAACGCGTCGTCGGAGCGGCTCATCAGCGCGAGCGCGGGCGCCGGCACATCGAGCCAGGGTGCGGCCCGTCGCAGCGACTCCGCGGCGAGCGCCACGGCCTCCGGTCGCGTCTTGTACCCCGTGGTGTCCACTCCCCAGAGCCGCAGCGCCGCCGCCGGGTACGCCTCGACGAGCCGTCCGCGCCCGGAGCGGTCGACGTCCTCTCCGCTCGCGGCGAAGGCGTCGAGCAGCTCCGCGCAGCGCATCGCGGTCATCCCGAGCCGGTCGGTCGAGACGCTGAGCGGCCACCGACCCGTGACCTCGCGCGCCACCCGGTCCGTCTCGCGGTACGCGAGGCGGCGGCGCCAGTCGCGTCCCGCGAGCGTCCGCGGCGAGACCTCCCGCCGCGTGTGCGCGGAGACGAACGCCGCGAACTCCACCGGCCAGCCGAACGCGCAGTCGATCCCGATGACCGCCGCGTCCCGTGACGCCTCGACGATCATCGCGTCCTCGGCGCCGAGGGCGAGCGAGCGGACGACGGCCCGACCGCCGGAGAACTCGAGGGCGGCGAGAGCGGTGCGCACCGGCTCCGCAGCGAGGTCGACACCGATCGTGAGCACGGGGACAGGGTAGGCGCTCCGGCGCTACGCTCGAGCGATGACGCCGCCCGCTCCCTCCTCCCGGGCGGAGTCGGCCCGCGTGCCGGTCGCGCTCCTCCGCCTCCTCGTGGCCGCCGCCGTTCTGGTGGCCGTGATCGCGACGGCCGTCGACACCGCCTCTCGGACGCCGCTGAACCCGTTCAACTTCTTCGGCTTCTTCACCATCCAGAGCAACATCGTGCTGGCCGTCGTGCTCGGAGCCACCGCCGTGCTCGCGCTCCGCCGCCGCCCCGCGCCCGACGGGCTCGTACTGGTGCGGGGTGCCTTCACCGGGTACATCATCGTCGTCGGCCTCGTCTACAACACCCTCCTCACCGATGTGGCGGGCGGAGTGGCGCTGCCGTGGGCCAACACCGTCATGCACGTGCTGTTCCCCGTCTACGGACTGCTCGACTGGCTGCTGCTCGCGGATCGCCCTCCGCTGCCGTGGCGGAGGCTCTGGCTGGTCGTGGTCTACCCGATCGTCTGGCTCGTCGTGGTGCTGATCCGCGGAGCGACGGACGGCTGGGTGCCCTATCCGTTCCTGGATCCCGCGACCGGGTACGGGCAGGTGTCGGTGTTCGTCGTCGGGATCGCGGTCGCGTTCCTCGCGTCGGGGGCGCTGGTCTGGGCGATGAGCCGGCTGCGGATCGTGCCGGTGGCAGGCGGCTGAGAGGACGCTCGCCTTCCAGACGGTTCCGCCCGCCGGACGACCGGATCCGCTGCCGTCGCGCACATCCGGCCCGTTCTGGGGTCACCCGTTCGGGGTCATCCGGGGCGCCGCTCCCCTAGCGTCAGCACCGACGGCTCCCCCACCGTCCTCCCCCTCGAGAACGGTCCCCCATGAGCCTCTCCTCCTCCCGCCCGCCGACCCCGAGCCGCCGCGTCCGCGCCCTCGCCGTCGGAGCCGCTCTCGCCCTCGCCGCCGCGCTGCTCCCGGCGCAGGCCGCCGCCGCCGCCACTCCCGCCCCCCTCTCGGTGCTGAGCCTCGGCGACTCCATCACCCAGGCCTACGGGACCTGCGGCTCCTTCGCGGACTGCCCCCGCAACAACTGGTCCACCGGCACCAGCTCCTCCGTGAACTCCTTCGCCTCCCGCTTGCGGACCGCGCTCCCCGGCACCACCGTCACGACTGCGAACTTCGCCACCACCGGCGACGTCGTCGCGCAGGTCCCCTCGCGGATCGACGCCGCGGTCGCCGCCGGCGTGCGGCCGGACGTCGTCACCCTGCTCATCGGCGGCAACGACCTCTGCTCGCCCGACAACCGCGTCGCCTCCGACGGCTACACGATGACCCCGGCGAGCACGTTCCGCACCGGAGCCTCCGCCGCGATCACGAAGATCCGCACCACGTGGCCCTCCGCCCGCATCGTCCTCTCGTCGATGCCGAACGTGGCCTCCGAGTGGTCGGTCGTGAAGACCGGAGTCGGCGCGCTCGTCTGGGCGGGCGGCGACCTCTGCCGGACCACGCGCGGCGTCAGCTCCACCGGCCGCAGGCTCAGCAGCACCGCCGCGGCCGCCTCCGCCGCTGCCGCGAAGACGCGGACGACGCAGTACAACACCGCGCTGCAGACGGCGTGCAGCGCCGCCGGTCAGCTCTGCGACTGGGACGGCGGAGCGCTCACCGCGACCCCCGTCACCAAGGGCCTGATCGGGACCACCGACTACTTCCACCCGAGCGTCGCGGGCCAGGCGAAGATCGCCTCGATCCAGTGGGCGGCGTCGAACTTCTCGAAGTAGCGGCCTCCGGAGCGGCCGCTCACGCGTCGAGCGGCCGCTCCCCCTCGCGGCGGCGACGCTGCTCCTCCGCGAGCCGCGCGTAGTGCGCCTCCTCGCGCTCGAGGTCGGCGAGCTGCTCCTCGGTGCTCTTCGGAGCGGGCCGCACCACTACCGTCGGCGGCGCCTGCTTCCGGCGGCGGGGCACTCGGCCGCCCGGCACGAAGGATCCGCCGTCGCCACGCTTCCAGTCGTGCCCGAGCAGGAACCACAGCGAGACGCCGATGAGCGGGAGGAAGAAGATCAGCAGGATCCACACGATCTTGGGCAGGTTCTTGATGACGTTGTCCGGCTGCCGCACGACGTCGACCAGCGCGAGCACGGTCAGGACGATGATCACCAGCGAGAAGACGAACCCCATGCAGTCGAGGGTACGACGCCGCCGCGCGAGCAGAGTGCTACTCGGAGAGTCGCATCACGACTCCGGCGTCGAACACTCCGCGGTCCGCTCCTTTCCTCTCGCGCACCGCTTCGACCTCGCTCCAGGCCACTCCGAGCTCCGACGCGAGCGCATGCAGGACTTCCGCGACGTCCGCCAGCTCTTCGACGGACGGGGCAGCCAGGACCTCGTCGCATTCCTCCTTCAGCTTCGCCAGGAGCCAGGCCCGCCGCTCGCTGGCATCGACGGATCTGAAGCGCGCGTCGACACCGAGACCCCGGAGCAGTGCCGGTACACCGTCTCGGACGAGCTTCTCCCTCGTCATGTCAGCAGCCGGACGAGCTCTGATGCTGACGCGACGGACCCGCCCGCGTCGACGTCGGGGGCCCGGAGAGCGTCGACTGCACCACGGACATCGCTCCACGGAGGACGGTCTCCGGTCACATCGACGGCCGGGCCCCATCGAGTACCCTCCGCTGAAAGTGGACCGAGCACCTTCCCCCACCCCGACAACTCCACCCGATACCCGTTCGAACGCCTCTCCGGATTGTGACCTGGAAGAATGACGGCTGGCACCCCTGATGCCACGCACGTCGTCGCGATTCCATGTCCTCCGTGATGCACGACGGCAGCCAGCTCCGGAAACACTTCTTCGAGATCCCAGAGAGCCGCGACGTGGATGGCGTCCGGGACATGTCGATACGAATCCGCTGACGCCTGGTCTCCGGTCGCCACATAGATTTCTCCTTCCCAGTTCTCGAAAGCGTGCAGGAACTCCGAGTCGATTCCTCCTACCGTCCGATAGAACAGCAACCCGGATCCATGCAGACCCGCTTTGACCGGTCCGAGAACGCCAGTGAAAACCACTTCTCTCATAACGACGCGGCTCTCCATTACGTCAAGACTCGGCGCACTCGGTATTGCGATCAGCCCGCGTTCGAACAGTTCTCGAACATCTCGATCGACCAGGGGAAGCCCTCGCCGCCCAAGAGCCTCGTTGACCGCCATGAGCGGTCCGGTCCAGATCTCGGACACTCCCTCGCCCTGATAGCGGTAGCCGACGAGCTGATTGTCTTGGCATAGCGTGACGATCGGGATGGAGAGCGAAGCGCAAGCTACGATCATCGACAATCGGTTATCGTTGATCACCCGGTCCGGCCTGAACCGCTGGAGCACAGCGACGTCAGCAACGACTGCTTTATCGAACACGCCAGGATCTCCCCATTCTGCCCATGGGTCGATGTCTGCGACACCTTCGCGGTAATAGGCTGTCGTGAAGATTCCCGCCTTCGAGACCAATCGATCGTGCACCGCATTCTGCCGACCGAGTAGAACACAGTCCCAACCCGCGGAGTGAAAAGCCCGACCTATGGCTACCAGGCGCGTGACGTGGCCGTTCCCCCTTCCCCACGAGACATGCAGTACAACGGGGCGCTTCATGTCGCCCTCGCAAACCGAAAATTCTCAACGAGCGCGACGACAGTCGAATGCGATGCAGCGGCGACCAGGCCCACCTCTTCTCCCGCGAGAGCGAGTTCCCAGTCGGCGAGATCTGGAGTTGCGTTCGCTCGCGCGATCACCGTACGCAGGTGATGCGGAGGAAGAGAGCGCGTCAATGGCGCGACGACCTTTTCGTGCGCATTGCCGATGACAACGTACCCATCGACATCGCTACCAAGGGCTAGGACGTCTCGCCATGATGAGATCTCGATCTCTTGCGCTATTCCTGCATAGCCCCGCAGGTCTAGGGCGCCGGGGATCATGTGGACGTGCATGTGATGACAGAGGCGCTCTCCAGGACGCCTTCGAAGACAGTGACCGGTACGCCCGTGCTCGAACAGAACGTAGTCCCCGAACTCTGCACAGATGCGCTTACCGAGGTCGGCCTCCAATGCGTCGAGCCGCTCTGCCGCCTGCGCATCCATGTCTGCGGCCGATGGATAGTGCTCGGTTGTGTAGATGAGGAGGTGACCCTGCCGAAGGGGAGCTGGATCAGAACAGACCGCGAGTCCGTCTTCCTCCCACACTCGACGCGGATTCGACCTGCAGAAGACGCATTCGGGGTCCCAGGTGACCGACATTCTTCATCATTTCCTTTCGCTCGAACTCGATGAGATGGACTGGACTGCGGCAAGTGCTAGATCGACCTCATTTGTCGTAGTTCTCGGCCCGAAACTCACCCGGACAGTCCCGCCATCGCCTGTGCCGAGAGTCTCGTGGGCCAGAGGAGAGCAATGCAGTCCGGCGCGAACGAGAATGTCGAAGCGTTCTTCGAGGAGCGAAGCAGCAACACTCGGGGTCACACGGTTCATCCGGAACGACACCACTCCGACAGGTTCTTCGGCGCTGGGCGATTCGATGAGGGTGACCGCGCCACCACCACTGAGACCAGTAACGAATCGTTCTCGCAAATCGGTTGCTCGACGCCGCCTTCTGGCGATCTCGGCCCCGTCCAACAGCCTCAGAGCCGCGCCTAACCCGGCGATTCCGATCCCATTCTGTGTTCCCGCCTCTTGCGACCAGGGCAGCCAGCAGGGATGATCCCGACTTTCAGAACGTCCACCCGATCCGCCGGTGACGAAAGGCGACAACCGGACACCTTCTCCGACAACAGCGCCACCAACACCCAAAGGTCCCCCCAAACCCTTGTGCCCAGCGAACACCAGCACGTCCGCAAGACCCGCGTCGACATCAAGGTACCCAAGCGCCTGCGCCCCATCCACGGCGATGAAAACACCGGCCTCTCTGCAGATTTCAGAGATTTCACGGATCGGAAGCACTGAACCGGAGACGTTGGAGGCCCAGGTGACAATGACCCCGGCGACTCCGCCGGCAAGCAGTTGCTCCTGCAGTCGATCGAGATCGAACGGTCCGCTGGTCGAGGGCGGAATGATCTCATGCCTGACCGAACCCTCCTGCGCCGCTGCATGAAGTGGCCGAACCACTGAATTGTGTTCGAAAGCGGACGTCAGGACGCGGCCCCCGATCGAGCCCAGGTGGTGCACAACCGCATTGAGAGACATCGTTGCATTCAGCGAGAAGGTCACCCGCTCCGGATCGATGCATTTGACCAGATCTGCTAGCGACTCACGAGCTGCCCAGACTTGGCCCTCAGCCCAAGCGGATAGCCGGTGCCCCGACCTGCCTGGGCTTGTTCCACGTTCAGCATAGGATTTCATGGCGTCCACTACATGATGCTCCTTGGGAAAAGACGTGGCCGCAGAATCGAGATAAATCACTCCGCACCTCTTCGTGTGGGTCTTCGTCGGTTCGATGTGATGATGAACATATATCCCACAGCCATCCACGCCGACGACTGGCACGAAATGACACTCGCCGCGCCTGGCTCTGTGAGAGCTGGACAGCGGGCGAGCCTTGGCGCCACGTCTGCGCGTGCGCACGGTGTTCACGACCCGAGGGGTGCCACGCGCGCCACACTCTGGTCGCCGAAGGGCACAGCCTGCTACGGTCTCGCACATCGAATTGCGAAGTCACAAGCGAACTGACGTGAAGCGATCACTCCTTTACCGCGACATCGCGGAGTGCAGTCCGCAACGTACAATGAGGGCCGGCTCTGCGATGCCTCCAGGTACGCGAGAAAGGATGAAGGCATGTCAGGACCGTTGATCTTCCCGCAGAAAGCAGACGATGTTTCTCCGGAGGTTTCAGTCGTCGTTCCGACCTATGACCGCCCTGACGAGTTGAGAAGAACTCTGACGACATTAGCGCAACAAGAGGCGTCGTTCACCTATGAGGTCATCGTCGCAGACGACGGCTCTTCGAGCGATACCGTTGCGGTCGTCAAGGCCTTCGAACACGCGATTGACATCTCATACACTCGCCAACGAGACGACGGGTTCCGCCTGAGCGCGGTAAGGAATCTCGGCGCGCGAGCATCTCGGGGCAGAACACTGATCTTCCTCGATTGCGGCACTCTCGCGGGCGAGAACCTGATTCAGTCCCATGCGGCGAACGTGGAAGTCGGTAAACGCAGTACAGCAGGGCCGACCTACGGCTGGGACTTCTCTGGCGAAGATGCCCATGCATTCCGTTCTCTTGTCAGCGGCCCGGACTGGCGCACAAGACGCATGGAGATGGCTACGCGGCCCGGCTACGCTGATTACAGATCGGACAAGTGGTTGGATGTCGATGTCCGGCGGGTTCCGCTGGCGGTCCCCTGGCGTTTCTACTGGGGACGGAACATTGCAGTGGCGCGATCGGATTTCTTCTCCGCGGGCGGTTTCGACGAGCGCTTCTCAACTTATGGAGTCGAAGATGTGGAGTTCGGCTACAGGCTATGCCGGATGGGCCTTTCTCTTCACTGGATAGAGGACGCGTGGGGCGTAGAACTGCCGAGCATCTCCGAAAATACAGCCGAACAAGCAAGAAGCAATCGAGCTAACCTGGAACAGTGGGCCGATCGATGTGTCGATATGGAAATCGAGTTCTTCATCTGCAACAGGCCCCTGGCGCAATTGGAGCAGCCCGAGTGGGAGCGCGTCGCGAGGTGGGCTCGAGATTCAACGAACAGCCGAGCTGACCTGCAGATCCTTCGTCAGCATCCGAACGACACATCGATGCTTTTTGTCGGACTGATGTCTGAAGTAGCTCATTCACGGTCCGTCGTCGCGCTCGGGCCGGGTTTTCCCATTGCGTCCGAACATCCGAGCGGCTGGTCGACTGCACGGCGACCGGTCAATCTCAACGCGATCGGGATCCGATGCGGTTTCGCCGAACGCGAATTCGACATGGTGTACCTGAGCGATGCGATGGCGCCCCTGGCTGCAGTGTGGGGTGAGCATCTTCTGGCCACGGCCCGGAGGTGCGGGAAGGACCTGTTGCTGGGGCGCGGTCTCGCCGCGGCATTTCAATCAGCGGGGATAGGGTCGGACGGCTTTTAGGTGAGAGATATTCAGTGGCGCGCATCAGTTTCGGATCGCAACGACCCGGGCGACATCGAGGATCCACCTTCGTCCGCCCGCGCCAACTAGACCGGTCAGCGACTAAGGAGGAACCACTGTCTGGCGCTCGCGTCCCACAATCCGTCGCCCTGACCCTGCTGAGCAACGCGACCATCGGAGGCCTCACGAGCGTAGCCGTTCCCGTCTCCCTCGACTCGGCCGGTCACTCAAAGGGCGAGATCGCCGTGTTCTTTCTCGTCAACGCGGCCGCCGCCATCGTCTACAACACCCTGCTCGTCCCTACAGTTCGCCATCACGGGTACCCGCGCAGCGCATTGGTCCTGACCTGCGCAGCCGTCCCGGTCGCCCTCCTTGCACTCCGCGCGACCGCAGGTACATTCGTGCTCGTCATGCTGAGCGGCGTTCTCCTGCTCCTCGTCAGCACGATCGTCCCGCAGATCTTCGGCCGCGTCGCCGCGCAGCTGAGTGACGACGAACAGGTCGCCGCGGTCACGCGTCTTCGGCTGATGACGGTCGGCGGATACATCCTCGGCCTCGTCATCTACTCGGCCGTGTCCGCGCTCGGGCTCGATCCTCTCTTGATCGCCTCCGTGTTCGGCGGCATCACGATGATCGGTGCGACCTGCAGACCATTCGCTGGACGCGCGTTCCCGCGCGAGCACGATGGCGGAGAAGTCGGAACGCCTCGAGCGAGAAGCGGAGCGTTCTTCACTGCGCTTGTCCTCGTGGCGCTTCTCAAGTCGGCCGACACCCTTCGGGGGATCTATCTGCCGCTGTTCGCTGTCTCGTCCGGGCTCCGCCCTGCCGAGGTGCCTCCTTTGTTCCTGATATCGGCTCTACTGGAGTTGGCCGCGCTGCCTCTGCTCGGTCGGCTCAGCGCGGCCCGCGGCAGCGCCGTCACCCTCGTCGTGATCGCCCTCTTCGGGGTCGGATCGTTCTCGCTCCTGCTCCTCGCGACCACCTATCCGGTGCTGCTGCTGGCCCAGGTGCTCTATGCCGTTGTGGGCGTCGGCTTTCAGAGCACCGGCCTGGTCCTGCTCGGTCGAACGAGCAGGGGCGGAGTCGGCGCGGGCGCCAGCGCATACACGGCCGTGACGCAGGTCGGGACCGTCCTCGGAGCAGTGCTGCCGCTGATGGTCGAGGGCTACTCGTCCGGGATCTTCGTCATCGCGACCGTCCTGGTGGCGCTGGCCGGGATGCTGGCCGTCGCGCTGCGGGCGGTCGGCGGACGCTGGTGACGGCATCCGATCGCGCCAGCACACCGGCGACTCTTGCGCACCGGATGCTGACTTTCTCGCGAAGCGCTGAATCAGACCGATGCACGCGTCTCAGCCGTAGTTGCGCACCCCCGCCCGGCCCTTCCGCGCTCATGACACCATCGGATGATGACCGAGACGCCGCCCGCCCCCGCCTCGACACCGGTGAAGAAGCGCCTCACGGCCGCCCGTCTCGCCCTGATCGCCGGCCTCGTCCTCGCCGTCGCCGGCCTGGCCGCGCTCGCACTCGTGCCTCTGCAGTACGCGAACATCGACCGTCAGGGCTTCGACTACGTCTGCAGCGTCAGCCTCGGCGGTGTCCCGCCCGAAGCGGGAGAGCTCGTCCGCGGCTTCTGGTCGTGGTGGCCGCTCGGCGCAGCCTGTGAATGGAAGCTCCTCAACGGCACGACGGTCGTCGACCTCCCCGACTGGTCGACGACCGCCGTCGCGATCGTGGGCGCTGTCCTGCTCGTCGTCGGAGCGGCGCTCGCGATCGCGTCGCCGTTCCTCCGCCGCCGGAGCGCTCCGGCCGGGACCGCCTAGCGGTCGAAGAGGTTCCCGAGGTCGCCGAGACCCGGCAGCTGGAAGTCCGAGCCGAACTCGGACACCTGCTCCCCCAGCCCGGACACGTGCTCGCCCGCGCCGGAGACGAACTCGCCCGCGCCGCCCGTGATGTCGCCGAAGTCACCCAGGTCCCCGAATCCGCCGGCCAGGTTCTCGAAGTCCACGCCGAGGCCGGACGCCTGCGCGAGCAGCGGACCGGCGACGCTGCTGATCACGGCACCGCCCGCGACCGCCGCGAGCAGTCCGCCCGCCGCGCCGAGCCCGATGCCCGCCGCCGCTCCGACGCCGGCACCCGCGAGGGCACCGCGGGTCCCCGGCTTCGAGAACATCTTCTTGAGGAACCCCGGATCGTTCGCCTCGCCGCGCGTCGCCGCGCGCGCCAGGTCCTCGGGGGCGGAGGACCGCGGCTGCTCGTTCGCGGGCAGCTCGTCGCGGAGGCGCGCCTCGACCTGGGTGCGCTGCGCCGTCGTCAGCTTCGCGAACGCGTCGCGGTGCACCTGCTCGAGCTGCTCCGGGTCGGCGGTCCGCAGGAGGTAGTCGTAGCGCGCGATCGCTGCGCGGTCCTCCTTGGTGACGACCGGCTGCTGCCCGGGCCGGGCGTCCTGAGGGCGCGCGGAGGGGCGCTGCGGTGAGCCGTACTGCTGAGGCGGCTGGGCCTGCCCGCTCCGCGAGTCGCCCGTCACCTTGTCGGCAGCGGAGCGCACGAGGTCGCGCCAATCGGTCGTCCCGCTCGAGGACGAGCCCGAGCCGCTCTTCGAATCGAGCGCCTTCGACGCCATGCCGAGAACGCGCTTGAACATGCTCACAGAGAACCTTCCGTCGAGTACCAGCCTCGATCATGGCGGCGCCGCCTGAGCGAAGGCTCGCGAGACGCCCTCAGAAGGCCGTGAGCGCTCGGAGCCTTGGGCGTCGCTCCGAGAGCGCATCCGTGCTCTCCGCCTGATCGAGGAGCTCGCGCACGTACCGCGGGCGGAGGACGGCCCGCCACATCCCGCCGAGAAGGGGGTCTCGGATTCCGCCGGCCACCGCCTGCGGATGGCCGCCATGCGACCGGCTATAGCGAGCAGCGCACTGAAACCCGCGCGCCGTCTGTCCGCGAACGTGTCCCGCTGGATGGAGAGGCTCAGGACGAGGACGGCCGAGAACCCGCGAAGGAGCTCCTCGGTCGTGCGTCCCTGCCGCCGAGGAGTCCCCACCCGGGCAGGACCATCGAGGGCTCGGACCGTCGTCGCCTCGACGAGCAGAGCTCGGAGTGCTGGGCGGGGGGCGGACGCTGGCGTCAGACGGAGCGAAGGCGGCGGTCGTCCGATGGACTGATCCCGATTGCGGATCGTGGTGCCCCTGGAGGGACTCGAACCCCCAACCTGCTCCTTAGGACGGAGTCGCTCTTCCATTGAGCTACAGAGGCTGGCCGAGCCAGTGTACCCGCCGTGCCCCGCCCCCCGCGAAGCGACGACAGGGCCCCACCACAACGCCAGCGAAGCACGCCACGGCCCTCGTCGCGGCGACTGCGCGGCACACCCCTCTTGACACGAAGGCCTCCCGCCTCCATGGTTAGCTACAACACCAACTAACCACCCAACCCAGCACCGAAGGAGCCCGCGTGGACGACTCCCGCCCGCTCTTCCTGCAGATCGCCGAGCAGATCGAGAACGACATCATCGACGGCGCGCTGCCGGAGGAGTCGCAGGTCCCGTCGACCAACGAGTTCGCCGCGTTCCACCGCATCAATCCGGCCACCGCCGGCAAGGGCGTGAACCTGCTCGTCGACGACGGGGTGCTCTACAAGAAGAGGGGGATCGGCATGTTCGTCGCCGAGGGGGCGCGCGACCGGCTGGTCGAGAAGCGCCGCACGCAGTTCCGCGACCAGTTCGTCGCTCCGCTGCTCGCCGAGGCCGCCAAGCTCGGCCTCAGCACCGAGCAGCTCGCCGACATGATCACAGAAGGGGGATCGCGATGAGCGCGGTCATCGAGGTCCACGACCTCACCAAGCACTACGGACGCATGCGCGCCGTCGACGGCATCGGCTTCGCGCTGGAGGAGAACCGCATCCACGGCCTCCTCGGCCGCAATGGCGCGGGCAAGACGACGCTGATGTCGCTGCTCACCGGCCAGGAGTTCGCCAGCTCGGGCGAGATCCGCGTCTTCGGGCAGTCGCCGGTGGAGAACGCCGCCGTCCTCTCCCGCACCTGCTTCATCAAGGAGAGCCAGAAGTACCCGGACGACTTCAAGGTGAAGCACGTCCTGCGCAGCGCTCCCTGGTTCTTCGACGGCTGGGACGAGGCGTTCGCCCGCGAGCTCGTCGAGGACTTCCGCCTCCCGGTCGACCGCAAGATCAAGAAGCTCTCCCGCGGACAGCTCTCGGCGATCGGAGTGATCGTCGGTCTCGCCTCCCGCGCCCCGCTCACGTTCTTCGACGAGCCGTACCTGGGGCTGGACGCCGTCGCCCGGCAGCTGTTCTACGACCGCCTCCTCCAGGACTTCGCCGAGCACCCGCGCACAGTCGTCCTCTCCACCCACCTCATCGACGAGGTCAGCAGCCTGCTCGAGCACGTCCTCGTCATCGATCAGGGCCGCCTCGTCGTCGACAGTGACGCGGAGGAGCTGCGGGGTGCTGCGGCAACGGTCATCGGACCCCGGCAGGCCGTCGAGTCGTTCACCGCCGGACGCGAGGTCATCGCCCGCTCCGCTCTCGGCAGCCGCGCCTCGGCCACGCTCCCCCGGCTCGACGACGCCGGCCGCGCCTCCGCCGCCCGCCACGGGCTCGAGCTCGAGTCCGTCCCCCTCCAGCAGCTCGTCGTCCAGCTCACCACCGGGAAGGCCTCGGAATGACCGCCCTCACCGGCGCCCCCGCGCGCCACGACACCGCCGCCGGCCGCCTCGGCAGCATCGTCCGCCTGCACTTCGCGAACCCCGCCACCATCCTCTACACGCCGCTGATCATCACGGCCGTCATCCTGGCGGGCAACCTGGTCGTCTGGTGGCTGATCCTCCGCGGGCTCGACTCCGGCGAGCGCCTCGAGGCGCAGGAGGGGATGACCTACTCCGGCGCGTCCTTCTTCCTCTTCGTCTACATGATGGTCGTGGCCGTCCAGTCGGTGAACGTCACCTTCGGCCTCGCCCTCGGCTACGGCGCCACCCGCCGCGACTTCTCCCTCGGCACGGCCCTCACCTTCGTCGCCCTCTCGGTCTTCTACACCGGCGTCTTCGTGGTCCTCGGGATCGTGGAGCGGGCGACCGACGGCTGGGGCTTCGGCGGCAGCTTCTTCCGCTCGATCTACTTCGGCGGGGACTCCGTGGGCGAGCACGCTGTCGCGGTGCTCTGCGCCCTGCTCTTCTTCTTCTTCATCGGAGCGGCGACGGCGGCGGTCTACGTGCGCTGGCGCCAGCGCGGGATGCTGCTCTTCTTCGGGATCCTCGGCGCCCTCCTGCTGGCCGTGATCACCCTCCTCACGCTCACCGAGAACTGGCCCGCCGTCGGCTCCTTCTTCGGCAGCGTCGGATACGCGGGCGGCTACTCCCTCTCGCTCATCCCGACCGCGATCGCCGGAGTCGCGGGCTGGGCGATCCTCCGCCGCGCCACCCCGCGCAGCAGCTGACACCACCGCCCCCGATCCGGAAGGACCGACCATGACCGCCGCCGCCCGCCGCTTTGCCTTCCCGCGGAGGATCCTCTCCGTTCTGAGGCTCCACCTCGCCCACCCCGGGACGGTCCTCGGCTGGCCGCTGCTCGTCCTGCTCGCCGTCCTCGCCGGCAACCTCGTGATCTGGTGGCTCGTCCTCCGCGGGATCGGGGCCGAGCGGGGCGGCGGCGACTCGGGCATCCTCCTCGTGGGGCCGGGGATGCTGATCGTCGTCTTCCTCTTCATCGGCTCCATCCAGGCCACGACCGCCACCTTCGGGCTGGCGCTGAGCTACGGAGCGACCCGGCGCGACCACGTCCTCGGCAGCGCCCTCGCCTTCGCGGCCCTGTCCGTGCTCTGGTCCGCGATCGTCGTGGCCCTCGGGGCGATCGAGGAGGCGACCGGGGGCTGGTGGCTGGGCGGCGCGCTCTTCCTCGCCTCTCCCCTAGACGGCCCGTGGCTCGAGCGCTTCGTCGTCCTGCTCTGCTCGCTCCTCGCCGCCTTCGCCCTCGGCGGAGCAGCGGGCGCGGTCTTCCTCCGCTGGCGGGAGCGCGGAGTGACGGCCTTCCTCCTCGCCCTCGGAGCGGTGGCACTCGCGGTGGTCGTCGTCGTCGCTCTCGCCGGGGGCCGGCCGGTCGTGGCGGACGTCCTCGAGAGCGCGGGGACCGCCGGAGCCGCCGCTCTGCTCCTCGTCCCCGCCGCGCTCCTGACGGTGGTGGGCTCGCTGGTCCTCCGCCGGGCGACGCCGCGCGGCTGACCCCCTCCGGAGCCGGGCCTGCAAGGCCCTTCCGCCCCGGGCGTCCGGATGCCAGCGTGGACACATGGCCGACTCCCCCGCTCCGTCTCTCCTGCCCGTCCCCGAGCACAGCTGGATCGCCCGACCCGCCGACGCCGAGCTGACCCAGGACACTCTCGACACGGTCGACGCCTGGTGGCGCGCCGCGAACTACCTCGCGGTCGGGCAGATCTACCTGCTCGCGAACCCGCTCCTGAAGACCCCGTTGAGCCGGGAGGACATCAAGCCCCGCCTGCTCGGCCACTGGGGCACCACCCCCGGCCTCAACCTGATCTACGCGCACCTGAACCGCGCGATCCGCGAGCGCCGCCAGCCGACCCTCTACATCACCGGTCCCGGCCACGGCGGACCGGGCATGGTCGCCAACGCCTACCTCGACGGCACCTACAGCGAGATCTACTCCCACATCGACGAGTCGGAGGAGGGGCTGCGCCGCCTCTTCCGCCAGTTCAGCTTCCCCGGGGGCATCCCCAGCCACGCCGCCCCCGAGACCCCGGGCAGCATCCACGAGGGCGGAGAGCTCGGGTACGCGCTGAGCCACGCGTACGGAGCGGCCTTCGACAACCCGGACCTCCTGGTCGCGGCGGTCGTCGGCGACGGCGAGGCCGAGACCGGCCCGCTCGCCACCAGCTGGCACTCCAACAAGTTCGTGAACCCGCTCACCGACGGCGTCGTCCTGCCGATCCTGCACCTCAACGGCTGGAAGATCGCGAACCCGACCGTCCTCGCCCGCATCCCGCAGGAGGAGCTCGACAGCCTCCTCCGGGGCTACGGCCACGAGCCGTTCCTCGTCGAGGGCGGCTTCGACGGCGAGGACCCGATGCGCGTGCACGAGCGGTTCGCCGACGTCCTGGACACGGTGCTCGACCGCATCGCGGCGATCAAGGAGCGCGCCGCAGCCGGCGACCTCTCACGCCCGGCCTGGCCGATGATCGTGCTGAAGACCCCGAAGGGCTGGACCTGCCCGACCGAGATCGACGGCGTCCAGGTGGAGGGCACCTACCGCTCGCACCAGGTCCCGCTGCCCAACGCCCGCGACACCGAGGCGCACACTCGGCTCCTCGAGGACTGGCTCCGCTCCTACCGGCCCGAGGAGCTCTTCACCGAGGAGGGCGGCGTGGTCGACCGAGTCCGCTCGCTGGCCCCCGAGGGCGAGCTGCGGATGAGCGCGACCCCGCACGCGAACGGCGGGCTGCTGCGGCAGACCCTCGACCTGCCCGACTTCCGCCGCTACGAGGTCGTCGTCGAGCAGCCGGGTGGCACCGTCGCGGAGGCGACGAAGGTGCTCGGCGAATGGCTCGCCGACGTCATCCGCGCCAACCCGACCAACTTCCGCCTCTTCGGGCCGGACGAGGTCGCGAGCAACCGGCTGCAGTCCGTCTACGCCGCCACCGACAAGCAGTGGGACGCCGAGCTCAGCCCCCTCGACGACCACCTGGCCCGCGCCGGGCGGGTCATGGAGGTGCTCTCGGAGCACCAGTGCCAGGGCTGGCTGGAGGGCTACCTGCTCACCGGCCGCCACGGGCTCTTCACCTGCTACGAGGCGTTCATCCACATCATCGACTCGATGTTCAACCAGCACGCGAAGTGGCTGGACGGCACCCGCGACATCGAGTGGCGCCGCCCGATCGCGAGCCTCAACTACCTGCTCTCGAGCCACGTCTGGCGCCAGGACCACAACGGCTTCAGCCACCAGGACCCGGGCTTCATCGACCACGTCGTCAACAAGAAGCCCGAGGTCGTGCGCGTCTACCTGCCCTTCGACGCGAACACGCTCCTCTCGACCTACGACCACTGCCTCCGGAGCGTGGACTACGTCAACGTGGTCGTCGCCGGGAAGCAGCCCTCGCCCCAGTGGCTCACGATGGCGGAGGCGGTCGCCCACTGCACGCGCGGACTCGGCATCCTGGAGTGGGCGAGCAGCGAGCGGCAGGGCGAGTCCCCGGACGTCGTGCTCGCCTGCGCGGGCGACGTGCCGACCCTCGAGACCCTCGCGGCGGTGAGCATCCTCCGCGAGACGCTGCCGGACCTCGCGATCCGCACGGTCAACGTGGTCGATCTGATGCGTCTGATGTCGGAGTCGGAGCACCCGCACGGCCTCTCCGACCGCGAGTTCGACGCGATCTTCACCCCCGACCGCCCGATCGTGTTCGCGTACCACGGCTATCCGTGGCTGATCCACCGCCTGACCTACAAGCGGACCGGCCACGGCAACCTGCACGTGCGCGGGTACAAGGAGAACGGCACCACCACCACTCCCTTCGACATGGTGATGCTCAACGACCTCGACCGCTACTCGCTGGTGATCGACGTCATCGACCGGACCCCCGGCCTCGGCGCCCGCGCCGCCGGTCTCCGCCAGGAGATGCAGGACGCCCGCATCCGCGCCCGCGCCTACACCCGCGAGCACGGCGAGGACATCCCCGAGGTCGCGAACTGGACCTGGGCCGGCGAGCGCCCCGGCAACGCCAGCGCCAACACCGGCAACGACAACGAGTAACGCTGGGCCGCACCCGACGCCCCTCTCCTGACGGGTCGCGGTCGTGTCGCTGGCAAGGCGGAGGAGGAAGCGATACCGGCGGTATCGCGCCCGACGACAACGCCGCCAGCGGCGCGACCGCGGCCCGTCAGGCGGCGGGAGCCAGGTAGTCGTCCCAGTCGGGCTGCGTCCGCTCCGCGCCGCGCACGAGCCAGGAGCCGGCGCGCGGCATCCGGGGGACGGTGCGCAGACGCCATCCCATCTCGTGCGGGGTTCGGTCGCTCTTAACGTTGTTGCAGCGCTGGCAGCAGGCGACGAGGTTCTCCCACGTGTCCCGACCCCCGCGCGACTTGGGCTGGATGTGGTCGATCGTCGCCGCGTGCTGACCGCAGTATCCGCAGCGGTGGTTGTCCCGGCGGAGCACGCCCCGGCGCGATACCGGCACACTCCGGCCGCTCGGGATGCGCACGTACCGGGTCAGCACGATCACCGAGGGCCGCACGTGGTCGCCGTGCGCGCTGTGCACCGGATTGCCCTCGTCCGCGGCGATCACGGTCGCCTTCTCCGTCATCAGCAGGACCAGGGCCCGCTTGAACGACACCACCGCGAGCGGCTCGTAGCCGGCGTTGAGAACCAGAGTGCGCATCAGTGACCTCCGTGCTGTCGCACGCCGTCACGCGAAGGCGCCGCGACCACGAGCAAGGGCGCCGTCGTGATGACGGCGCCCTGCGAGGCCGCGGCGGAGTGCCGCGCGATGACGTGGAGTCGTATCCGCGTGTCGGAGGAGTGCACCGCCGCGGTGAGGACCCGCGCGCGTATCGAATCGGCCGGCCGCACGCACGAGCGCAGCCCCACGCTGTGGCGCCCGCTCCGCTCGGCCATCCCGGCACTCCGTCCCTCGACGAATCGATCCGCTCGCCACGCGAGCGGACTGGGGTTCAGGTTAACCCTTCACGCCCGGAACACCAGGGGTCGGTCCGGATTCGTCACGCGGCGTTCACACGGCGGGACGACGAGAGCCCGCCCCCTCCAGGAGGGGACGGGCTCTCGAGCGGACAGACCCGGTCAGCCGTTGATGCGCACGATCCGGTAGTCGGAGGTCCACAGCGGCTGCACGCGGACGCTCGCGCCCTCGTAGGGTGCGTGCAGGATGTTGCCGTTGCCGGCGTAGAAGCCGTCGTGGCCGTCCATGATGACGAGGTCGCCGGGCTGCGCGTCGGCGAGCGAGACGGGGGTGCCCATGGCGCCCTGGCCCGCGGCCGAGTGCGGCATCGAGATGCCGTACTGCGCGAAGACGTACATCACGAAGCCGGAGCAGTCGAAGCCGCTCGGGTCGGCTCCGCCGAAGACGTAGGGCACGCCCTGGTACTGCATCGCCGTGTTGAACACCGCCGAGAGGCTGTAGCTGGTGGTCGGGGCGGCGGCCGCGATCTCGCTGGCCGAGGCGCCGGAGTAGGAGTTGAACTCCTCGGCGGTCTCGGCGCGCGCCTCGGCGACGTCGCTCGTGTCGACGACGGGCTCGGCGACCACGACGGGCTCGGGCTCCGGTGCGGGCGGCGGGGGCGCCGCCTCGGCCGAGAAGCCGTCTCGGGCGATCGCGGCCTGCACCACTCCGCCGTCGACGGCGACGGTCTGCGCGGAGCCCTGGCGGAGGAGATCGGCTCGCGACGCCGCGAACAGGCCGTCGTCCTGGCTGCCCGGAGTGAAGGCGTAGGCGGGGAGCGCCATGGTCGCGACCAGCGCGCCGGCGAAGCCGACCATCGCGACCTTGCCGACGACACGGCCCCGGCGCTTGCGCGGGGTCCCGGCCGGCGACGGCACGAAGTCGGTGATGTCCGCGCGGCGGGCAGGAGCTGCGGGAACGGCGCGACGGGAGACGGGTGCGTCCCCGTGGATCCGGGCGCGGATGACCGGGGGCCGGTTCTCGAAGGTCGCGTCGCCGGAGCGGTCGGGGTGGTTGGAGCGGAACCGGTCGGGTGAGCCGGCGTCCTCGTTCGGGGTGAGGGGGTTCTGGGGCAAGGGGGAGATCCTCCGACGTCCCCTCAGCCCAGGCAGCTGTCCCGTCTCATGCACGAAGCATCGGTGTGCACAGGATCCGAGACGGGTGTGGGGGCGTCGGATCCCGCGCCCTGGGACCGAGGCTCGGCCGCAGGGCTCCACAGAGCGTAAGCGACCGTTACCGATTTGTCACCTTCTCGGCGGGAAGAGACCGCTCTCCCGTTCGCCTCCGGTCACCGGATGCGGTAAGGGCCCGTACGGGCCGCTCCCAGGGAGGCGCGGGTCAGACGACGAGGAAGATGTGCGCCGCGACCTCGTTGGGCAGCTCGATGCCCGCCTCGGCTCCGTCGATGCGCGCGAGCACGTAGCCGTTGAGGGCCGAGAACTCGCCCTCGGCACCGGGGACGACCCCGGCCTGCTTGAGCTGGAGGAGGAGCTCCGGATCGACCTGCGCCGGCTCGCCGAGGCGCCGGACGACGCCGCGGCGGGGCTCGCTCGACCCGGCGACGAATCGCGGCAGGCTGATGACGCCGTCGGCGAAGCGGGAGGCGGGGGTGTCGCCGAGCTCGTCCAGGCCCGGGATCGGGTTGCCGTAGGGCGACTCCGTCGGGTGGTCGAGCATCTCGAGGAGACGGCGCTCGACCTGCTCGCTCATCACGTGCTCCCAGCGGCAGGCCTCCTCGTGCACGAACTCCCAGTCGAGCTTGATGACGTCGTGGAGGAGCCGCTCGGCGAGGCGGTGCTTGCGCATGACGTGGATCGCCTTGCGGCGGCCGTCCGAGGTGAGCTCGAGGTGGCGGTCGCCCGAGACGACGACGAGGCCGTCGCGCTCCATGCGACCGACGGTCTGCGACACGGTCGGCCCGGAGTGGCTGAGCCGCTCCGAGATGCGCGCGCGCAGCGGGATGATGTTCTCCTCCTCGAGCTCGAGGATGGTGCGCAGGTACATCTCGGTGGTGTCGATCAGATCCGTCATCTCAGCCTTCCCGTCTCGGCGCGCTCCACCCTAGTGGTCGCCACGACGCAGCATCGGCGCTGCGGCGCGACGCAGGCCTCCGTCGCTCGGAGGAGGGGTGCGGGCCGGGAACCCTAGTATTAACGCATGCCGGACCTCACCATTCCTCGCGAGCTTCTCCCCCACGACGGACGGTTCGGCTGCGGCCCGTCCAAGGTGCGGCACGACCAGCTCGCCCACCTCGCGACGCAGGGCGCGCACCTCCTCGGGACCTCGCACCGCCAGGCGCCCGTCAAGGATCTCGTCGGGCGCGTGCGCGAGCACCTCGCCACGCTGTTCCGCATCCCCGACGGCTACGAGGTCCTGCTGGGCAACGGCGGCTCGACCGCCTTCTGGGACGCCGCGGCCTTCTCCCTCATCGAGCGCCGCGCCGAGAACCTCACGTTCGGCGAGTTCGGCCAGAAGTTCGCGGCCGCCGCCTCCGCGCCGTTCCTCGAGCCGGCCCACGTCGTCTCCGCCCCCGCGGGGTCCCGGAGCGAGGTCGAGATCGTCGAGGGAATCGACGTGTACGCGTGGCCCCACAACGAGACGAGCACCGGAGTGATGGCCCCGGTCCGCCGGGTCCGCGGCGACGAGGGCGCGCTCACCGTCATCGACGCCACCAGCGCGGCGGGCGGCATCGACGTCGACATCGCCGAGGCCGACGTCTACTACTTCGCCCCGCAAAAGAATTTCGCCTCCGACGGCGGACTCTGGTTCGGTCTCTTCTCCCCCGCCGCCATCGAGCGGATCGAGCGCATCGCGGCGAGCGGCCGCTACATCCCCGAGTTCCTCAGCCTCAAGAACGCCGTCGACAACTCGCGCCTGAACCAGACGCTGAACACTCCGGCGCTCTCGACCCTCCTGCTGATGGAGTCGCAGCTCGAGTGGATGAACGCCTCGGGCGGCCTGGCCTGGGCGTCGGCGCGCACGGCCGAGTCCTCCTCCGCGATCTACGACTGGGCCGAGGCCTCGAGCCTCGCCACCCCGTTCGTCGAGGTGCCCGAGCACCGCTCCCAGGTCGTCGCGACAGTCGACTTCGACGCCTCCGTCGATGCCGCTCTCGTCGCGAAGATCCTCCGCGCGAACGGGATCGTCGACACGGAGCCGTACCGCAAGCTCGGCCGCAACCAGCTGCGCGTGGCGACGTTCGTCGCGATCGAGCCGGACGACGTCCGCTCACTGCTCGGCTGCATCGACCACGTCCTCGAGCGCCTGGCGGTCTGAGGCACGCCATGCGGCTGTGGCTGCGCGAGGAGGAGCGGCGGCCCGCGCCGCCGCCCTACGCGAGCGACGACGCGACGGCTCTGCTGGTCGGGTGCGTCGTCTGGGCGGTCGCGCTCGTGGCCGTGCTCGTGGCGACGGCCGTCGGAGCCGTCATCGAGCCGGTCGTCCTGTCGACCGTCGTGATCGGACTGGTCCTCGGCACGATCGGGCTGTTCTACAGCCGCAACCGCCGCTAGACCGCGTCGGTCTCCATCCGGAGTCCGGTGCCGTCGGCCTCGGGCTCGAGACGGACGCGCAGGCCGGTGAACTCGCCGAGGCGCTCGACGTGGGTGCCGCCGCACGCGATCGCGGCGTCCCCCGCGGGGAGGGTGCAGCGCCATGTCCGCCGCGTGCTGAGGAGGTCGTCGTCGCGCTCGATGCGCACCTCCGCGTCCGAGGCGATCCACTCGGCGAGGAGGGCGTTCACCCGCTCCTGCACCTCGAGGATCTCCGCCAGCAGGCGGGCGGTGTCCATCCCGCTGCGTCGGAGGGACTTGCCGAGGCGGTAGACGTCGGTGGAGCCGGACTCGCGGATCCGCGAGGTCTGGATCGCCGCCTGGTCGAAGTCCGGGTTCCCGAGAGCGTCGGTGCGCGCCGGCTTCGACCAGAACGAGGCCAGAGCGGCGTTCAGGGCGAGGGAGGCGAGGTGGCAGGCGGTGTGCCCACGGGAGAGCTCGTGCCGGTGCTCCGCGTCGACCTCGACGTCGACCTCGTCGTCCACGTGGAGTGAGGAAGGGTCGTCGACGATGTGGACGACGACGAAGCTCCACTCCGGAGTGCCGAGCCGCGCCGGGAGCCGCTCGCCGACGTGCAGCTCGCCGCCCTGCCACGCCCCGATGCGACAGTCGATGAGGGGATGCCGCTCCCCCGCCACGGCCAGCGCGCCGCGGTCGGGCCCCTGGTCGGGCCAGGTCGGGTCGACGGGGTGAGCGGCGGTCGCATCGAGGACGACCGCCCAGCGGCCGTCCTGCAGCCGGCCCACGTGCTGCACGCGCCCGGAGGAGCGCACGGCGCCGTCGGGATAGGCGATGCGGGTGTCGGAGTCGATGCTCATCGGGCGGCGCCGGACCGGATCAGCGGCGACGTCGACGGCGACGGGTGGTCGGGGCGGGAGCGGGTTCGGGCTCGACGTCGTCGGAGTCCTCGTCGTCCGAGTCGTCGTCGTCGGAATCGTCCTCCGAGTCGTCGTCGTCATCCGAGTCGTCGTCGTCGCCCGCGTCCTCGTCCTCGTCGGAGTCGTCGTCCGACTCGTCGTCGAGGTCGTCTTCCTCGGCGTCCTCGAGCTCGTCGTCGTCCGCGTCCTCGACCTCCTCGCCGAGCGCGTCCTGCGCGGTCTGGTAGTCGGCGAGACGCACGGACCACGGCACCCAGTCCGGAGCGAGGACCGCGCCCTCGCCCGGCAGCAGCTCGACCTCCAGGACGTTCACGTCCTCGGTCTCGTCGATCCGGGACAGCGTCGCCGTCCACAGCCAACCCGGGTACCCGCGCATGAGGTTCGCGAACTGCAGCGACACGACGTGCTCGCCCTGCGCCAGAGTCGTGACCAGCTCCCCGATCGTCCCCTCGGGGGCGATCTCGGCGAGCGCGGCGCGAGCGACATCGAGAGACCCCGCGAGCACGGCGTCCGCCTCGTAGACGGGCTCGGGAGCCTCGTCCGCGGCGGCCTCGTCCGCCTCCCCCGGGGAAGCGTCGTCGTCGGCCTCGGAACGGTCGTCGGCGACGGGGGCGGAATCCTCAGCAGAAGTCGCATCCTCAGCAGGAGCCGCATCCTCAGCAGGAGCCGAGTCGTCAGCAGGAGCCATGTCCTGAGCAGGAGCCGAGCCCTCAGGTGTTCCCGCGTCGTCAGCAGGAACCGCGTCGTCAGCAGGAACCGCATCGTCAGCAAGCGCCGCGTCCTCAGCAGGAGTCGGCACTGCAGCAGAAGCCGTGTCCGCGCCGGGAGCCCCCGCCTCAGCGGCGACATCGTCGGCCGGAGGAGTCTCCTCCGCAGAGGCGGAGTCCTCGGCAGAAGCCTCGGTCACCGGGAGGGCCGCGTCGCTCTCACCCTCGCCGGAGGGAGCCTCGTCGACAGGAGCCGCCTGGTCAGCGTCGATCTCCTCGTCGGCTCCGCGCGTGTCCT
Organism: Rathayibacter sp. AY1E3; assembly: GCF_002932235.1. Taxonomy (NCBI): domain Bacteria; kingdom Bacillati; phylum Actinomycetota; class Actinomycetes; order Micrococcales; family Microbacteriaceae; genus Rathayibacter; species Rathayibacter sp. AY1E3. The sequence goes on from NZ_PSVN01000003.1 coordinate 226,581, forward strand.
CAGCGGAGGAGTCAGAATCGGCGGGAGTCGCGTCCGGCTCGGCGCCGGAGTCACCCTCTTCCGGGGACTGCTCCACGCGAGCGTCCTCCGTGGTCGGAGCGGCGACGGTCTCCTCGACCGGGCCCTGCTCGTCGGTCGTGCCGTCGGCGTCAGGCATCCAGCTCGTCCGCAACCCGGCGCAGGAGCGCCGCGATCGTGCGCCCGTGCGCCTTGTCGGGGTAGCGGCCGCGCTTGAGCCCCGCGCCGATCCCGTCGAGCAGCTTGACCGTGTCCTCCACGATCACGGACATGTCGTCCGCGGACTTCCGGTTGAGCTTCACCAGGCTCGGCGGGGCGTCGAGGACGCGCGCCGAGAGCGCCTGCGCCCCGCGCTTGCCGTCGGCGATGCCGAACTCGAGTCGGGTGCCGGCCTTGACCGCGGTCCCGGAGGGCAGCGCGGAAGCGTGCAGGAAGACCTCCTGGCCGTCATCAGTGCTGATGAAGCCGAAGCCCTTCTCCTCGTCGTAGAACTTGACCTTGCCGGTAGGCATGCAGACCCCTCCTGGAAATGAAGCAGCCATCAGTTTAGTCGACCGGGGCCGCCCTATCCTTGACGGGTGAAGCCACAGGAGCCGGCGGGCGTCGGACGCGCGGAGCGCACGCTCGCCTACATGTTCATCGCGATCATCGTCGTGACGGTCCTCGCGTTCCTCGCGATCCTGGTCGCCCCCGCGCTCGGGATCCGCGAGTACGCCGGCCCGTTCTGGCAGTTCGTCTTCGCCGTGCCGCTGGTGGGCCTGCCCATCGCGTTCCTCATGATGATCGCGATGCTCATCGTGGGGGTCCGGCGCCGCCGCGCGCAGTCCTGATCGAACGCGCTCTCCTCCTGCCGCACCGCCTTCCGTCAGGCGTTCCCCGCCGCCGAGCCGGCACCGAGCGCCCGGACAACCGACTCCCAGACTCCATACAGCCGACGGCCAGATACTGTCCTGCATGGACGGACCCCGCATTCTCATCGTCGACGACGAGCCCAACATCAGAGACCTGCTCACCACGAGCCTCCGCTTCGCCGGCTTCGCCGTGCGTGCGGTCGGCAACGGGGCCCAGGCGATCTCGGCGGTCCTCGAGGAGGAGCCGGACCTGATCATCCTCGACGTGATGCTCCCGGACATGAACGGATTCGGCGTGACCAAGCGCCTCCGCTCGGCCGGGTACACCTCCCCCATCCTCTTCCTCACGGCGAAGGACGACACCGAGGACAAGATCACGGGCCTCACCGTCGGCGGTGACGACTACGTTACGAAGCCGTTCAGCCTCGACGAGATCGTCGCGCGCATCAAGGCGATCCTCCGCCGCACCATGCACGCCGAGGAGGACGCGGTCATCCGGGCCGGCGAGCTGACCATGGACCAGGACACGCACGAGGTCCTCGTCGGCGACGAGCCGGTGGAACTCAGCCCCACCGAGTTCAAGCTGCTCCGCTACCTGATGCTCAACCCGAACCGTGTGCTCAGCAAGGCGCAGATCCTCGACCACGTGTGGGAGTACGACTTCAACGGCGATGCGGGCATCGTCGAGTCCTACATCTCGTACCTGCGACGTAAGCTCGACACGCATTCGGAGGAATCGCTCATCCAGACCAAGCGAGGATTCGGATACATGCTGAAGGTCGCGAAGGCCTAGCCTCCGCCACCTCGGCGCCACCTCCCGCCGGAGGCGCGGCGCCCGCCGATCCCGAGGGAGTTCCACCGCCATGCACCAGGGTCTGGCCGAGCGGTGGAACTCCATCTCGTTGCGCACCAAGATCACCGCGGTCACGGTCCTCCTGCTCACGCTGGGACTCCTCGTCTCCGGGATCGGGACGATGACGATGCTGAAGCCGCAGCTCGTCGCCCAGCTCGACGCGCAGCTGGCCGACCAGGTCCAGCGGACGGCGAGCGACCTCTCCGTCAACGACCTCGCCGCGATCGACGAGTCCAAGGCCGATTTCGGCGCCGTCTACGACCAGTACGGCACGCTCGACAACACGAACGCGTCCGGCGCGGCCGACCCCGCCTTCCCGCAGACCTTCACCCTCGAGCAGGCGCTGCAGGGCGGCGACAAGCCGATGGAGATCTGGAGCTCGAACGGCAAGGTCGAGTACCACGTGATGTCGACGGTGTTCACGAGGGGCACCGAGTACCAGACGCTCCTGCTCGCGGTGTCGACCCGCAGCGTCGACGTCATCATGACGACGTACCTCACGATCTTCCTCGGCTTCGGAGTCGCGATCGTCGTGATCGGCGCACTCCTCACCCGCCTGCTGGTCACCACCACCTTCGCCCCGCTGCGCGAGGTCGAGCAGACCGCCGCCGCCATCGCCGACGGCGACTTCAGCCAGCGCCTGGACGGCACGACACCCAACACCGAGGTCGGACGCCTCAACCGCTCCCTGAACGCGATGCTCGGGCGGATCGACTCCGCCTTCCGCGACCGCGCCCGCACGATCGACCAGATGCGCCGCTTCGTCGGCGACGCCAGCCACGAGCTGCGCACCCCGCTGGTCTCCGTCCGCGGCTACGCCGAGCTGTACCGGATGGGCGCTCTGCAGACGCCCGAGGCCGTCGGCCAGGCGATGGAGCGCATCGAGAAGGAGGCGATCCGGATGGGCGGCCTGGTCGAGGACCTCCTCGAACTCGCCCGCCTCGACGAGACGAAGCCTCTCGCACTCGCGCCCGTCGATCTGATGCCGCTCGCCCGCGACGCCGCGATGGACGCGATGGCCTCCTGGCCCGACCGCGACTTCGGCGTCGAGACCCGCGACGACACCCCCGTGGAGACGCCCGCGCTCGAGCCCGACGAGGCCGGCGCCTCCGCCACGCAGACCATGGAGCTGACGAACCCCGGGCTCACCGGCCCGATCGCCGCGGCAGGAGCGAGGCTCGCCCGATTCCGCCGGCGTCCGCGCCGGGTCAACGCCGAGGAGATCGCCGCCGGCACCGCCACCGCCCCCGAGGAGCCGGGCGTGCCGGCGATGGTGATGGCGGAGGAGAACAAGATCCGCCAGGTCCTGACGAACCTGATCGGCAACGCCGTCCGCTACACGCCCGAGGACACTCCGATCGAGATCGGCGTCGCCGTCGACCGCTCCCGCCGCCTCGCCCTGCTGGAGGTCATCGACCACGGCGAGGGCATCCCGCCGCAGATCCGCGAGAAGATCTTCCAGCGCTTCTGGCGCGCGGACACCTCGCGGACCCGCGAGACCGGCGGCAGCGGCCTCGGGTTGGCGATCGTCTCCTCGATCGTCGCCGCGCACAAGGGCCGCGTGGACGTCGTCGAGACGCCGGGCGGAGGCGCGACCTTCCGCGTCGCGCTGCCGCTGCTCACGGTCGGCCAGAACGGCGAGACCTCCCCCGCCTCGGTCTGATCCGCACCGCGGTCCGTCTTACCTCGGGGGCCCCTTCGGTCCGAGGTCTCCCGTCGACGTCCGCGAGCGGCACGGATCGATCCGCCCGGGGCGACCGTGACCTCGCGCACCCGGCGCTCACGGCCGCGCGCAGCTCACTCTCTCCTCTTGGGGACCACCGGGCGGCGACCCCGCCCGGACCGCTGGAGATGAGACCCGACGCTCGACGGATGCCGCGTCGCCGGATCCTGCGGAGTCGCCGTCCGCATCCGTTCCGCCGAAGACATCTCCGCCCTGACCCCGGACGTCGCGACCCGCACCGGCGCCTTCCACGCGCTTCTGGTGCCGGTGTCCGCTGAGGAGACCGAGGCGGCGCGGAGGGCGGTGCCACCGCAGGAGGACCGCCGTTGTGGTCGCGGAGCGGATTCAGAACCACCTGCCGGTTCGGTCGCCTGCTGCTCGCTCAGATGCCTCCGGAAACGCCGAAGGCGGCTCCCCCGGAGGGGAACCGCCTTCTGCGTGGTGGGGGGACGGATTAGAAGTCCATGCCTCCGGTGGGGTCGCCGCCCGCGGCGACCGGGTTCTTCTCGGGCTTGTCGGCGACGACGGCCTCCGTGGTGAGGAAGAGACCGGCGATCGACGCCGCGTTCTGCAGAGCGGAGCGCGTGACCTTGACCGGGTCGATGATGCCCGCGGCGATGAGGTCGACGTACTCGCCGGTCGCGGCGTTGAGGCCGTGTCCGGTGGGCAGCTCGCGGACCTTCGCAGCGACGACGCCGGGCTCCATGCCCGCGTTGAGGGCGATCTGCTTGAGCGGGGCGTCGATGGCGACCTTGACGATGTTCGCGCCGGTCGCCTCGTCTCCGACGAGCTCGAGCTTCTCGAAGGCGAGCTTGCCGGCCTGGATGAGGGCGACGCCACCACCGGCGACGATGCCTTCCTCGACGGCGGCCTTCGCGTTGCGGACGGCGTCCTCGATGCGGTGCTTGCGCTCCTTGAGCTCGACCTCGGTCGCCGCTCCGGCCTTGATGACCGCGACGCCGCCGGCGAGCTTCGCGAGGCGCTCCTGGAGCTTCTCGCGGTCGTAGTCGCTGTCGGTGTTCTCGATCTCGCCGCGGATCTGCGCGACGCGGCCGGCGATGGCCTCGGCGTCGCCGGCACCCTCGACGATCGTGGTCTCGTCCTTGGTGATGACGACCTTGCGGGCCGAGCCGAGCAGGTCGAGGGTGACGTTCTCGAGCTTGAGGCCGACCTCCTCGGAGATGACCTGGCCGCCGGTGAGGATCGCGATGTCCTGGAGCTGCGCCTTGCGACGGTCGCCGAAGCCGGGGGCCTTGACGGCGACCGACTTGAAGATGCCGCGGATCTTGTTGACGACCAGGGTCGCCAGCGCCTCGCCGTCGACGTCCTCGGCGATGATCAGCAGCTGCTTGCCCGCCTGGATCACCTTGTCGACGACCGGGAGCAGGTCCTTGATGTTCGAGACCTTGGAGTTGACGATGAGGATGTAGGGGTCCTCGAACACCGCCTCCTGGCGGTCGGGGTCGGTCACGAAGTACTGCGACAGGTAGCCCTTGTCGAAGCGCATGCCCTCGGTGAGCTCGAGCTCGGTGCCGAAGGTGTTCGACTCCTCGACGGTGACGACGCCCTCCTTGCCGACCTTGTCGATCGCCTCGGCGATGATCGCGCCGATCTCGGGGTCCGCGGCGGAGATGGAGGCGGTCGCCGCGATCTCCTCCTTGGTCTCGATCGCCTTCGCGCCGGCGATGAGCTCGGCGGTGACGGCCTTGACGGCCTTCTCGATGCCCTTCTTGAGGCTGATCGGGTCGGCGCCGGCCGCGACGTTGCGCAGGCCCTCGCGGACGAGCGCCTGAGCGAGGACGGTCGCGGTGGTGGTTCCGTCGCCGGCGACGTCGTCGGTCTTCTTGGCGACCTCCTTGACGAGCTCGGCGCCGATCTTCTCGTACGGCTCGTCGAGCTCGATCTCCTTGGCGATGGAGACGCCGTCGTTCGTGATGGTGGGAGCGCCCCACTTCTTCTCGAGGACGACGTTGCGGCCGCGCGGGCCGAGGGTCACCTTGACCGCGTCGGCCAGAGTGTTGAGTCCACGCTCGAGGCCGCGGCGGGCTTCTTCGTCAAAAGCAATGATCTTGGCCATGTGTGTTTCTCGTCCCTCCCGGACGTCGTGAAATGTCTGTGCTGGCACTCGACCGGAGCGAGTGCCAAGGTCGATTCTGGCACTCGCGGTGGACGAGTGCAAGCGACCGGCACGCGCTCCGACACGAAGGAGCCGCCGCCCGCACGAGGCGGACGACGGCTCCCGGGAGGCTCGGCGGTCAGGCCGGGCGGACCGATTCGGCCTGGGGGCCCTTCGACCCCGTGCCGACCTCGAACGCGACCTGCTGCCCCTCCTCGAGGACCTTGTACCCCGACATGTCGATCGCGGAGTAGTGGACGAAGACGTCCTGTCCGCCGCCGTCGACCGTGATGAAGCCGTAGCCCTTCTCAGCGTTGAACCACTTGACGGTTCCGTTCGCCATCTCTGTACTCCCCAGTGCTGTGATGCCCGCGGCACGAGCGATGTGCTGGTGCCTGGTCAGGAATACTAATCCGGCTATCGGCCCCGGGAGGGGCTGGAAAGGGCCTCGCGGGGAAGAGTTGCCCGGGATTCAACACGGAGGAAACGTGCCCGTAACAGAGGGCCCCGATCAGCCCTGCTCGGACGCGTAATCGGCCCCCAGGACCACGACGACGGAGCCCGTCTCGACGAAGTCCTGCGAGAGCAGGACGGTCCCCGTTCCGAGCGAGTCGACGAGACCGAGGGCCGCTCCCTCGAGCGCCGGGTCGGTGAAGTAGACGGTCGTGGCGGCGATGTCCTCGGTGTTCGCGTTCGCGACGGTCGGGACGCTCCAGCCGGCCGTCGTCAGGGCGTCGCCGGCGCTGGCGGCGAGTCCGACGGTGGCGGTGCCGTTGAGGATGGCGACGGCGAGCTCGGGATCGAGCGTCGCGGCAGCGGTCGGAGTCGCCTCCGCGGTCGCGGTGGGCGGAGTGAACACGTCTGTGAACTGCACCCGGTCGTCGATGACCAGCAGCCCGATGAAGCCGAGCAGGACGATGACTCCGGTGGCGAGCGCGGCCCAGGCGAGGGCGACGGCGCGGGCGTGAGGGGCCGGCGGCCGGCGGTGGGCGCCGACGCGCGCCTCCGTCGCCGGGACCTCGTCGAAGCGGTCTCTCGGGTGCGTGTTCGACATCGGGGGTACGGCCGGCCTTCCGTTGGTGGACTCGAGCAGCTCGTCTACTCGAGGCGCCCGAGGCGTCGCGAGGCGCGGGCGCCGGCGCGCTGGTCGCGGATGCGCTGCAGCCGCGTGACGAGCATCGGGTCGTGCGCGAGGGCGGCCGGAGAGGCGAGCACCGCGCTGAGCACCTGATAATAGCGGGCGGCCGACAGTCCGAACTGGGAGCGGATGGCGTCGTCCTTGTCCCCGGAGCGGGCCGTCCACTCGCGCTCGAAGGCGAGCACCCGCAGCTCGCGCTCGGACAGACCGGTGCCCGGCCTCGGGTCCGTCGTCCTGCTCATCCCCCCAGGGTAGGCAGGCGCGATGCCACCGCAGGGGAGGCGCTCCGAACGGCTCGTGACCGCGTCGCGGCGTGCCGGCGGGGAGTCTCCTCCAGAGCCCGTGGAGGCGGAATGGAGCCGTCGTCCCGGGGGTTGGACCAGGTGGAGGGGCGCGACCGCCCCCGTACACTGACGAGGATTCCGAGGGAGACCCATGTCGTCGTATTCCGTGAACAAGTCCGACGCCGAGTGGCGCGAGGAGCTCGACCGCGACCAGTACGCGGTCCTGCGCGAAGCGGCCACCGAGCGCCCGTGGACCGGCGAGCTGCTCGACGAGCACCGCTCCGGCCTCTACACCTGTGCCGCCTGCAACGCCGAGCTCTTCAAGAGCGGCACCAAGTTCGACTCCGGCTGCGGCTGGCCGAGCTTCTACGAGTCCGTGAACCCGGACGCGGTCCAGCTGATCGAGGACAGCACCCTCGGCATGGTCCGCACCGAGGTCCGCTGCGCGAACTGCGGATCCCACCTGGGACACGTCTTCCCCGACGGCTTCGGCACGCCCACCGGCGACCGCTACTGCATGAACTCGATCGCCCTGAACTTCCAGGCCGAGGGCGAGTGACCGTGTCCTCCTCCCCCGTGCTCGAGGCCGTCCTCGCGCGCCGATCGCGCTCGAAGGTGACGCCGGAGGCTCCGGGGCACGACGAGATCGCGGCGTTCGTCTCGGCGGCGTCGCGTCTCGCCGATCACAGCTCGCTGCGCCCGTGGCGGGTCATCGAGATCCGCGGCGCCGCCCGCGACCGGGTCGGCCGCAGCTTCGCGATCGCCTCGGGCGCGAAGAAGGACCCGCGGAAGTACATCGAGAAGACGCACCGCGCCTCCCTGCTGCTGGCCGTCGTGGTCAGCGTCAAGAAGTCGAAGGTGCCGGCCTGGGAGCAGGAGGCCGTCGCCTCGGGCGTCGCCCACCTCCTGAGCCTGCTGCTCGACGAGGCGGGCTGGGGCGTCTTCTGGCGCACCGGCTCCTACACGCGCGACAAGGCCGTGCGGAAGGCGCATCGCCTCGAGAAGGGCGAGGAGCTGCTCGGCTGGCTCTACGTCGGCCGTCCCGACGGGAAGATCGGCGGCCCCAAGCGTCCCGCTCCCGCCGAGCGGCACCTCAGCATCCTCGAGCCGTGAGACGCGGCGGGCCCCGATCCGGGCGGATCCGGGGCCCGCGATAGGGTGGCCGGGCGCGCGAGCGCACCTGCCGACGTGGCGCAATTGGTAGCGCACCCGACTTGTAATCGGGCGGTTACGGGTTCAAGTCCCGTCGTCGGCTCAGGAGAGAAGAAGGCCCCGACCGCTGTGTGCGGTCGGGGCCTTCTGCATGCGCGGGGTTCTTGCGCGTCCGGGGCTCAGCCCGCGGCGGCCGGAGTGGGCTCGGAGGAGGCCGGAGCCTCGGTGGAGACCGGGGCGTCGCTGGGAGCGGGGGTCTCGGTCGACGCGGGGGCCTCGGTCGAGGCGGGCGTGTCGCTCGGCGCCGGGGTCTCGGAGGAGGTGGGCGCGGGAGTCGCCGACGAGTAGGAGTCGGCGGCGGCCGAGAGCACGAAGGAGCTGAAGGCGTCCGGGTCGGTCAGCGAGCCCGAGTAGGCCTCGCCATCGACCAGGACGGTCGGGGTGCCTGTGACCGCGGGCACGTCCGTGCCGGGCAGCGGACCCGAGGTGGCGCGCTCGGTCGCGGCGCGGACCCAGCTCACGAAGCTCTGGTCGTCGATGCAGGTGTTCACGGCCGCCGTGTCCTCGACGCCCGCCTGTGAGGCGTAGTCCTTCAACTGGTCGTCCGAGAGTCCGTCGGTCCCCTCCGCCGGCTGGTTGGCGAACAGCAGGGAGTTGAAGTCGAAGAAGGAGTCGGGCGAGCGGTCCGCGACGCACGCGGCGGCGTTGGCCGAGCGCTCCGAGTACTTGGTGCCGTTGGAGCGGGTCGTGAGGATGGCGATCGGGTGGATCTCGACCGTCGCGGCACCGCTGGTCACCCACTCCTTGATCTGGTCGCCGTTGGTCTTCTCGAACTGGCCGCAGTAGGGGCAGAGGTAGTCGAGGTAGACCCGGATGTCGACCGTGCCGGCCGAGGTGTCGAGCGCGCTGGGGGTGGGCGTCCCGTCGGCGGCGACGGCGCCGCTCGTCTGCGCGACCATGTTCTCGCCGATGACGACACCGTCGCTCGCCATGTTCGCCGGGCCCGGGCCCGCGGGGCGGATGCTCGAGGTGACGGCGAAGACCACGATCACGACGACCGCGATCACGACGGCGGCGAGCCCGCCCTGCAGGGCGAAGCGGCTCACGCGGTCGCGGCGCTTCTGCTGCTCGCGCAGGCGGCGCGCCTTCTCTCGGGCGGCCTCTCGTCGCTGGTTCTTCGAGAGACGGTCGTTGGCTCCGCCGGTGGTCATGACAAGAACGCTCCGAATGAGAGAGGGGGAAGAAGGGGGTCGCCGGGCGCGACTCGCCGGAATCCTACGCGCGAGCCCTGGGAAACCTCCAAACGACGGATACGCGGTGCCCGACCGACGACTGTCGGCCCCGTGGCATACTGTGACGGTTGGTCGGAGTCGCCCACGCGATGATGACCATCACTTCCATTCACTCGGATCGTCCGGCACGTACCTGCCGGTGAAGGAGCAAGAACAATGGCGTCCGTAACTTTCGACCACGCGTCCCGCGTCTACCCCGGGGCCACTCGCGCCTCCGTCGACAAGCTCAACCTCGAGGTGGGCGACGGCGAGTTCCTCGTCCTCGTCGGCCCCTCCGGCTGCGGCAAGTCCACCTCCCTGCGCATGCTCGCCGGCCTCGAAGAGGTCAACGAGGGCCGCATCCTCATCGGCGACCGCAACGTCACGGACGTTCCGCCGAAGGACCGCGACATCGCGATGGTCTTCCAGAACTACGCGCTGTACCCGCACATGTCGGTCGCCGAGAACATGGGCTTCGCGCTCAAGATCGCCGGCGTCAACAAGGACGAGCGCGCCGCGCGGGTCCTCGAGGCCGCGAAGATGCTCGACCTCGAGCCCTACCTGAACCGCAAGCCGAAGGCGCTCTCCGGTGGCCAGCGCCAGCGCGTCGCGATGGGCCGCGCCATCGTCCGCAAGCCCCAGGTCTTCCTCATGGACGAGCCGCTGTCGAACCTCGACGCCAAGCTCCGCGTGTCCACCCGCACCCAGATCGGCACGCTGCAGCGCCGCCTGGGCATCACCACGGTCTACGTCACCCACGACCAGACCGAGGCGCTCACCATGGGCGACCGCATCGCGGTCCTCAAGGACGGCCTCCTCCAGCAGGTCGGCTCGCCCCGCGACCTGTACGAGAACCCGAACAACGTCTTCGTGGCCGGCTTCATCGGCTCGCCCGCGATGAACCTGTTCCACGCGGACGTCACCGACGGCGGCGTCAAGTTCGGCGACACCGTCCTCCCGATCGCCCGCGAGGCGCTCGCGAAGACGAGCCAGAAGGTTGTCACGCTCGGCGTGCGCCCCGAGGACGTCACCGTCTCGACCCAGCCCGGCGGACTGCCGATCGAGGTCGACCTCATCGAGGAGCTCGGCTCGGACGGCTACCTCTACGGCCACACCGAGGTCGAGGGCCGCCGCACCGACATCGTCGCGCGCGTCGACGGCCGCGTGCACCCCACCGCGGGCGACCGCGTGTACGTGACCGCGAACCACCGCGTGCACATCTTCGACGCGGAGTCGGGCGAGCGCCTCTCCTGAGCCTCCTCCTGCACCGCACGCTGCCGCCGTCCCCTCCAGGGCGGCGGCAGCGTCGTCTGCGGCTCCCCCACCGTCCGACACGCGACACGAACGGCGCACCATGTCCGGCTCCCTGAACATCACCTCGGCCACCGTCGACCCGGCCCTGCTCGACCTGCCGTGGAACCTGCGGCTCGACGACTGGCCCGACGAGTACATCGCCGCCCTGCCGAAGGGCATCTCACGGCACACGGTCCGCTTCGCCCACCTCTCCGGTCACGTCGTCGCCGTCAAGGAGACGACCGCCGAGATGTCGCGGCGCGAGTACGAGATGCTCAAGACGCTGCAGCGCCTCGACGTGCCGTGCGTGGTGCCGGGCGCCGTGATCACGAACCGCACCGACGACGAGGGCGAGGCCCTGCCCGCCGTGCTGGTCACCCGTCACCTCAAGTTCTCGCTCCCCTATCGGGCGCTCTTCTCGCAGACGCTGCGGCCGGACACGGCGACCCGTCTGGTCGACGCGCTGGCGCTCCTCCTGGTCCGCCTGCACGTGATCGGCTTCTTCTGGGGCGACGTCTCGCTCTCGAACACTCTCTTCCGGCGCGATGCCGGCGCCTTCGCCGCCTACCTGGTCGATGCGGAGACCGGGCAGCTCTACTCGGGCGGCCTCTCGAACGGCCAGCGCGAAAACGATCTGGAGATCGCCCGCGTCAACATCGCCGGCGAGCTGCTCGACCTCGAGGCCGGCGGTCGCGTCGACGACGACCTCGATCCGATCACGGTCTCCGACGGCATCGTCGCGGCGTACCGCAGCCTCTGGAAGGAGCTGACCGGTGCCGAGTCGTTCGCGACCTCGGAGCGCTGGCGGATCAACGACCGCGTGAACCGGCTGAACGAGCTGGGCTTCGACATCGAGGAGCTCGCGATCAAGACCGACGAGGCCGGGTCGACGGTGCGCATCCAGCCGAAGGTGGTCGACGCCGGCCACCATCAGCGGCGGCTGCTCCGTCTCACCGGGCTGGACGCGCAGGAGAACCAGGCGCGGCGCCTGCTCAACGACCTCGACTCGTACACGGCGACCTACGACAAGCAGGGCCTGGACGAGGAGATGGTGGCGCACGAGTGGCTGGCGCAGGTGTTCGAGCCGGTCATCCGCTCGATCCCACGCGATCTCAAGGGTCGCCTGGAGCCGGCCGAGATGTTCCACCAGCTGCTCGAGCACCGCTGGTTCATGTCGCAGCAGCAGGCGCGCGACGTCCCCCTGGCGGAGGCGGTCACCGCCTACGTGAACGACATCCTGCGTCATCGCCGCGACGAGGCGACGGTCATCGCTCCTCCCACCGAGGCGCTGACCCTCCCGAACCTCGTCCTCGACGAGTCCGGCGACGCCGAGCTCACCGACGAGGACGCCGACGTCGACTGGACGAAGAACGTCTGACCCCATCACCGCAAGAGGGCCCGTGCTGTCAGCACGGGCCCTCTTCGCATCCCCCCGGCTCGCTCGCCGCAGGCGGCGCCCTCGGTCCGCTCGCCGCAGGCGGCGCCCCTGACATCCAGACCTGGAGCGCGGGTGCCGGCGCGGTGAGCTGCAAGGCGGAGGAGGAAGCGATACCGGCGGTATCGCGCCCGACGACAACGCCGCAGATCACCGTGCCGGTGCCCGCGCTACTCGGAGGCGGAGCGGAGTTTGGAGATCTCGTAGAGCGCGACCGACGCCGCGATCCCGGCGTTGAGGGATTCGGTGGCGGAGCTGATCGGGATGGAGACGACGGCGTCGCACTGCTCGGTGACGAGGCGGGAGAGGCCCTTGCCCTCGCTGCCGACGACGACGAGGAGCGGCCGGTCGGCGAGTTCGAGGCCGGGGAGCATCACGTCGCCGTCGCCGTCGAGTCCGATGACGAAGACGCCTGCGCGCTTGAAGTCCTTGATCATGGCGGTGAGGTTGGACGCCATCGCGACGGGGATGCGTGCGGCGGCTCCGGCGGAGGTCTTCCAGGCGGCGGAGTTGAGGCCCACGGAGCGGCGCTGCGGGACGATGACGCCCTGTCCGCCGAACGCGGCGACGGAGCGGATGATCGCTCCGAGGTTGCGCGGGTCGGTGATGCCGTCGAGGGCGACGAGGAGGGGGACCGCTCCGCGGGAGACGCTGCGCTCGAGCAGGTCGCTCGGGTGGGCGTACTCGTAGGGCGGCACCTTCAGCACGAGACCCTGGTGCACGGAGTCGGGGCCCGCGAGGCGGTCGAGCTCCGGGCGCATGACCTCGAGCACGGGAAGGCCGCGGGCGGTGGCGATCTTGAGCGCCTCCTTGACCCGGTCGTCCATCTCGATGCGGGTCGCCAGGTAGAGGGTGGTGGCCGGGATGCTGGCGCGCAGCGCCTCGAGGACCGAGTTCCGGCCCGTCACCATCTCGAAGTCGTCGCCGGTCTTGGGCTTGCGCGACGGGGCGGGGCGCCCCTGTCCGCGGGCGGCCGCGGAGAGGGCTCCGCCGGGACGGCCCTTTCCGCCGGCGGCGACGAAGCGCTCGCGCGCGAGCTTCGCCTTGCCTGCGGGGTGGTAGGGCCGGTCCTCGGCTTTGGGCGTGGGCTTCTTGCCCTCGAGAGCCTGACGGCCCTGACCGCCGGAACCGACGGCCTTGCCCTTGCTCTTCTTTCGCACCGCTCCGGGGCGGCCGGGCTTATTCGCCATCAAGACTCCAATGCGCACCCGTCTGGGTGTCTTCGATCGTGATTCCCGCCGCGGCGAGATCGGTTCGGATGCGGTCGGCGCTCGCCCAGTCGCGCTGCTCGCGCGCGGTCTGGCGTTCGGCGACCAGGCGGTCGACCAGCACGCTGAGCGCGCGGTACGAAGGTTCGTCGTCGGAGCGCGCCCACTCGGGCGCCTCCGGGTCGATGCCGAGCACGGCCGCCATCGCGAGCACCTGGGTGCGCAGGGCCGAGACGGAGCCGAGGTCCTCGGCGTCGAGGGCGGCGTTGCCGGCGCGCACGGTCTCGTGCAGGACGCCGATGGCCTGCGGGACGGACAGATCGTCGTCCATCGCCTCGGCGAACTCCTCCGGGACCACCGGCTCGCCGAGCGCGGCGAACCGCGTGCCGTCGAGGCGGCGGCGGGAGCGCTCGAGGAAGCCCTCGATCCGCTCCAGCGCCGCTTCGGCCTCCTCGAGGGCTCCGTCGTGGAACTCGAGGGTGGAGCGGTAGTGGGCCGAGCCGAGGTAGTAGCGGACGACGAGCGGGCGGGCCGCTTCGAGCAGCTCGGAGGCGAACACCGAGTTGCCGAGCGACTTGCTCATCTTCTGGCCGGTGACGGACACGAGGCCGTTGTGCAGCCAGTAGCTGGCGAAGGCGTGGCCGGCGGCGCTGGACTGGGCGAGCTCGTTCTCGTGGTGGGGGAAGCGCAGGTCGAGCCCGCCGCCGTGGATGTCGAACTGGGTGCCGAGGTACTTCGTCGACATCGCGGAGCACTCGATGTGCCAGCCGGGGCGGCCGGCGCCCCACGGCGAGGCCCAGGCGGCCGACTCGGGCTCCTCCGGCTTGGCGCCCTTCCAGAGAGCGAAGTCGTGCGGGTCGCGCTTGCCGCGCGGGTCGGCGTCGGTCGCCGCCTCCATGCTCTCGAGGCGCTGGTGGGTGAGTGAGCCGTAGTCCGGCCAGGACCGCGTGTCGAAGTAGACGTCGCCGGAGTCGTCGGGCGCCGGGTAGGCGTGACCGCGCTCGATCAGGGTCTGGATGAGCGTGATCATCTCGGCGATGCTCGCGGTCGCGCGCGGCTCGTAGGTCGGCGGGAGGATGCCGAGGGCCGTGTACGCGGCGGTGAACTCGAGCTCCACGCGGTAGGCGAGGGCCCACCACTGCTCGACCGGCGCGCCCTCGGGCACCCGACGCCGCGCGTCCTCGGCGATGGCGAGGATCTTGTCGTCGATGTCGGTGACGTTGCGCACCAGGGTGACCTGGAAGCCGCGGTACGCCAGCCAGCGGCGCAGCTGGTCGTAGGCGAGGGCGGAGCGCAGGTGCCCGATGTGGGGCGAGGACTGCACGGTGGGTCCGCAGACGTACATCCCGACCTCGTTCTCGCGGAGGGGGACGAAATCGACGAGGGCCTGGGCCTTCGAGTCATGCAGTCGCAGAGTCACGCGGGCGAGTTTACCGGGCGGACCGCTCCCGGCCGGGTCGGCGGCTCCGCCCGGGGACTACCGGGCGACAGCGGGGGTGGGGAGGACGAGTGCCGTCGCGGTCGCGGCGACCCCCTCGCCCCGGCCGGTGAAGCCCAGCGCGTCCGAGGTGGTGGCGGCGACGCTGACCGGTGCGCCGAGCAGCTCCGAGAGCAGCCTCTGCGCCTCGTCGCGCCGCGGCGAGAACTTCGGGCGGTTGCCGATGAGCTGCACCGAGACGTTGCCGACGGCGAAGCCGGCGGCCTCCACCAGCTCGCGGGTCGCGCGGAGGAAGACCTCGCCGTGGGCGTCCGAAAAGCGCGGGTCGGCCGTGCCGAAGCGGGAGCCGATGTCGCCGAGACCCGCCGCCGCCAGGAGCGCGTCGCAGATCGCGTGGGCGACCGGGTCGCCGTCGCTGTGCCCGGACAGGCCCCGCTCCCCCGGCCAGTGGAGCCCGGCGAGCCAGAGCGGCGACGCGTCGTCGAACGCGTGCACGTCCGTGCCGATGCCGACGCGCGGCACGACGACGACGGGCGGCGGTGCGAGAACCTGCTCGGCGCGGGCCAGGTCCCAGGGGGTGGTGATCTTGAAGGCGAGCGGGTCGCCGGCGACGACGATCGAGGGACCGCCGCGCGAGGCGAGGAGCGCCGCGTCGTCGGTGAAGTCCTCCTCCGCCGAGGCGTAGGCCTCGTCGAGGAGCGAGCGCGGGAAGCCCTGCGGCGTCTGCACCGCGGCGAGCTCGGAGCGGTCGACCGTGCCGAGGATCCCGCCGTCGGCGCGGATGCGCTTGATCGTGTCGGTGACCGGCAGACCCGGGATCACTCCACCGCGCGTCTCCCGGACCGCCGCGATCACCCGCTCGAACTGGTCGACGGGCGTGAGGGCGCGGGCGGCGTCGTGCACGAGCACCGTCTCGACGGCCGGGCCGAGCGCCCGGAGCCCCCGAGCGACCGACTCCTGGCGGCTGGCGCCTCCGGCGACGACGCTGACGGAGCCGTCCGGGGCGCCGGCGGCGTGCGCGAGAGCGGCCGTCTCCTCGAGGAGGGCGGCGGGAGCCACGACGACGATCTGGACCGGCTCCGCGAGCAGCAGCACCGTGCGCAGGCTGCGCTCGAGGATCGTCCGCCCCGCGCAGTCGACGTAGGCCTTGGGGCGCTCGCGGCCGAGCCTCGTGCCGCTGCCGGCGGCGACGACGACGACGGCCGCGGTCGGCGCGCCGGCCGGACCGTTCAGGATGCGAGGACCTCGTCGAGGAGCACGGAGGCGGCGTCCTCGTCGGTCTTCTCGGCCAGGGCGAGCTCGGAGACGAGGATCTGGCGGGCCTTGGCGAGCATGCTCTTCTCCCCCGCCGAGAGGCCGCGGTCGCGGTCGCGGCGGGTGAGGTCGCGGACGACCTCGGAGACCTTGACGACGTCGCCGGACCCGAGCTTCTCGAGGTTGGCCTTGTAGCGGCGCGACCAGTTGGTCGGCTCCTCGACGACCTCGGCGCGCAGGACCTCGAACACGCGCTCGACGCCATCGCGGCCGATGACGTCGCGGACGCCGACCAGGTCGACGTTGTCGGCGGGCACCTCGATGACGAGGTCGCCCTGCGCGACGCGGAGCTTCAGGTACGTCTTCTCCTGGCCCTTGATCGTCCGGGTCTTCACCTCGGCGATCGTGGCGGCTCCGTGATGGGGGTAGACGACCGTCTCTCCGACCTCGAACTGCATGCGACGTCCTTTCAGCGGCGGAAAGATTACCATGCGCGCCGAGCGGGACGGGAGTCCGGGCGGGCGGAGCCGCGGTGCTCGCTACGCTAGCCTGGTGTCGGCTCGTGCACAGTGAAGTCGCCCTGTCCGGGGCGAGCGGGGCCGACGATCTGGAGGTTCCTGTGAAGGCGCGTATCGCTGCATCCGTCGTTCTCGCGGTCGGCGTCGCCCTCGCTACCGCCGGCTGCAACCTCGTCGCCCCGCAGGCGACGCGCAAGATCTACGACCCGAGCGACGGAGTCGGCGCGACGATCGGCGATCTCGCCATCCGCAACGCGATGATCGTCTCGGACGACGGCGAGGCCGGCACCCTGATCGTGACGCTCGTGAACTTCACCGATGAGGCGCTGAGCGTCGAGGTGCAGTACGAGGGCTCCGCGGGCCGCACCAGCGACACCGTCGACGCCGTCCCCGGCCGCACCGAGGTCCGCCCCGACAGCACCGAGGCCGTCCAGATGGACGACATCGACACCATTCCCGGCGGCCTGCTCCCCGTCTACTTCCAGTACGGCTCCGAGCAGGGCAAGGAGCTCCTCGTCCCCGTCCTGACGAACGCCCTCGAGGCCTACTCGACGCTGACCCCCGCGCCCTCCGCGACGCCGACCGTCACCCCGACGGCCGACCCCGCCCGGACCGCGCTCCCCACTCCCACCGCCGAGCCCGGCGTCGACGCTCCCACCGCGGAGTAGCCCCCTCCGCCCTCGAGGGCCGTCCACCCCGGTGGGCGGCCCTTCGTCGTCCCCGCAGGTCACGATCCGCCGACTCCGTCGGCCACTCGACCACCATTCGCGCGACGTCCGGCTGCGCGCGTCTCGATACACCGACTCCGCCGACCACTCGAGCACCACGCCCTGAGCGACGCCCCCGCCCGGCTCGTCGCGCAGCGACGGCCTCGTCCCCCACCCCTCCAGTACAGGGTTGATCGCGGGTCCTGGCGGGGTGAGCTGCAAGGCGGAGGAGGGCGCGATACCAGCGGTATCGCAACCGACGACAACGCCGCAGATCGCCCCGCCAGGGCCCGCGATCAAGCGTCGAAGCGGTAGCCGAGGCCGCGGACAGTAACCAGGAGCACCGGCTCCTTCGGCGTCTTCTCGATCTTGGAGCGGATGCGCTTGACGTGGACGTCGAGGGTCTTCGTGTCGCCGAAGTAGTCGCTGCCCCAGACGCGGTCGATGAGCTGGCCGCGGGTGAGGACGCGGCCCGCGTTGCGGAGGAGCATCTCGAGGAGCTCGAACTCCTTGAGGGGCATCGGGGTCTCGACGCCGTCGACTTCGACCGTGTGGCGTTCGATGTCCATGCGGACGGGGCCGGCGACGACGATCCGCTCCTCGCCGGGCTCCTCGGTGCGGCGTCGGAGGACGGCGCGGATGCGGGCGAGCAGTTCGCGGGTGGAGTAGGGCTTGGTGACGTAGTCGTCCGCGCCGAGCTCCAGGCCGACGACGATGTCCACTTCGGAGTCCTTGGCGGTGACCATGATGATCGGGACGGAGGAGCGGGTGCGGATCTCGCGGCAGACCTCGGTGCCGGGCATGCCGGGCAGCATGAGGTCGAGGAGGATCAGGTCGTAGTCGCCCTCGTCGAAGGCGGCGACGGCGCGGTTGCCGTCCTCGGCGACGGTGACGTCGTAGCCCTCGCGTTCGAGCAGGTAGCTGAGGGGCTCGCTGAGGGCGCTCTCGTCCTCGACGAGCAGGATGCTGGTCACGCGTGTTCTCCTATCGGGGCGGTCGCCGCGAAGGGCGTCCGGGCGGGGTCGGCTTCGGGGAGCCGGATGGTGAAGGTGGAGCCGCGGCCGGGCTTGGACCAGACGCGGACGTCGCCGCCGTGGTTCTGCACGGCGTGCTTGACGATGCTGAGGCCGAGGCCGGTGCCGCCGGTGTGGCGGGAGCGGGCCTGGTCGACGCGGTAGAAGCGCTCGAACACCCGGTCGAGGTCCTCCTCCGGGATGCCGATGCCCTGGTCGGTGACGGCGATCTCGACGACTCCGCCGGTGGAGCGGACGCCGATGCCCACGCGGGAGCCGGCGGGCGAGTACTGGATGGCGTTGGCGAGGAGGTTGTGCAGCGCCGAGACGAGCATCTTCTCCTGCCCCACGACGTAGGCCTTCTTCATCCCGCCCTTGACCAGGGTGACGTCGTGCGACTCCGCCATGACGTGGGTGGTCTCGAGCGCCGCCGTGACGACGTCGTCGACGCGGATGATCTCGGCGGAGCCGGCGACGTCGGCGGCCTGGAGGCGGGAGAGCTCGATGATCTCGCGCGTGATCTTCGCGAGGCGGTGCGACTCCTGGGTCAGCCGGTGCGCGAAGCGGCGCACCTGCTGGGGGTCGTCGGCGGCGGAGTCGAGGGCCTCGGCGAGCAGGCCGACGGCGCCGATCGGGGTCTTCAGCTCGTGGGAGATGTTGGCGACGAAGTCCCGGCGGACGGCCTCGAGCCGGCGCGCCTCGGTGTGGTCCTCGGCGATGACGAGGACGTAGCGGGAGCCCAGGCGGGTCGCGTGGACGACGAGCGTCACGGCGGCGTCGGAGAGCGGGCTGGTCGCGAGCTCGAGGTCCTGGACGATGTCGTCGCCGAAGCGGCGGACGCGGTCGACGATGGCGGCGAGGTCGGGGTGGAGCAGCGTGTCCTGCGAGACCAGGCCGAGCGCGACGGCGCGGGTGGACGCCTTCAGCACGTTGTGCGACGGGTCGGTCACGAAGGCGGGCGAGCCGACGGCGTCGATGATCGCCTCGATCCCCTCGGGGAGCCCGACCGAGATCACGTCCTGCGCGATGCGGCCCTGGCGGGCGGCGAGCGTGAGCACGGTCGTCAGAAGGATCCCGATCGCGACACCGAGAACGAGCGACAGAACCACGATCAAGCCCGAATCCACGGACCCAGGCTAACCATCCACCGGGCGTCCCCCTACCGGACGCCCGTCGATCCTCCGGGGGTCGAGTACTGTTCAAACGCCCGGCACCGTCCGTTAACCTGCCGTGGTCATCATGACTGCGCCTGCGCCCACGGAGTGCAGTCGCAGCGGCGTGCGAGGTGCTCGCCGCAGATCCGGCGCCGTCGTCCGCGCGCGCCGTAGAGAGGGTCGAACACAGATGCGCGAAGTTTTCCAGCAGGAGCTGGCCGAGGTCCAGGAACGACTCGTCGAGATCTCCGGACTCGTCGAGATCGCCATCGAGAAGGCGACCCAGGCGTTCAACCACTCCGACGTCACCCTCGCGGAGGAGGTCATCGCGAGCGACGCGCGCATCGACGAGCTGGCCATCAGCCTCGACGAGCTCGCGATCGACATCCTCGCCCGGCAGAACCCGGTCGCCCGCGACCTGCGGATCGTCGTCTCGGCGCTGCGCATCAGCGCGTCGCTCGAGCGGATGGGCGACATCGCCGAGCACATCGCCCAGCTCTCGCGCTACCGCTTCCCCGACAAAGTGGTCCCCAAGAGCCTGCGTCCGACGTTCGTCGAGATGGGCCGCCTCGACGTGGTCGTCGCGCACAAGCTGACCGACCTGCTCCGCTCGCAGGACCCGCGCATCGCCGAGGAGATCCGCGACGAGGACGACAAGATCGACGAGCTGCACGTCAGCGTCTTCGACAAGGTGCTCAGCGAGGCGTGGAAGGGCCAGGCCGCCGACACCGTCGACGCGACCCTCGCCAGCCGCTACCACGAGCGCTTCGCCGACCACGCCGTGTCGATCGCCAAGAAGGTCCAGTACCTGATCTCGGGCGACTACTCCTAGTCGACACCGCGGGCTCCGGCCCGTCTCACCGTCCGGCCCGCAGGAACGATCGTCTCCTGCGGGCCGGACGTGTCCGTGCCGTCCCCGTCGGAGCTGCGGACGGGAACGGCCCGCCGGAGTCGAGGACTCGGGCGGGCCGTTCGCGCGTGCGGGGCGGTGCTACTTCTTGGCGCCCTGGGCGGCGACGGCGGCGGCACCGGCGGCCGCGGCCTCGGGGTCGAGGTAGCGCGCCTCCTCGATGGGCTCGAAGTCCTCGTTCAGCTCGTAGACGAGCGGGATCCCGGTCGGGATGTTGAGCTCCGCGATGTCCGAGTCCGAGATGCCGTCGAGCGTCTTCACCAGCGCGCGGAGGGAGTTGCCGTGCGCGGTGATCATGACGGTCTTGCCCGAGGCGAGGTCCGGCTTGATGTCGGACTCCCAGTACGGAAGCATCCGCTCGATGACGAGCTTCAGCGACTCGGTGCGGGGCAGGGCGTCGCCGAGGTCGGCGTAGCGCTCGTCGTGCGCCTGCGAGTACTGGTCGTCGTCGTCGAGCGGGGGCGGCGGCACGTCGAAGGAGCGGCGCCAGGTCTGGAACTGCTCGGGGCCGTACTCGGCGAGGGTCTGCGCCTTGTCCTTGCCCTGCAGGGCGCCGTAGTGGCGCTCGTTGAGGCGCCAGGAGCGCTTGACGTCGATCCACAGGCGGTCGGCGACCTCGAGGGCGATGTTGGCGGTCTGGATCGCACGGGTCTGGCGCGACGTGTAGACGATGTCGGGGTGCAGGCCCGCCTCGGTCAGCAGCTCGCCGGCGCGGGTGGCCTCCGCGACTCCCTGCTCGGTCAGGCGCACGTCGACCCAGCCGGTGAAGAGGTTCTTCTGGTTCCACTCGCTGTTGCCGTGGCGCACGAGGATGAGGGTGTAGGTCTCGGACATGCGTCCAGCTTAGAGGCGGCCCCCTCGCCCGCGGATACGCTGGAGAGCATGCCCATCGGAGCCGTCACCCGCGGAACGACGGGCACGAACCGCCTCCGCCGGGTCGACCGCCGGCTCGCCGAGCTGCCCGTCCTGCGCAGCACCGCCTCCCCGCTCGTCGTCGATCTCGGCTTCGGGGCGAGCGCGGTCACCACGCTCGAGCTGCACCGCCGGCTCATCCGGGCCGCGCCCGACGTCGAGGTGCTCGGCCTCGAGATCGAGCCCGCCCGGGTCGACACCGCTCGACGCCAGCTCGCCCGGGTGAGGGAGGGCGGCACGCCGTTCCCCGCGGACGCGCGCGTGCGCTTCGAGCGCGGCGGCTTCGAGGTTCCCCTGCCCGCAGGGCGGCGGGCGGGCGTCATCCGCGCCTTCAACGTGCTCCGCCAGTACGACGAGGACGCGGTGGAGGGAGCCTGGGCGACGATGACGGACCGCCTGCAGCCCGACGGCGTCCTGGTCGAGGGCACCTGCGACGAGATCGGCCGCATCTGCACCTGGATCGAGGTCGGCCGGGAGGGCCCGCGCTCGCTGACCCTCTCGCTCCGGCTCGCGGCGATCCCCTCGCCGATGACGGCGGCCGAGCGCCTGCCGAAGGCCCTCATCCACCGCAACGTACCCGGCGAGGGCGTGCACGCCTTCCTCGCCGCCCTCGAGCGGGCGTGGACGCTGAACGCCCCTCTCGCCGTCTACAGTCCGGGTCAGCGCTGGATCGCGGCGGTCCGGGACCTCCGGCCGGAGTGGCCGGTCCTCGGCGGGCCGCGGCGCTGGCGCCTGGGCGAGGTGACGGTCGCGTGGGAGGCGGTCGCCCCCTCCTCCTGAGCGCCGGGCCTGAGCGCCGGGCCTGAGCACCGGACCTCCTGAGCCCTAGGCGAGCGGGGGCAGAGCGGCCCGAGCCTCGGCGGGAGCGGCGCCGGTCGCCGTGAGCAGGTCGACGACGAGCGGGCGGAGCAGGACGAGCACCGTCTTCTCGGCGAGGCGCGCCTCCGGGATCAGCCGCTGGGGGTCGAGCGTGGTCGCGAGCAGCACGAGGTCCTGACGCGCCAGGGCGAGCACCGACGGATCGGCGACCGCGCGGCCGAGCAGCGCGATGCCCGGGCCGAGGGCGGCGACCGCTCCGGCGAGCGCCGGCCGCGGGGCGCCGTCCCCGACGAGGAAGTCGGTGCGGCGCGCGACGATGCGCAGATTACGGGTCGCGAGGTCCAGCGCGGACAGCATCACGGCCTGGCGGGAGAGCTCGCCGCGGTGCCGGCGGACGAACGGCGAGATCCGGGCGACGCCGGTAGCGGAGTCGAGCGCCGCGGTCCAGCCGTCGATGACCGGCTGCGTCCCGCGGATCCGCTCGAGGGCCGCGGTGGACGCCGAGGAGTCGCCCCGGCGGAGCGCCTCGGCCAGCTCCTCCACGGTCCGGCTGAGCGCGGTGAGGAGCCGGTGCGCCTCGGCCCGCGCTGTGCGCAGCGGCGGGCGGGGCACGATCGCCGTGCAGAGCAGCGCCGCGAGCCCGCCGATCAGGCCGTCGACGCTCCGGGTGAAGACGCCTCCGTCCGGCGCAGGGAGGACCATCACCAGCATCGCCTGGGTCCCGGCGGCCACGGCGAACCCCGGCGAGGGCGAGAGGGCCCGGCCGAGCGTGAAGACGATCGCGAGGACGACGGCGAGCTGCCAGACGCCGCTCCCCCACAGCAGGAGCAGGACCTCGCTGGCCGTGATTCCGATGAGCATCCCCGTCGCTGTCTCGGCCACCTGCTTGGGACGGGTGTCGCGCGCGATGCCGAGGCTCGAGATCGTGGCCGTCAGCGCCAGCACCGGCGCGGGGTGCCCGAGGAGGAAGTGCGCGACGGAGTAGGCGAGGGTCGCCGCGAGCACGATCTGCAGCACTGCGGGGAGCGACGCCCCCGCGCGGGCGAGGGCGCGCGCGGGACTCAGCTCGGGGGCCCGGACGAGACCGCGCAGCCGCTCGGCCGCCCGGCCCCGCTCGGCGGGACGTGCGGCCACCACGGCGTGGCCTACCTGGTCGTCGCCCCGAGGCGGGGCAGGCGGGGCACTCCCGCCTCCGCTCCGGCTCCGGGCGGGACCACGACCTCCTGGGCCGCGGCCACGCGCGAGTCGCCGGCCAGCACGGTCAGCTCGAGGTCCACCGGGACGCTCCGCTTGACGACCGCGAGGGCGACCGGTCCGTCCTCGTAGTGCCAGGCGCTGGAGGTGACCGTGCCGACCTCGACCGGCTCGCCGCCCTTGAGCGCCGTGACGACGTCGCCGTGGGCGGGGAGGACCGAGTCGGAGCCGTCGAGCTGCAGCAGGACCAGGCGCCGCGGCGGGTGCCCGAGGTTGTGCACCTTCGCCACCGTCTCCTGGCCCCGGTAGCAGCCCTTGGCGAGATGCACGCTCGAGCGGAGGAGGTCGAGCTCGTGCGGGATGGACCGCTCGTCGACCTCGGTCGCGTGGCGCGGGCGCCAGGCGGCGATGCGCAGCGCCTCGAGGGCGTCGACCCCGGCGAGGGCCACTCCCCTCCCGACTGCCGTCTCCGCGAGGGCCTCGAGGGCCGCTCGCGGGACCAGGACCTCGCGGAGCTCCCAGGCGGCCCCGGGGTGCTCTGTGGTCAGCGCGTACTGCCAGCCGCCCGGCTGGACCTGCGACCACGGGTCGCTCCAGACGACGGGCTCCTCGGCCAGGGACAGGGCGAGCGTCAGGGCCGGCCCGTCGCCGAGGGCGGCGAAGGTGGCGAAGTCGTCGGTGCGGTCGGCGACCACGACGCGGAGCATGAAGCGCATCCGATCGAGCCAGGCGGCCAGGCCGGCCGTCTCGTCGCGGTCGAGCAGGAGCCAGGCGGTCTCGCCGTCGTCGACGAGGCGGATGACGTGCTCGATCCGGCCGGTCGGGTCGAGCAGGAGCGTCTCGGCGGACGCGCCGGGAGCGAGGCGCGAGACGGCCTGGCTGGTGAGCGAGTCGATCCAGGTGAGGCGGTCCGGCCCCGTGACGGTCACGACGCCGCGGCCGGAGAGGTCGACGAGCGCGGTGCCCGCGGCGAGAGCGCGCTGCTCGCGGAAGGGCTCGCCGTAGTGGGCGGCGACGCCGGGCTCGGCGGCGCTCGTCGTCGCGACGGCGCCCGGGGCGGCCAGGAGCGGGGAGGGCGCGTCAGTCGACACGGGCGAGCCGTCCGGAGGAGTGGGTCCGCAGGCCCTGGCCGAGCGCGGCGATGTCCCACGCCCAGAGCAGGTGGTCGTCGACCAGGCCGTAGAGGCGCGTGGCGGCGGCGTAGTCCTTCGCCGCGGCGGTGCGCATCACCGCGTCGGTCGCGAGGTCGATCCGCGGCCCCTTGACCTGACCGAGGTAGAGCTCGCTGACCCCGTCCGGGTGCACGAGCGAGACCTCGATGTCGAACCCGCCGGCGGCGTTGCGCAGAGTCTCGACGGACTCCGCGTCGGGGAAGGCGGGTGCGCCGCGGCCGGGCAGCATTCCCGGGCCGGCGTCGGAGTCGGTCAGCGCGCGGCTGAGGCGCCAGTAGCCCGTCTCGGTGACCAGGGGCCGGGGCGCCTCCTCGGCGCCCTCCTCGATCAGCCACGTGTAGGAGTTGTAGTTGAGGTACGGGAGGCCGTCGTAGCTGAAGCTGATGCGATGGCCGAACTCGGCCTGGACGGAGTCGTCGCCGATCGTGTAGTCGATGACGCCCGAGCCCTCCCAGACGCCGAGCAGCCAGGACAGGGGGACGAGCTCGGGCGGCAGGCCCGACGGAAGCGAGATCACTCGGGCTCCGGCGGCGGCTAGCGCTGGCCGCGGTAGAGCTTGTAGACGACCACGCCGGACACCCACGCGATGGCGAGGGAGGCGAGCCCGAGCAGACCGAGGTAGAAGAGTTCCAGGGCGAGAAGCATGCGCTCATCCTACCCGCCGCCTCCGACGCAGGGGCGGGGCGGACGCGGCCTCTCAGGCGGTGCGGATCCGGGCGCTCGGGACGGGAGGGCGCGACCGCTCAGGCGGGGAGGAGGAGGGCGATCCCGCTCGCGACCGCGACCACGGCCATCGCCCCGACGATGCTCGTCATCGCGCGGAGGAGGTACCCCTCGGCGCGGGCCACGGCGAGCTGCACCGCGAAGGTCGCGAGCACGCATCCGCCGAACGTCAGCGCGAGCCAGAGCTGCTGGGACTCCGGAGCGGCGATCGCCAGAGTCAGCACGGAGCCCGCGAGTGCGAGCGCCCAGACGACTCCGATGCCCACCCGATCCCTGCCCATCCGACAATTGTGCCCCAGGCGGACGCCCCTCCCGGCCCGCCGCTAGTATTGCGGGCAGACCAGTTCTGGAGGATCCGTGGCGCAGTTGTTGATACTGACCTCGGCGGGAGGCGCCGAGGTGCTCCCCGCACTGGGGCTCCTCAGCCACCGGACCCGGCAGATCCCCGCGGAGCCCGCCCAGCTCGTGAACGCCCCGAGCTGCGATCTGATCCTGGTCGATGCGCGGCAGGACCTCGCCAGCGCCAAGTCGCTCTGCAAGATCCTCACGACCACGGGGATAAACGTCCCCCTCATCCTGATCCTCACGGAGGGCGGGCTCACGGCCGTCTCGGCCGACTGGGGCGTCAACGACGTCATTCTCGACTCGGCCGGCCCCGCCGAGGTCGACGCCCGCATCCGCCTGGTGATCGGCCGGCTGGCGCAGGAGCAGTCGACCTCGCGCATCCAGGCCTCGGGCGTCGTGATCGACGAGGCAAGCTACTCCGCCAAGGTGCACGGGCGCCCGCTCGACCTCACCTTCAAGGAGTTCGAGCTCCTCCGCTTCTTCGCCACGCACCCCTCGCGCGTCTTCACCCGCGAGCAGCTGCTGAGCGAGGTGTGGGGCTACGACTACTTCGGCGGCACCCGCACGGTCGACGTGCACGTGCGGCGCCTCCGCGCGAAGCTCGGCGACCTGGAGTCGCTGATCGGCACGGTCCGCAACGTCGGATATCGCTTCAACGTGTACGAAGAGGACAATGAGCGAGTCGCTCAACCTGTCCGTTGAGGATCTGGCCGATCCCGCGGTGGCGGCCGGCCTCGAGCACCTGATCGGGCGCGCCGCCTGGTTCGACCACCAGCCCCCCTTCAGCGACCAGACGCTCGTCGACGCCCGGGCCGGCTCGCGCACCCTCCTCGTGGGGCTGCGCGCCGACGTGGTCGTGGCGGCGGCGATCCTCGGGCAGGGCGAGCTGGAGTTCGTCGTCGATCCGGAGTGGCGCGGGGTCGGCTTCGGCACCGCGACCCTGGAGCAGGTCCTCGCGAGCGGCCGGACGGGCCTGCTCGCCTGGGCGCACGGCGACCACCCCGCCGCCCGGGCCCTCGCGGCCTCCCACGGCTTCGCACCGGTTCGCACCCTCCTGCACCTCGAGCTCGAGCCGCTCGCCGCCCCCGAGGTCCGCGTCCCCGAGGGCGTCGTCCTCTCGGACGCCCGCGACCTCGCTCCGGCCGAGTGGATCGCCCTGAACGCGCGGATCTTCGCCGCGCACCCCGAGCAGGGGCGGATGACGGAGGAGGACCTGGCGGCCCGCCGCGCCGAGCCGTGGTTCGACGAGGGCGACTTCCTCCTGCTCCGCGACGTCGACGGCACGCTCCTCGGATACGACTGGCTCAAGATCGAGCCCGGATCGACGACCGGCGAGATCTACGTCCTCGGGGTCGCCCCCGAGGCGGCCGGACGGGGACTCGGCCGCACCCTGCTGAACGCCGGGCTCGCGCGGATGCTCGAGCGCGGCTGCACCACAGCCGACCTCTACGTCGAGGCCGAGAACCGGTCGGCGGTGGCGCTCTACCGCTCGCTCGGGTTCACGGACGCCTCCGTCGACGTGCAGTACCTGCAGCGCGCCGCGCCGCTGCGCTGAGCCGGCGCTCCTCCACAGGGCCTCCCCCGGCCCCGTTCATCCGGCATTCACGAGCGGCGGCGCGGAGCGGACGGACGCGGTGCCAGGATGGTCGCATGGACGGCGACAACCTGCTTCTCGAAGACGGTCTCAGCGATGACCTCGACGACGACTTCGACGACGAGGAGGAGCACTCGGACCCGCTCCTCCCCGACAACCGCTACCTCGACCGGGAGCTGAGCTGGCTCGCGTTCAACCAGCGCGTGCTCGAGCTCGCGGAGGATCCGCTGGTTCCGGCGCTCGAGCGGGCGAACTTCCTGGCGATCTTCTCGTCCAACCTCGACGAGTTCTTCATGGTCCGGGTCGCCGGCCTCAAGCGCCGCATCCTCACGGGGCTCGCCCTGCCGACGAACATCGGCCGCGTGCCGGTCGACGTGCTGACCGACATCTCGGAGAAGGCGCACCTGCTGCAGCAGCGCCACTCCCGAGCGTTCAAGGAGCTCGTCGAGCCCGCCCTGCGCGACGGCGGCATCGACCTCGTCCGCTGGGACGAGCTGAGCGACGCCGAGCGCACCGTGCTGGACGACTACTTCTCGGCCCAGGTGTTCCCGGTGCTGATGCCGCTCGCGGTCGACCCGGCGCACCCGTTCCCCTACATCTCCGGCCTCTCGCTCAACCTCTCGGTGCGGGTGCGGAACCCGAAGACGCAGAAGGTCGAGTTCGCGCGCCTCAAGGTGCCGCAGATGCTCCCCCGCTTCGTGCGGATCGCCGGTGTCGCGGCGCCGGGCGAGCCGATGCGGTTCATCTCGCTCGAGGACCTGATCGCCAACCAGCTGGACGACCTGTTCCCCGGCATGGAGATCCTCGACCACCACGTGTTCCGGGTGACGCGCAACGAGGACGTCGAGGTCGACGAGGACGAGACCGAGAACCTGATCAAGGCCCTCGAGAAGGAGCTGCTGCGCCGCCGGTTCGGCCCGCCCATCCGCCTCGAGGTCACCGACGACATGGACGACGAGACGCTGGGCCTGCTGGTCCGCGAGCTCGACATCACGACGCAGGAGGTCTACAAGCTCCCGGCCCCGCTCGACCTCAGCGGGCTCTTCAGCCTGCAGAAGATCGACCGCCCGGACCTGAAGTACCCCAATCACGTCCCGACGACGGCGGTGCAGCTCTCGCCCAGCGAGCCCAACCAGCGGCAGGACGTCTTCAAGGCCGTCTCCCGCGGCGACGTACTCCTGCACCACCCCTACGAGTCCTTCGCGACGAGCGTGCAGTCGTTCCTCGAGCAGGCGGCGGCCGATCCGGACGTGCTCGCGATCAAGCAGACGCTCTACCGCACCTCGGGCGACTCCCCCATCGTCGAGGCGCTCATCGACGCGGCCGAGTCGGGCAAGCAGGTGCTCGCCCTGGTCGAGATCAAGGCGCGCTTCGACGAGCAGGCGAACATCTCGTGGGCGCGCAAGCTCGAGAAGGCGGGCGTGCACGTGGTCTACGGGCTCGTCGGGCTGAAGACCCACTGCAAGCTCGCGCTCGTCATCCGCCAGGAGAAGGGCGGAGTGCTCCGCCACTACTCCCACATCGGCACCGGCAACTACAACCCGAAGACCTCGCGCATCTACGAGGACCTCGGACTCCTGACGGCCGACCCCGAGGTCGGCAAGGACCTCACGCGTCTGTTCAACGAGCTCTCGGGCTACGCGATCGAGAAGAAGTTCAAGCGCCTGCTCGTCGCGCCGCGCCACCTGCGGAAGGGCCTGCTCAAGCGGATCGCCGCCGAGACCGAGAACGCCCGCGCGGGGCGCCCCTCGGGCATCCGGATCAAGGTCAACTCGATCGTCGACGAGTCCGTGATCGACGCGCTCTACCGCGCCAGCCAGGCCGGCGTGCCGGTCGACGTGTGGGTGCGCGGCATCTGCGGGCTGAAGCCCGGCCAGGAGGGGCTCTCCGAGACCATTCGCGTGCGCTCGATCCTCGGCCGCTACCTCGAGCACTCCCGCATCTTCAGCTTCGTCAACGGCGGCGAGCCGGACGTCTTCATCGGCAGCGCCGACATGATGCACCGCAACCTCGACCGCCGCGTCGAGGCTCTGGTGCGGATCGTCGAGCCGGCGCACCTCAGCGAGATCGACGACATGTTCGAGCGGGCGATGGACGAGCGGACCGCCTCCTGGTGGCTCGGCCCGGACGGCGACTGGACGCGGCACCACCTCGATGAGGAGGGCGCTCCGCTCGCCGACCTGCAGAACCAGCTGATGCAGCACATCACCCATCGCAAGCGCGCGGCGACACGGTCCGCCAACCGGGCCTCCAGCCGCTGACGCCCGTGACGGGCACCGTCTACGCAGCAGGAGCGGTGTGCTGGCGGATCATCGAGGGCCGCCCACACATCCTCGTGATCCACCGGCCGCACCGCCGGGACGTCAGCCTGCCCAAGGGCAAGGTCGACGCGGGCGAGTCCCTCCCGGAGACCGCGGTCCGCGAGATCCGCGAGGAGACCGGGCTCTCGGTGGCGCTCGGGGTGCCGCTGGGGTGCACCGAGTACACGCTGCCGAGCGGGCGCCCGAAGGCCGTCTACTACTGGGCGGCGCAGGTGACCGAGAAGGCCGTCCTGGCGTCCGACTTCCTCCCGAACGACGAGGTCGAGGCGCTCGAGTGGGTGACGCTCAAGCGGGCCCGGAGCTACCTGACCTATCCGCACGACGTGACGATCGTCGACGAGTTCGCCCGGATCGCCGCACGCGGTGCGCTCGAGACCTTCGCGATCGTGGTCCTGCGGCACGCGAAGGCGGTGCCCGCCTCCTCCTGGGACGGCCGCGACTCCACCCGCCGCCTCACCGGGCGCGGCCGGGTCGAGGCCGCGGCCGCCGCTCAGGCCGTGGCCGCCTGGCGCCCGCGCCGCCTCGTCTCGAGCACCGCCAAGCGCTGCCGGTCGACCATCGCCCCGCTGTCCGGTCTGGTCAGGAAGCCGGTCAAGCTGCGCGACGACCTCAGCCAGGAGGCGCACGAGCAGGGCACCGCCGACGTCCGCGCCCTCGTCGGCAAGCGGGTCCGCGCCCGCCGCACCGCCGTCCTCTGCAGTCACCGGCCGGTGATCCCCGAGATCCTGCGCGAGATCGCCCTCGCCACGGCGACTCCTCTCGGCGCCTACCTCGACGAGGCGGCAGCGCTCCCGACCGGGGGCTTCGCCGTGGTGCACCTCTCCACAGGCCGCCCCGGCTCCGGCATCGTCGCGATCGAGACGCACACGCCGCTGGCCTGACCCGCCCGGGCCGCGCTGAGCGACCGGCTCGACGGGTCCGTCCGCACCGGGCCGGTCGCGCAGCCGGGACGCGCCCGACGCACCGCGCCTTCCCCGCCGCCCCGTCGCTCCGCAATCCCCGAGGCGGACCCGTTCACCGCGCGTTCACCGAGCGGTCGGTGCCAGGACACGACCCCTCCGTACTCTCGCTCGCGGGCTGCACCAGGCCCTGTTCTGTTTTCCACGAATTCCTACCCGAAAGGGATACTTGTGAGATTCTCGCGTCTCGGCCAGGCGGCCGTCGTCGCCGCCGTCGCAGCGATCACGCTGACCTCCTGCGCTGCCAACGAGGCACCGGCCGCAGGCGGCAGCTCCGGCTCCGCCACCACCTCCACGCTCTCCGGCACCATCACCGGGATCGGCTCGTCCGCTCAGGGCACCGCGCAGACCACCTGGGCCGCCGCGTTCCAGACCGCGAACCCCGAGGTCACGGTCAACTACGACCCGCAGGGCTCCGGCGCCGGCCGCACCAACTTCATCGACGGCGCCGCCGACTACGCCGGCTCCGACTCCGCGCTCAAGGACGAGGAGCTCGCGGGCACCTTCGCCGCCTGCGCCCCCGACACCAAGGCGATCGACCTCCCGGTCTACATCTCGCCGATCGCGGTCATCTTCAACGTGGAGGGCGTCGACGAGCTCAAGCTCGACGCGGCCACCATCGCGGGCATCTTCAAGGGCACCATCACCTCCTGGGACGCCCCGGAGATCAAGGCCCTGAACCCCGACGCGACCCTCCCGTCGGCGAACATCACCTCCGTGCACCGCTCGGACGACTCGGGCACCACGCAGAACTTCACCGACTACCTCGCGGCCACCGCGAGCGACGTCTGGGACGCTCCCGCCGCGCAGACCTTCCCGTACCAGAGCGGTGACGGCGCCAAGGGCACCTCGGGTGTCGTCGACGCGGTCAAGAACGGCACCAACACGATCGGCTACGCCGACGAGTCCGGCGCCCAGGGCATGGACATGGCCCAGCTGAAGGTCGGCGACGCGTTCTCGACCATCTCGGCCGACGGAGCCGCGGCGGTCGTCGCCGCCTCGCCCATCGCCGAGGGCCGCGAGGACAACGACCTCGCGATCAAGATCGACCGCACCGGCACCGAGGCGGACGCCTGGCCGATGGTCCTGGTCAGCTACCTCATCGTGTGCCAGGAGTACGCGGACGCCGACAAGGGCGAGGTCGTCAAGTCCTTCGCCTCCTACGTCGCGAGCGAGGAGGGCCAGGAGGCCGCCGCCGCTCAGGCCGGCTCCGCTCCCCTGAGCTCCGAGCTCGCCTCGACCGTCGCCACCGCGATCGAGTCGATCAAGTAGTCCCACCGGCAGGGCCCGTCTCGCAGCACGATCCGCGGGACGGGCCCCGCCTGTGCCGGGCTCGACCCACCGGACGCCCCCTCCGAGCCCTAGCATCTCCCTGTGCGCCCCGCCGAACCCCTCGTCTGAAGAGAGTCCCCTGGAATGGCAACTGAGACCGTCGTCCGCCCGAAGGCGAAGGTGCGTGTCGGAGATCGGGTCTTCTCGATCTCGACCGTCGCCGCCGGCTCCCTCATCCTCCTCGTCCTCGCCGCCGTCGCGATCTTCCTGATCGCGCAGTCGATCCCCGCGTTCACCGCGCCGGCCGGCAGCCTCCCCGGCGACGCGACGAGCTTCTGGGCCTACGTCGGCCCCCTGGTGTTCGGCACGGTCTGGTCGGCGGTGATCGCCCTGGTGATCGCCCTGCCGCTCTCGATCGCGATCGCCCTCTTCATCTCGCACTACGCGCCGCGCCGCATCGCGATGGCCCTCGGCTACGTGGTCGACCTCCTCGCCGCCGTCCCCTCGGTGGTCTTCGGCCTCTGGGGCGCGACCGTGCTGGCGCCGATGGTGCAGCCCTTCTACCTCTTCCTCAACGTGAACATCGGCTGGTTCCCGCTCTTCGGCGGCCAGGCGTCGGGCACCGGCAAGACGATCCTCACCGCCTCGGTGGTGCTGGCCGTCATGGTCATCCCGATCATCACCGCGGTCTGCCGCGAGATCTTCCTCCAGGCCCCGCGCCTGCACGAGGAGGCGGCGCTCGCGCTCGGCGCGACCCGCTGGGAGATGATCCGCATGGCCGTCCTGCCCTTCGGCGCCCCGGGCATCGTCTCGGCCGCCATGCTCGGCCTCGGCCGGGCCCTCGGCGAGACGCTCGCCGTCGCGATGGTGCTCTCGCCCGCGACGGTCGTCTCCTTCCTCCTGCTCACCTCGCAGAACTCGAACACCATCGCCGCGAACATCGCGCTGCAGTTCCCGGAGGCGAGCGGAGTCGGCGTCAACGTCCTCGTCGCCTCGGGCCTCATCCTCTTCGTCATCACCCTCGTCGTGAACTCGGTCGCGCGGTTCATCGTCAACCGCCGCAAGGCCTTCTCGGGAGCCAACTGATGTCCGCCGCCACCTCGTCGATGCCCTTCTCGCTGCAGGCGGGCAAGCTGCCCAAGGGCACCCCCTGGATGCTGCTCGTCGGCAGCTGGGTCGTGTTCGCCGCCGTCTTCCTGATCCTCCAGGCGGCCGGCATGATGAACGACTTCAGCCTCGTCGGCGCGATCTTCTGGGGCACCGTCCTCTTCGACGTCGCCATCTACGTGGTCTCGCGCCTGGTCGAGGGCGGCCGCAAGGCTGTCGACCGCCTCGTGACCTCGCTGGTCGCGACCGCGTTCATCATCGCGCTGCTCCCGCTGATCTCCCTGCTCTACACGGTCGTCTCCAACGGAGTCGCGCGGTTCGATCCGCTCTTCTTCTCCTCGTCGATGCGCAACGTCATCGACGCGGGCGGCGGCGCCCTCCACGCGATCATCGGCACGCTCGAGATCACGGCCATGGCCGCGCTGATCTCGGTGCCGATCGGCCTGCTCACCTCGATCTACCTCGTCGAGTACGGCCGCGGCCACCTCGCCCGGGCGATCACCTTCTTCGTCGACGTGATGACGGGCATCCCCTCCATCGTCGCGGGCCTGTTCGCCTACGCGCTCTTCGCGCTGCTCCTCGGGCCCGGCGTCCGGATGGGCTTCGCCGGCTCGATCGCCCTCGCCGTGCTGATGATCCCCGTGGTCGTCCGCTCGTCGGAGGAGATGCTGAAGCTGGTCCCGAACGAGCTGCGCGAGGCGTCCTACGCCCTCGGCGTGCCGAAGTGGCTGACCATCGTCAAGATCGTGCTGCCGACCTCCATCGCCGGCATCACGACGGGCATCACCCTCGCGATCGCCCGCGTCATCGGCGAGACCGCCCCGCTGCTCATCGTCGCCGGCTTCACCGCGTCGATGAACTACGACCTCTTCAGCGAGCGGATGATGACCCTCCCGGTCTTCGTCTACACGCAGTACGCGAACCAGGGTCCCGACGCCGAGGCGTTCCTCAACCGGGCCTGGACCGGCGCGCTGGCCCTCATCCTGATCGTCATGGCGCTGAACCTGGTCGCCCGCCTGATCGCGAAGATCTTCGCCCCCAAGCTCGGCCGCTGACACCCACCACTCGGCTCCGGCCGGAATCCCCGAAGGAAGCAATGTCCAAGCGCATCGAGGTCAACGACCTCAACGTCTACTACAGCCAGTTCCTCGCGGTGGAGGGCGTCTCGCTCGCCATCGAGCCCCGCACGGTCACCGCCTTCATCGGCCCGTCCGGCTGCGGCAAGTCGACCTTCCTCCGCACGCTCAACCGCATGCACGAGGTCATCCCCGGCGCGCACGTCGAGGGCGAGGTCCTGATCGACGGCAACAACCTGTACGGCCCGGGCGTCGACCCGGTGCAGGTCCGCCGGCAGGTGGGCATGGTCTTCCAGCGCCCCAACCCGTTCCCGACGATGTCCATCCGGGACAACGTGCTGGCCGGCGTGAAGCTCAACAACCGCCGCATCTCGAAGTCGGACGCGGACGCGCTCGTCGAGCGCTCGCTCCAGGGCGCGAACCTCTGGAACGAGGTGAAAGACCGCCTCGACAAGCCGGGCTCCGGTCTCTCCGGCGGCCAGCAGCAGCGTCTGTGCATCGCCCGCGCGATCGCCGTCTCCCCCGACGTCCTCCTCATGGACGAGCCCTGCTCCGCCCTCGACCCGATCTCGACCCTCGCGATCGAGGACCTCATCGAGGAGCTCAAGAACGACTACACGATCGTCATCGTGACCCACAACATGCAGCAGGCCTCGCGCGTCTCGGACCGCACCGCGTTCTTCAACATCGCGGGCACCGGCAAGCCGGGCAAGCTCATCGAGTACGACGACACCGCGACGATGTTCTCGCGCCCGTCCGTCCAGGCGACCGAGGACTACGTCTCGGGCCGCTTCGGCTGATCCGCCGCAGACGAGAGCGAGCCGCGTCCCTCCGGGGTCGCGGCTCGCTCTCGTTCCACCGCGTTCCCTCCGGGAACGAGAAGAGCCGCACTCCGTGAGGGGAGTGCGGCTCTTCTCGTGCTCGGGCCGTCAGGCGATGTCGATCGCCAGTATCGGATCGGTGGTCGGAGTCGGCGAGCCGCCGGCGTCCTCGACCGTCACGGCGACGACTCCGCCCTCGGTGAGGCTCCCCTCGAGCGGGGCCACGGTGCTGCCCTCTCCCCCGTCGAACGTCCCTGCGGCGACCGGACCGGACGAGCCGATGTACCAGAGCTCGTAGGTCTTGTCCTCCGGCAGCGGCGCCAGGTCGTCCACCACGAGGGCGGAGCGGCCGAGCGAGCTCGACCAGACCAGCGTCGCCTGCTCGCCGGTGGCGACCGTGCCGGTCGTCTCCTGCGCGTCGGGGGCGCTGCGGATCTGCTCCAGAGCCGTCTGCTGCTGCGTCTGGCCGGGGCCGGACGAGAGCAGCGGCGGAAGGGTCACTCCGCCGACCAGGATCACCGCGGCGGCCGCGGCCGCCGAGAGGTAGACCGCGGGGCGGGCGAACCAGCGGCTCCGGGCGCGGTTCGCGGCGCTGCCGCCACCGTCCCGGCGAGCCGTCGGACCGCTCCGCTCGCCCTCGGAGGCGACGGGGACCAGACGGGGCGCGGCGGGCGCCTCGTGGTCCTCGTCGGGCTCCTCCAGCGGCAGCTGCGGAGTGGTGGCGATGAGCGCCATCAGGTCGGCCTTGAAGCCCGGCGAGGGCTCCACGGCGGGTGCGTCGGCGACCAGCGCCTCCGCCACCTCGGCGAACGCGTCGGCCTCGCCGCGCGCCTCCGGGTGCTCGGAGAGGAAGCGCTCGTAGCGCTCCTGCTCCTCGGGCGTCAGGATGCCCAGTGCGTGACCCGCCGCGAGATCGCGCGGGTCGTCCATCCCGTCGGGGAGTCGCACATCGTTCACAGGGCCACCCCCATCTCTTCTCGAAGTCTGATCATTCCGTCACGCAGGCGTGTCTTGACGGTTCCCACGGGGCACTGCAGGATCCCCGCGATCTCGCTGTGCGAGTATCCGCCGTAGTAAGCGAGCTGCAGCGCCTGCCGCTGCAGTTCCGTCAGGCGGCCCATGGCGGCCGCGACCTTCTCGTGCTCGAGGGACACCTCCGCCTGCTCGGAGACCTGGTCGTAGTCGCGTCCGAGGTCTCGGATTCCGATGCGCATGTCCCGATCACGGCCGGCTTGAGCCGCGCGGACCCTGTCGATGGCCCTGCGGTGTGCCATCGTGAGGATCCAGGTCGTCGCGCTTCCTTTATTCGGAGCGAAACGCCCAGCGGTTTGCCAGATCTCGAGGAAGACCTCCTGGGCCACCTCCTCGGACTGGGAGCGGTCGACGAGGACGCGGATGATCAGGCCGAGGACCCGGCCGGCCATCTGGTCGTAGAGCGCGGCGAACGCGGCCTGCTCTCCCCCGGCGATGCGCTCGAGGAGGACAGCCGCCTCCGCTGTGGTGTCGTCCGTCATCAGCCCCGCCTCGCCCGCGCCCGGGCTGAAAGATTCCGCGTCATCCAGAAGGCTGTCACGGCCAGGCCTGCAACGACGACCGACACCTCGATCGGATGCGTCACGAATCGGACATCCAGCGCCAACGGGCCGATCGGCACGAGCGCGGGGTCGCCCAGCCGGGGGGCCAGCCAGAGCGAGATCACGGCCACCGCCGCAGCGGTGATGCCCGGATAGCTGCGCGGGCGGATGAGGACCCAGAGCCCGGCGAGCACGTCGAGGACCGCGAGGACGCGCATCACCGTGCCCTGCGAGAGCGAGACCCCCGCGGCGAACTGGGCGCCCTCCGCGTCGTCGACGCTCGGCGCGGCGAGGAGGTAGAGGGCGGCGACGACCAGCAGCCCCGCCCCCGCCCAGACGCGCGCGCCGATCCGGAGAGCTCTGCTGTTCTTCATTCCGCTGGCGCCTGTCTGTGGGGACTCGGGCGAGGATCGACTCCTCCTGGGCCCTCGCCTCGCGCACCGTGGCGGCGATGCGAGCAGAGAAGGGGCCGGACCGCAGGAACGCCTCTCGGCGCGAGGCCGCTCGAAGCGGCTATAAGTGGAGCCCGGGGTTACTGCGATCCGGCTTCCGCCAGTCTACCAAAGGCCTCCGCGGTGGCGGCGAGCGGCGTTCGCAGTGGGTGAACGCGGGTTGCGCGTCACTCCAGGGAGTCGCTCCGCCACAGCCGCGCGCAGCTCACGAGCTCGGCCGCGGTGGTCGAGAGGCGCAGGGCGCGGGTGGTCAGCTCGCTCGCCCGGGCGGTATTCACCGGCTCCACGTCGTCGGCGACCGAGACGGCTCCGGAGGCGCTCACGCGGCAGAACGCCGCGGCGCGGTCCAGTGCCACCGCGAAGTCGCCGTCGAAGACGCCGCGGAGGATCCGGTCGGCCAGCTCGGTGATCTCGGCCGGCCCCGTGGGAGTGCTGGCTCCGGCGACCACCGGGTCGATCGTGGCGGACAGCTCGACTCCGCGCTGGTAGAGGAAGCTCGTGCTCTCCGGGTCCTGCCGGATGACCAGCCGCAGCAGGTAGATCCGCCAGAGGGCGCCCGGCAGGCTCGCCGCGCTGGAGCGCGCCCAGAGCTCGGCCAGCGCGTCGATGCCGTTGTGGTCGGTGTACTCGACCAGGCGGTCGATGACCACCGGGTCGGGGTCGTTCCGGACACGGCTCAGCAGCGCGATCGCGGTCTCGTGGGCGACGCGGCTGATCTGCGCCGGGTCCTCTCCTCCCTGGAACGCCTCGAAGACGTGGGAGGGGAACTTGGTCGGCTTGTGGAAGCCGTCTGTCATGGGGCCGCCTTCCGCGGTCGTGCGCGCGGACGCTCTCGCGCTCGCGCTCCGTAGGGGGTTCGAGGAGGGTAACGCCCGCGGCTGGGCGGGTATGCCCGCGCGGAGGACGCGGTCCGCTCCGGGATCGTCCGCGCTCCGGGCCGCACCTGCTCCGGGCCGCACCTGCTCCGGGGGCGCCGACGGCCCGCTACCCTGGAGCGCGCGGGCCTCTAGCTCAGTTGGCAGAGCAGCGGACTTTTAATCCGCGGGTCGTCGGTTCGAGCCCGACGGGGCCCACCACACGACCGCCTGGTCGCGCTTTCCGGACAGTGCCAGGGCGCAGCCAGGTCGCCGCACTACCGTGCAGAGGTGCTGACCGTCCTCCGCGTCCTCCTGCGCCGGCCGCGGCTGTGCGAGGCGTGCCGCGTCCGGCCGGCCCGCCGCCGTGACCCGTTCTGCTCGACGGACTGCGCGAAGACGTACTACCTCTACCTCTGACGCCTCGTCCGGGCCGCGGTGCTCCGCGACGGCGTCACTCGTGGCAGAGCGACCACACCTCATCCGGGTAGTCGCGGACCTTCTCGCCGACGAGCAGGCGCCAGCGGCCGTCCTGGTGCTCGAGCAGGCGGCCGGTGACGACCTCCGAGAGCCAGTCGGAGTCGATCCGGTACCAGCGGACGAGGCGGACGGTCGTCGCGGTGTGCGAGACGCGGGTCGTCATCGCGGGAGTCCCTTCTCGAGGAGGGAGCGGGGTGCTGGAACCAGCGGGGCGTTCGACGCGCGAACGGGGGGATGACCCGCGCCGGGACGACTCCGTTGTCGACCGGCCGGGAGACTGCGGCGGGCATCCGGCGGACCGGATGCCAGGAACTCTAGACGACCGCGCGGACGGTGTCTGTCCCGTCGCCGGTCACAGCGGAGCGACTCCGTTCAGCGGGCTCAGGGCTGAACGGTGCAGCCGGCCGGGCGCGTCTGCCGGAACGCCGCCGCCTCGCGGGTGCGGGAGCGGAGCCTCCTCGCGCGGCGGCGGAGGAGCCGCTCGCTCGGGCCGAAGGCTCCGGATTCGAGGAGCTGGCGGAGGGACAGGGTCACCTGCCGGGCCAGACGGGGATCGATGCGGCCGGGGATCCGGATCGCGTCGATGAGGTCGAGGGCGTTGCGCGTGGTGCGGGAGATCGCCATGACGGAACCCTAGGGACGCCGGGGCGCGGTGTGCGCGCCCCGGACGGGGGCGCCGACGGGGACTGATGCTCAGCCCCGGGGCGCCCCGGCGGGATCAGTCGTGCCCGTTGCTGCCGTCGCCACGGCCCGTGGAGGACTGCAGGCGGTCGATGTGCTCGGAGGCCTGGGCCTTGGTGAGGTCGGCGGGCAGGGTCTCGCCCGCCTCGCGCGCGAGGGTGTCGAGGTAGCTGCGCTGCGGGCCGGTCATCGGCTCGTCGCCGGTGACCCAGTCGGACGGGTCCTTGCTGGCGCTGGTGTCGCTGCCGTCGTCGGCACGGGCGCCGAGGACGTCGCCCTCGGTCTTGACATCGGGATCGGTGGTGTTGTCATCGCTCATGGTGCGACCGTACGCCCGACCACCGACGTCGACGAGGGCTTGCGGAGCGGGCCCGGGCGCCCCGCTTCACGAGCCGAGCAGCGCGTGCGCGACGGTGAAGATGACCAGCCCGGCCAGGGAGCCCACGACGGTGCCGTTGATCCGGATGAACTGGAGGTCCTTCCCGACCTGCAGCTCGAGCTTCTCGGACGTCTCGCGCGGGTCCCAGCGGTGGATGGTGTCGCCGATGATGCTGGCGATGTCGGTGCGGTAGCGGTCGACCAGGTTGGCCGCGACCGATCCGATCCAGGAGTCGACGGTCGCCGCGAGGCCGGCGTCGGTCGAGAGCCGGCGGCCCAGATCGACCACGATCGACTCGATGCTGCCGCGGAGGGGGCTCGACGGGTCGTCCATCGCGCCGAGGAGGGAGGCCTTCGTCGCCTCCCAGGCGTCCCCGGCGAGCTCGCGGACGCGCGGGCTGTCGAAGGCGCGGTTCTTGATCTCCTCGACCCGGGCGATCAGGTCGGGGTCGGTGCCCAGATCCTGCGCGAGCGTGGCGAGGTAGCCGTCGATCGCGATCCGGAACGGGTGAACCTGGTCCTCGCGCACCGCGGCGACGAAGACGAGAGCCTCGCGGTACAACCGCTCGTCCACCGCTCGGCTGACCGCGGAGGGCAGCCAGCTCGGCAGGCGGCCGCTGACCATGCGGGTGAAGCTCTGCGGGTTCGCGGTCAGCCACGCCTCCGCCTGCTCCACCAGCGTGTCCACGAGGCGCCGGTGGTGGCCGGCCTCGACCACGCTTCCCACCAGCGAGCCCAGCGGCGGACCCCACTGCGGGTCGAGGAGGTGGCGCCGTGCCAGCGCCTCGATCACGCGCTGCACGTCGGAGTCGTCCAGCAGGGCGATCGCCGAGCGGACGGCCGCGGCGCTCTCGCCGCCGACCCGGTGCGCGTTCTCCGGCTCGGCGAGCCACAGCCCCGCCCGCCGGGCGATCCCGAAGGAGTCGAGCTTCTCGCGCACGATGGCGCCGCGGAGGAAGTTCTCCTCGACGAACTGCGCGAGGCTCGCGCCGATCTCGTCCTTCTTGGTCGGGATGATCGCGGTGTGCGGGATCGGCAGGCCCAGCGGCCGCCGGAACAGCGCGGTCACGGCGAACCAGTCGGCGAGCGCGCCGACCATCCCGCCCTCGCTCGCGGCCCGGACCCACTGCAGCCACGGGTAGCGCTCCTGCAGGGCGAACGACACGGCGAAGACGACGGCCATCACCACGAGCAGGCCCGTGGCGAGCCGCTTCATCCGGACGAGAGCGACGCGCTTGGCCTCGTCGTCGCGCCCGACCGCCGCGAGGGTGGTCATGACGCGGTGGGGAACCCCTCGTGGCGGATGCCCCACGCGACGGTCCACTCCTCGCCCGGCTCGAGCCAGCGCAGGCCCTGCCCGCTGTTGAACGCCTCGGCGGGAGCGGTCATCGGCTCCACGGCGATCGCGGTCTTCACGTCGTCGCCGTCGGGGAAGATCCGGGTGATGAAGACCTGGATGAAGTTGTGCGAGGCGTCGGCCCAGAGGAGCACGCGGCGGCCGTCCGCGGCGCGGAGGCCGTGCACGCTCTCGCCGTCGACCATCCGGACGTCGGCCCAGGCGTCGTCGAGCTCCAGGTCGCCGATGCGGCGGCCGGAGCGGAGGTCCCACTCGGTGCCCTCGACCGGGTTCTGCACGGTGGGGTTGAGGCGCTCGTCGACCTCGATGTGCACCGCCGCGTCGACGGTGATCTCGAGCTCGTCGGTCGGCACGTCGCCGATGGCGAGGAAGGGGTGCGTGCCGATGGCGACGGGTGCCTCGTCGGCTCCGACGTTGACGACGCGGTGGACGACCTTCAGCCCGTCGGCCTGCAGCTCGTAGCGGACCGAGGTCTCGAGGTGGAACGGGTAGCCCGCCTGGGGCACGACCGGCGCGGCCAGCTCGACGAAGGACGGGCCCTGGTCGACGAGGCGGTACGGGGTGCTCACCAGGAGGCCGTGGATGGCGTTGTGGTACTTCGGCTCGGTGATCGCGAGCTGGAGCGTCTCGCCGCGGTGGTGCCAGCGCCCGTCCTTGACGCGGTTGGGCCAGGGCATCAGGACGATGCCCGAGCCGAACGGCGGGACGGTGCTCTCCGGGTAGGAGGCGGTGATCTCCACTCCGTCGACCGAGAGGTGGCGCAGCGCTGCGGCCACCTCCGTCACGACGGCGTGCAGGGTGCGTCCCTCGGCGGTGAGATCGAGCGGGAACTGGCGCCCGGTGGCGGGGGCGGGGGTGAAGTCGGCCATTCCTCGATCCTACGGACTGACGCGCTCGCCGAGCGTCCGGCAGCGGGTGACCGCGAGCCCCGCCTCCTCCAGAGCGGCGACGAGTCCGTCGGCGGCCCCCGCCCCCGTGAGCAGACGGTCGAACTCGTCGGGAGCGGCGACCCGGCCGAGGTCGACCACTCCGAGCTTCGAGGAGTCCGCGACCACGACCCGGCGGGTCGCCGCCTGCAGCATCCGGCGCTTCAGGGTCGCCTCCGGGAGGTTGACGTTGGTGACGCCGGCCTCGGGGTGCACGCCGGTGCAGCCGATGAAGGCGATGTCGGCGCGGATCCGCTCGAGCAGCTCGGACGCGAGCGGCTCGACCAGCGAGTGCTGCAGCGGCCGCAGAGTG
Source organism: Rathayibacter sp. AY1E3 (assembly GCF_002932235.1). Lineage (NCBI taxonomy): Bacteria > Bacillati > Actinomycetota > Actinomycetes > Micrococcales > Microbacteriaceae > Rathayibacter > Rathayibacter sp. AY1E3. The sequence goes on from NZ_PSVN01000003.1 coordinate 268,247, forward strand.
CCCCCGGTGACGACGACCGTGAAGCGCGGGATGGCCGGCTCGAGCGCCAGCGCCGTGGAAAGGCCGTTCGTGATCACCGTGACGTCGCGCAGCTCCTCCCGCGCCACGAGCGCGTGCGCGATGGCGAGCGGGGTGGTGCCCACGTCGAGCACGATGCTCTGCCCGGAGGAGACGGAGGCGGCGGCCTCCTCGCCGATCGCGGCCTTCTCGTCGGAGGCGGCGCTCAGGCCCTCCTCGAGCGAGCGCTCGCCGGTGGGCCTCGGCGCCGGGATCGCCCCTCCGCGCACCCGCTGGAGGACACCCTCGCTCGCGAGCAGGGCGAGATCGGAGCGGACCGTGACGACCGAGACCCCGAGCATGTCGGCCATCGGGGCGACCCCGACGAAGCCCGAGCTCTCGGCGGCCAGACGCAGCCGCAGCCGGCGCTCGATCGCCGACGTGGACTCCTGCTCGCCGTCCGTTCTCATCCGCCCATCGTGCACGCGGGCCGGTGGACTTGTCAAAGGGAAAACGAGCTTTCCTTTTCGAAGGTGCGGCCCTAGTCTGACTCCTGCCATGAACGAAGCGATCACACTCTCCGCCGGCGTCGTCAAGCGCCCGCACACGCTGGCCGACGGCCGCGAGCTCCTCTACTTCGACGACGCCGATACGACGCTCCCCCCGGAGCGCGCCGCCGACGCCCGCCACCTCGACCCCCGCCCCGCCACCGCGCGGATGCGCCAGGACGTGCTGACCGGCGAGTGGGTCTCCATCGCCGCGTCGCGCCAGAACCGCGTGTTCCTGCCGCCGGCCGAGCTCGATCCGCTCGCCCCGGCGTCGCCGACGAACCCGTCGGAGGTGCCCAGCCGCTACGACGTCGCCGTCTTCGAGAACCGCTCCCCCTCCTTCGGCCCGCTCCTCGAGGACGCGGACGCGCCCGCCTCCCTGGAGGACCTGCGCACCCTCGGGCTCGGCCGGACGCTGACCAGCGTCGGCCGCTGCGAGGTCGTCTGCTTCAGCCCCGAGCACGAGGGCTCGTTCGCCACGCTCAGCGCCTCCCGCGCCCGGACCGTGGTCGAGGCCTGGGCCGACCGCGTGGGCGCCCTCTCGGCCCTTCCCGGCGTGCAGCAGGTCTTCCCGTTCGAGAACCGCGGCGAGGCGATCGGCGTCACGCTGCACCACCCCCACGGGCAGATCTACTCCTACCCCTACGTCACGCCGCGCACGACCCGCCTGCTCGCCTCGCTCGACAGCTACGGGCCGTCGATGTTCGCCGACGTCCTCGCCTTCGAGCAGGCCGGCGAGCGCGTCCTCCTCCGCGGCGAGCACTTCACCGCGTTCGTGCCGTTCGCCGCGCGCTGGCCCGTCGAGGTGCACCTCCTGCCGCACCGCCACGTCCCGGACCTGGCGGCGACCACCCCGGAGGAGCGCGACGAGCTGGCTGTGATGTACCAGCGCCTGCTCCGCGGCATCGACGCCCTCTACGACACCCCGACGCCCTACATCGCCGCCTGGCACCAGGCCCCGGTGCACGAGCGCCGCGACGAGGTGCGCCTGATGCTCCAGATCACCTCGCCCCGCCGCGCCGAGACGAAGCTCAAGTACCTCGCGGGGAGCGAGGCCGCGATGGGCGCCTGGATCGGCGACATCGCCCCCGAGACGAGCGCCGCGGCCCTGCGCGCGGCGATCGAGCGGGCCGACGCGGCCGTGCTCGAGGCCGGGATCGCACAGCGCCCCGACGCGGCGCTGCCGGTCGCCGCGCACAGCGACGACTCGCTTCCCGGCGGCGCCGCCACTCCCGCCACCACCGCCGCCGACATCGCCAAGGAGAACCGATGACCGCCGCTCCCGCCTCCCTGACCGCCGTCGCCGAGAGCGCGGCCGCCGCCTTCGAGCGCACCTTCGGCCGCCCTGCCGCGGGCGTCTGGGCCGGCCCCGGCCGCGTGAACCTGATCGGCGAGCACACCGACTACAACGACGGCTTCGTCTTCCCCTTCGCGATCGACCGCGCCACGGCGATGGCCGTCGCTCCGAGGGAGGACCGCCTGATCCGGATCAGCAGCGCCTTCTCCCCCGAGGTGGTCGAGGTCGCTCTCGACGAGCTCGGCCCCGGCGCCGTGACCGGCTGGTCGGCCTACCCGCTCGGCGTGGTCTGGGCGCTCACCGAGTACGGCGTCGACCTGGGCTCCCGCGCGGGCTTCGACGCGTACGTCGACTCCGACGTGCCGGTCGGCGCGGGGCTCTCGAGCTCCGCGGCACTGATGTGCGCGATGGCCGTCGCCCTCGACGAGCTCTGGGACCTCGGCTTCGACCGCGCGACGATGGCCCGCGTCGGCCGTCGCGCCGAGAACGTCGCGGTCGGCGCCCCCACCGGGATCATGGACGAGTCCGCCTCCCTCTTCGGAAAGCGCGACGCCGCGGTGTTCCTGGACTGCCGCAGCCTCGACACCGAGGTCGTCCCCCTCGGCTTCGAGGAGGCCGGGCTCGTCCTGCTCGTCGTCGACACCCGCGTCGAGCACGCGCACGCCACCGGCGGCTACGCCGAGCGGCGCGCCTCCTGCGAGCTCGGCGCCGCGACCCTCGGCGTGCCGTCGCTCCGCGAGCTGACGGTCGACGACCTGCCGCGCGCCCAGGAGCTCCTCGACGACGTCACCTACCGGCGCGTGAAGCACGTCGTGACCGAGGACGCCCGCGTGCTCGAGACCGTCCGCACCCTGCGCGAGCACGGTCCCCGGGCGATCGGCGATCTGCTCGACGCCGGCCACGTCTCACTCCGCGACGACTTCGAGATCTCGGTGCCCGAGCTCGACACCGCCGTCGAAGCGGCGCGCGGCGCCGGAGCGATCGGCGCCCGGATGACCGGCGGCGGCTTCGGCGGCTCCGCGATCGCCCTCACTCCGGTGGAGAAGGAGGAGGAGGTCCGCGCCGCGGTCCTCGCCGCCTTCGCCGAGAGGGGCTTCACGACTCCGGAGCTCTTCCTGGTCACGGCCGCCGACGGCGCGGGCCGCGTGCTCTGACCCCTGCTCTCGTCGACGCCCCCTGCGATCTCGGATCGCAGGGGGCGTTCGTCGTCCAGTCGGCGCTACGGCGCCGGATCCGGCGGGACGACGGCGCGCGCCTCTCCCCCGGTGACCCGGACCAGCTCGGCGAAGCCCGTCGGGTAGACGGTGTGTGCGTGCCCGGCCGCCGCCCAGACAACGTCGGAGGCGGCGAGGGCCGTGTCGACCACGGTGCGCAGCGGCGCGGGATGGCCCACCGGCGCGATCCCGCCGATCGTCTGGCCCGTCGCGGACTTCACCTCCGCGGCCGGCGCCCGCGTGATCGATCCGCCCAGCTGCACGCCCAGCCAGGCGGTGTCGACGCGGTGGCCGCTGCTGGTCAGGACCAGCAGCGGCGCACCGTCGAGCAGGAACACGAGCGAATTGGCGATCTGACCGACGTCGACGCCCAGCGCCTCGGCCGCCAGTGCGGCCGTCGACGCGGCCGAATCGAGCCAGCGCACGGTCGGGTGCACGCCGTGCCGGTCGAGGTCGGCGAGGACGCGGTCGACGGCCGGGTGGCTCCGTTCGCTCATGCCGCCGAGGCTAGCGCCCCGGCCGCGCTCACTTCTCGAACGTGGAGGCGTCGATCACGAAGCGGTAGCGGACGTCCGAGGCGAGGACGCGCTCGTAGGCCTCGTTGATCTGCGAGGCAGAGACGACCTCGACCTCGCTCGCGATGCCCTTCTCGGCGCAGAAGTCGAGCATCTCCTGGGTCTCGCGGATGCCGCCGATGCCCGAGCCCGCGAAGGAGCGACGGGCGCCGAAGAGCGTGAAGACGTGCAGCGGCAGCGCCTCGGCCGGAGCGCCCACGTTCACCATCGTGCCGTTGCGGCGCAGGAGCCCCAGGTAGGCGTCGAGGTCGAGGGGCGCGCTGACCGTGTTGACGATCAGGTCGAAGGTGTTCGCGAGATCGGTGAAGGTCGCCTCGTCGCGCGTCGCGTAGTAGTGGTCGGCGCCCAGGCGGAGGCCGTCCTCCTTCTTGCTGAGGGTCTGCGAGAGCACGGTGACCTCGGCGCCCATCGCGTGCGCGAACTTGACGGCCATGTGGCCGAGCCCGCCGAGGCCGACGACGGCCACGCGCTTGCCGGGGCCCGCCTCCCAGTGCGAGAGCGGCGAGTAGGTCGTGATGCCCGCGCACAGCAGCGGGGCGGCTGCCTCGTAGGGGATCGACTCCGGGACGCGGAGCACGAAGTCCTCGACGACGACGACGTGCGTGGAGTAGCCACCCTGGGTGATGGTGCCGTCGCGGTCGACGGAGGCGTAGGTACCGGTGTTGCCCTTCAGGCAGTACTGCTCCTCGCCCGCGAGGCAGTTCTCGCACTCGCGGCAGGAGTTCACCATGCAGCCGACGCCGACGCGGTCGCCGACGGAGTGCTTGGTGACCTCGGAGCCGACCTCGGCGACGACGCCGACGATCTCGTGGCCGACGGTCAGCGGGTACGCCACCGGACCCCAGTCGCCGCGGACGGTGTGGATGTCGGAGTGGCAGATGCCGGAGTAGGCGATCTCGATGAGCACGTCGTGCGGTCCGACGTCGCGGCGCTCGATGGTCGTGGGGACGAGCGGCTCGGTCGCGGAGGGGGCGGCGTAGGCGGTGACGGTGAGCATGGGTTCTCCTCGTGGGGCGGGGCGCGCTCCGAGGACGTGTCCGACGGGGTGGGGGACGCGAGAGCGCCGTGCCACGCTACCGGCAGGCGACTGGGCGTCGCCCCCGAGCGCGGTCCGGCGCGGGTCCCGTGGCGCGGTACCGGTCAGCGCAGGGCGCGCTCGGCCGCCGTCACCACGTTGTGGATGAGCATCGCGCGCGTCATCGGGCCGACGCCGCCGGGCACGGGCGAGAGCCAGCCCGCGACCTCCGCCACCTCCGGCGCGACGTCGCCGGTCAGCTTCGCGCGGCCCGTCTCCGGGTTCTCGACCCGCGTGATGCCCACGTCGAGCACGGCGGCGCCGGGCTTCACCCAGTCGGCGCGGATGAGCCCGGGCACGCCCACGGCGGCCACCACGATGTCGGCGCGGCGCACCTCCGCGGCGAGATCGGCCGTGCGGGAGTGGGTGAGGGTCACGGTGGCGTCGAGGCCCTTCCGCGTGAGCAGGAGCCCGAGCGGACGTCCGACGGTGAGCCCACGGCCCACGACGACGACGTGCCTGCCCGAGGTCGGGATGCCGTGGCGCTGCAGCATCTCGACGATCCCGTTCGGCGTGCAGGGCAGCGGGCTGTCCAGCTCGCCCTCGACGCCGAGAACCAGGCGGCCGAGGTTGGTGGGGTGCAGGCCGTCGGCGTCCTTGTCCGGATCCATGAGCTCGAGCATCGCGTTCTCGTCGATGCCCTTCGGCAGCGGGAGCTGGATGATGTACCCGGTCACGGCCTCCGAGTCGTTGAGCTGCCGGATGGCGGCGCGGATGTCGTCCGCCGACGCGGTCGCGGGGAGGTCCACGCGGATCGACTCGATCCCGACCTCCGCGCAGTCGCGGTGCTTGCCCGCGACGTACGAGCGGGAGGCGGGATCGTCCCCCACCAGCAGCGTGCCGAGCCCGGGCACGACGCCCCGCTCGCGCAGAGCGGCGACCCGCTCCGCGATCTCCGTCTTGACCGCCGTCGCCGTCGCGACGCCGTCGAGTACCTGTGCCGTCATCTCGGGCTCCTCGGTCGTGGCGCGGCGGAGAGGGGCGGTGCCCCGGCCTCCGCCGCGCGGGTGGTGCAGCGGATCGACTACAGCCCGGGGTAGAGCGGGAAGTCGTCGGTGAGGCGGGCGACGCGGGCGCGCAACGCCTCGAGGTCGGCCGAGGGCTTGAGCGCCTCGGCGATGACGTCGGCGACCTCGGTGAACTCCGTGTCGCCGAAGCCGCGCGTCGCGAGCGCCGGCGTGCCGATGCGCAGGCCCGAGGTGACCATCGGCGGGCGGGGGTCGAACGGCACGGCGTTGCGGTTGACCGTGATGCCGACCTCGTGGAGGCGGTCCTCGGCCTGCTTGCCGTCCAGCGGCGAGTCGCGCAGGTCGGCGAGGACGAGATGGACGTCCGTGCCGCCGGTCAGGACGTCGATGCCCTCGGCCTTCGAGTCGGCCGCCGTGAGGCGCTCGGCGAGGATCTGCGCGCCGCGGATGGTGCGTGCCTGGCGGTCGGCGAACTCGGGCTCGCCGGCGAGCTTGAACGCGGTCGCCTTCGCGGCGATCACGTGCATGAGCGGGCCGCCCTGCTGGCCGGGGAAGACGGCCGAGTTCAGCTTCTTGGCGTACTCCTGCTTCGCGAGGATGAGCCCCGAGCGCGGGCCGGCCAGCGTCTTGTGGACGGTGGTGGTCACGACGTCGGCGTAGGGCACCGGCGACGGGTGCAGCCCCGCCGCCACGAGGCCGGCGAAGTGGGCCATGTCGACCCAGAGCTTCGCGCCGACCTCGTCGGCGATGGCGCGGAACGCCTCGAAGTCGAGCTGACGGGGGTAGGCGGACCAGCCGGCGATGAGCACCTGCGGGCGGACCTCGAGGGCCTTCTCGCGGACCGCGTCCATGTCGATGCGGAAGGTCTGCGGGTCGACGCCGTACGCGGTCGCGTTGTAGAGCTTGCCCGAGAAGTTCAGCTTCATGCCGTGGGTCAGGTGGCCGCCGTGCGCGAGCTCGAGGCCGAGGATGGTGTCTCCGGGCTGCACGAGCGCGGCGAGCGCCGCGGCGTTGGCGGAGGCTCCGGAGTGCGGCTGGACGTTGGCGAACTCGGCGCCGAAGAGGGCCTTGGCGCGGTCGATCGCGAGCTGCTCGGCGATGTCGACGTACTCGCAGCCGCCGTAGTAGCGGCGTCCGGGGTAGCCCTCGGCGTACTTGTTGGTCAGGACGGAGCCCTGCGACTCGAGGATCGCGCGCGGCACGAAGTTCTCGCTCGCGATCATCTCGAGGTAGCCGCGCTGGCGGTCGAGCTCCTGCTGGAGCACGGCGGCGATCTCGGGGTCGACCACCGACACGGGCTGGTCGAACGAGGCGGCGACGCCGGGGCTGGCGGGGGAAGAGGACACGGACGCTCCTTGGCTGGGAAACGGAAGGGGCCCGGCAGGTCGCTGCGGCGCGACACGGCTCGTTCGGGCGACCCGATCTACGGTATCCGTTCCAGCCCAGGCGTGCGGCGGGAAAAGTGTCCGGGGCGCCGCCCCGGAGGAGGTGCCGCTCCCTGATGGTCACCCATCCGAACGCCAGTCGCGGCGGGCTCACTCTAGCAAGCGGGCCGGGTGGCGCGGGAGTCGCGCCAGTCGGGGGCGGGCACGCGCGATCGTGCGACGATCCCTCGGGCGGTCCCGGCGCGGGACCGGGAGGGAGGGCGTCGCCGTGAGTCCTCGACGCCGCTCCGAGCGCATCGACGGCCGCAGCGACGAGGAGCTCGTCGCGCTGGTCCGGGAGGGCCGCACCGACGCGGTCTCCGAGCTCTGGCGCCGCCACTCCTCGGCCGGGCGCACCGTGGCCCGGGCGTGGGCGAGCAGCTCCGACCCCGACGACCTGGTCTCGGAGGCGTTCCTCCGCGTCCTGCGGGCGATCGAGCGCGGCGGCGGACCCGAGGGCGCCTTCCGCCCCTACTTCTTCACCACCGTCCGCAACGTCGCGGGATCCTGGGCCCGGCGGGACCGGCACGAGCGGCCGTTCGACGAGGCCGACCGCGCCCTCCCCTCTGCCGGCCCCGATCCCGAGGCGCACGCCCTCGCCGCCCTCGAGCGCGACCTGGGCGCGCGCGCGTTCCGGGCGCTGCCGCCGCGCTGGCAGGAGGTGCTCTGGTACACGGAGGTGGAGGGCCTGTCCCCCGCCGCCGCCGCACCGCTGATGGGCCTGCGGCCCAACGCGGTCGCAGCGCTCGGGGTGCGGGCGCGGGAGGGGCTGCGCTCCGCGTGGATCCGGGAGCACGTGGCGGACGCCTCGGCGACGGGCGAGTGCGAGTGGGTGCTCGAGCGGGCGGGGACGTACGCGCGAGGACGAGCCCCCGTCCGGGACAGGCACCGCATCGATCGGCACCTGGACGGGTGCCTCTCCTGCCGGGAGGCGCTGGCGGAGGCCGAGAGCACTGCGCGCCGCCTCGCGTCGGTGCTGCTGCCGCTCTCGGCCGGCGTGAGCGGTGCGGCAGCCTGGGCGGCGGGCGGGGGCTCCGGCGCGGCCTCCGGTCCGCTGCCGAGCGCGGTCCGGGCGTCGAGCGCGGTTCGAGCGTCGAGAGCGGTCCGAGCGTCGAGAGCGGGCAGCGGAACAGGAGTGGTCGTCGCCGCGTCCGCTGCGGCGGCACTCGCGATCGCGGGAGTCGTCGGGGCGGCGGTTCTGCTGTCCGGGAACGGGGGCGGCGCGCTCGTGGCGGCGGAGGACGCCTCCGCGCGGGTGGACGAGCGTGCAACGGCCGAGGCGGCTGCGCCCACATCGAGCGGAGGAGCGGCGGCGAGCGCCGACCGGCCGGAGACGGACCCGGAGGCCGCGGACCGGACGAGTGCAGCGGACGGCGATCCGGCGGGGCGGTCCAGCGGTTCCGGCGCCGCTCCGAGGAGCACGGTGCCGGCCGTGGCCGGACGGGCTGCGTCGGACGATGCCGGAGCGACGCGCGCGACCCCCGGGAGGACGGGACGCCCGCCGCAACAAAAGCCGTCCCACGATCCCGTCGGCGCACCGGCGTCGAGAGGGATCGAGGCGACCGCCTCCCCGACTCCTGCCGCCGAGCCCGCCCCGTCCCGCCCTGCCGTGACCGGCAGCCCCGCACCGGCGCCCCCGCGCAGAAGCGCCCGAGCACGCTGCAGACCCTGCTGCGCCTCGTCCCCTTCGTCGGCGACTCCCTGCCCCGGCTGGTCGGCGGCATCGCGGTCGCGCTCGTGGCGAGCCTGGTGTCGCTGGTCATCCCGATCGTCCTGCAGCAGCTCGTCGACGGGCCGCTGGGGGACGGAGCGGCCTCCGCCGGCTCCGGCGACCTCGGGCCGCTGATCGGCCCGGTCGCCGTCATCCTCGTGCTCGGCGTCGTCGAGGCCGGTGCCATCGCGCTGCGCCGCCGGATGGTCCTCACCCCCAGCACGCGGATCGAGGCGCGCATGCGCTCGGCGCTCTACAGCCGCCTGCAGGACCTCCCCGTCTCGTTCCACGACCGCTGGCAGAGCGGGCAGCTCCTGTCGCGGGCGATGAGCGACCTCAGCCTCATCCGCCGCTGGATAGCCTTCGGCTTCGTCCTGCTCGTGGTCAACGCGCTGACGATCGTCGTCGGCTTCGGCGTCCTCGTCTACTGGAACCCGATCCTCGGCGTGCTCTTCGTCGTGTGTTCGATCCCGGTCTGGATCTACGGGTTCGCGTTCGAGAAGCGCTACTCGAGCATCGCGCGCCGCAGCCAGGACCAGGCGGGCGACCTCGCCACGACCGTCGAGCAGTCGGTGCACGGCATCCGCGTCCTCAAGGCCTTCGGCCGCCACCAGCACGCGCTGGAGAACTTCGCCGGCCAGGCCGAGAAGCTCCGCGGCACCGAGATCGACAAGGCCCGCGCCATCGCCGGGATCTGGCTCGTCCTGCTGCTGGTGCCGGACATCGCGTTCGCGCTCTGCCTGCTCGGCGGGGTCTGGCTCGCCGCGGCCGGCCAGCTGAGCGTCGGCGAGCTGTTCGCCTTCTTCGCCACCGCGACCGTGCTGCGCTGGCCGGTGGAGTCGATCGGCTTCCTCCTCTCGATGACCTTCGACACCCGCACGGCGGTCGACCGCTACTTCGAGGTGATGGACAGCCGGAACACCATCACCGACCCGGAGGACCCCGAGACGATCCTCGAGCCGCGCGGCCGGGTGCGCTTCCGCGACGTCCACTTCCGCTACCAGGACGCCCCCGAGCGCTACCGCGACCTCCTCGACGGCGTCGACCTCGAGGTCGAGCCGGGCGAGACGATGGCACTGGTCGGCATCACCGGCTCCGGGAAGACGACGCTCACCGCGCTGCTCCCGCGCCTCTACGACGTGACCGGCGGAGCCATCGAGCTCGACGGCGTCGACATCCGCCGGCTCCGCCGCGACGAGCTGCGCACGCACATCGGCATGGCGTTCGAGGACGCGACGCTCTTCTCCACCAGCGTGCGCGAGAACGTCCTCCTCGGCCGACCCGACGCGACCGAGGAGGAGCTGCTCGAGGCCCTCGAGATCGCGCAGGCCGACTTCGTCCACCGCCTTCCCGAGGGCCTGGACACGAAGGTGGGCGAGGAGGGGATGAGCCTCTCCGGCGGCCAGCGCCAGCGCCTGGCCCTCGCCCGCGCGGTGGCCGCTCGTCCGGCGGTGCTCGTCCTCGACGACCCGCTCTCGGCGCTCGACGTCGACACGGAGGCGCGCGTCGAGGCAGGGCTGCGCCGCGTGCTCGGCGACACCACGGCGATCATCGTCGCCCACCGCCCCTCGACGGTGGCGCTCGCCGATCGCGTGGCACTGATGGAGGAGGGCCGCATCACCGCGGTCGGCACCCACAGCGAGCTGCTCGCGAGCAGCCCGCACTACCGCTTCGTCATCTCGAGCCTCGAGGAGGACGAGCTGACCCGGCCCGCCGGGACCGAGCGCATCGGCTCCCGCCCCACGACGACCCACCAGGAGACGCGATCATGAGCACGCTCGGTTCCTCCGAGGAGCGCGACGACCTCAGCAGAGCGGAGTCGGCGGCCCTGCGCCGGCGCTCGCTGCAGCTGCTCGGCTCCCTGCTGCGGCCGCTCCGGCTGCGGCTGGTGCTCACCGCGGTCGTGGTCGTCGTCGCGACCGCTGCCCAGGTCGCGGGACCGGCGCTGATCGCGGCGGGCATCGACAACGGTCTGCCCGCGGTCCTCGCGGGGAACGCGGTCCCGCTGGCGGTCACGGTCGGCGCCTACATCCTCACCGGACTCGTCGGCGCGCTCCTGGTCGCCTGGTACACCGTGCTCTCCGCGAGGGTGAGCCAGACGATCCTGATCGACCTGCGCAAGCGGGTCTTCCTGCACACCCAGAAGCTGAGCCTGGAGTTCCACGAGAACTACACCTCCGGCCGGATCATCTCGCGCCAGACCAGCGACCTCGACTCCATCCGCGAGCTGCTCGACTCCGGCATCAACCAGCTGGTGCAGGGTGCGCTCTACATGGGCTTCGTCGCGATCGCCCTCGTCTCCCTGGACGGCGTGAGCGGCATCGTGCTCGCCTGCGCCCTGGTGCCGCTCGCGCTGCTCACCCGCTGGTTCCAGAAGCGGTCGCAGGCGCTGTTCCGCGGCACCCGCGTCGCCTCGTCGCGACTGATCGTGCAGTTCGTGGAGTCGATGACCGGCATCCGCGCCGTGCAGACCTTCCGCACGCAGAAGCGCAACGAGTCGGTGTTCGGCGGGGTCGTCGAGCAGTACCGGCTCGCCTACAAGCGCGTCTTCGGGGTGTTCGGCACCTTCGACCCCGGGCTCGTGCTGATCGGCAACGTCACCGTCGCCGTGGTGCTGTTCATCGGCGGCGTCCGCGTGCTCGACGGCGGGCTCGAGATCGGCGCGCTGCTGGCGGTCCTGCTCTACACCCGGCGCTTCTTCGACCCGGTGCAGGAGATGGCGATGTTCTACAACTCCTACCAGTCGGCGGCCGCCGCGCTCGAGAAGATCTCGGGCGTGCTGGCCGAGGAGCCGAGCGTCCCGGATCCGGCCCGCCCGGTCGACCTGCGGCAGGCGCGGGGCCGCCTCGGCTTCGAGGGCGTCCGCTTCGCCTACACCGCCGACCGCGAGGTGCTGCCGCGCTTCGACCTCGACATCCCCGCCGGGCAGACCATCGCCCTCGTCGGGTCCACGGGCGCCGGCAAGACGACGCTCGCCAAGCTGATCTCGCGCTTCTACGACCCGAGCGACGGCGTGGTGACCCTCGACGGCGTGGACCTGCGGCAGCTGCACCCGAAGGACCTGCGGCGCGCGATCGTGATGGTCACCCAGGAGGCGTACCTCTTCTCCGGATCCGTCGCCGACAACATCGCGATCGGGCGGCCGACCGCGTCCTACGACGAGATCGTCCGGGCCGCGCAGGCGGTCGGCGCGCACGAGTTCATCCAGGCGCTGCCGGACGGCTACGACACCGACGTGAACAAGCGCGGCGGCCGCGTCTCGGCCGGTCAGCGCCAGCTGATCTCGTTTGCCCGCGCGTTCCTGGCCGACCCGGCGGTGCTGATCCTGGACGAGGCGACCTCCTCCCTCGACATCCCGAGCGAGCGCCTGGTGCAGCAGGGCCTGCAGACGCTCCTGGCGGACCGCACGGCGGTCATCATCGCGCACCGCCTCTCGACGGTCGCGATCGCCGACCGGGTGCTGGTGATGGAGCACGGCCGCATCGTCGAGGACGGCACCCCGGAGGCGCTCATCGCCGGCGAGGGCCGCTTCGCCACCCTGCACGCGACCTGGCGGGACTCGCTCGTCTGAGCGGCTCCCGCTCGCGACTAACGCCCTTGAGCCGATCCCGGCTCAGGGGCGCCAGCGTGCGCTGCGCACGTCGACGCGCCAGCCGCCCGGCGTGACGACGAGGGGCGTGCCCTCGCGCTCGTACTCCCGGCGGGCGCGCTCCTCGTGGCCGACCGGGGGCGCTCCTCCCGCGCGGACGACGCGCCACCAGGCGGTGTCGGAGCCGTAGCGGGCCATCACCGTGCCGACCGCGCGTGCCGCACGCGTGCCGAGGACCGCGGCGATCTCGCCGTAGGCCATCACGCGGCCGGGCGGGATGGAGGCGACCACCTCGAGGACGGCGGAGACGAAGTCGGCCGGCTCCGCTGCCTCCGGCGCCGCGCTCAGAGCGTCAGCGCCCCGATGTTCTCGCCGTACTGCGTCTCGCCGACGACCTCGAAGCCGATCCAGCGGAAGAACTGCTCCGGGCCGTCCTCGCCGGACTCCCAGATCACCGTGAGGGTGTCGAAGCCGCGGGCGCGCGCCTCGTCGGCGGTGGCGCGGACGGCGAAGGTGCCCACGCCGCGGCCCTGCTTCGCCGCGTCGATGTTGATGCGCCAGATGCAGCTGCGGAACTCCTCCGCCGCCTCCGGGTCGAAGTGCGCGTGGATGAAGCCGACCAGCTCGTCGCCGTCCATCACGGCCCGCTGCCAGGAGGCGCCCGGGTCGATCACCGCGGCGGCGGCGGAGTAGGAGACCGGCGCGATGAACTGCTCCTGGCCGGGTTTGAGGCTCAGACCGTTCACGGCGGAGATGTTCGAGGCGGACAGCTCTTCCAGGCGGAGGTCACTCATGCCGTCACTGTACCGGCGGCGCAGGACGGCGGGCATCCTCCTGTCGGGCGACGTGCGCCGGCCCCGGCGCGGACGATCGAGAACTGTCTCGACATCGAGACAGTTCGGGCCTCGGGTAGGCTGGCGGAGGCCATCCGGAGCGGTGCAGAGCCGCCCGTCCCGCACAGGTGCGGGGTCATCGACACCATGGGAGAGCAATGTCCAAGATCAAGGTTGAGGGAACGGTCGTCGAGCTCGACGGCGACGAGATGACGCGCATCATCTGGCAGAAGATCAAGGACACCCTCATCCACCCGTACCTCGACGTGAACCTCGAGTACTACGACCTCGGCATCGAGTACCGCGACGAGACGGACGACCAGGTCACGATCGACGCGGCGCACGCCATCCAGAAGCACGGCGTCGGCGTGAAGTGCGCGACCATCACCCCCGACGAGGCCCGCGTCGAGGAGTTCGGCCTCAAGAAGATGTGGAAGTCGCCCAACGGCACGATCCGCAACATCCTCGGCGGCGTGATCTTCCGCGAGCCCATCATCATCTCGAACATCCCGCGCCTGGTCCCCGGCTGGAACAAGCCGATCATCATCGGCCGCCACGCGTTCGGCGACCAGTACCGCGCCACCGACTTCGTCTTCAAGGGCAAGGGCACGCTGACCGTCGAGTTCACGCCCGAGGACGGCTCCGAGCCGATGAGGTTCGAGGTCTACAAGGCCCCGGACGACGGCATCGCGCAGGTCCAGTACAACCAGGACGCGTCGATCCGCGACTTCGCCCGCTCGTCGCTGAACTACGGCCTCTCGCGCAACTACCCGGTCTACCTCTCCACCAAGAACACGATCCTCAAGGCCTACGACGGCCGCTTCAAGGACATCTTCGAGGAGATCTTCGAGACCGAGTTCAAGGAGCGCTTCGACGCCGCGGGCCTCACCTACGAGCACCGCCTCATCGACGACATGGTCGCCTCGGCCATGAAGTGGGAGGGCGGCTACGTCTGGGCCTGCAAGAACTACGACGGCGACGTCCAGTCCGACACCGTCGCGCAGGGCTTCGGCTCGCTGGGCCTGATGACCTCCGTGCTCTCCACGCCCGACGGCAGCGTCGTCGAGGCGGAGGCGGCGCACGGCACCGTCACGCGCCACTACCGCCAGCACCAGGCAGGCAAGCCCACCTCGACGAACCCGATCGCCTCGATCTACGCCTGGACGCGCGGCCTCGCGCACCGCGGCAAGCTCGACGGCAACCAGGAGCTCATCGACTTCTCGCTCACCCTGGAGGACGTGGTCATCAAGACGGTCGAGTCCGGGAAGATGACGAAGGACCTCGCCCTGCTCGTCGGCCCCGAGCAGGGCTGGCAGACGACCGAGGAGTTCCTCGCGACCCTCGATGAGAACCTGAAGGCCCGCATGTCGGCCTGATCTCCGGCTTCAGCAGACGCGTCCGGCCCGCACGATCCACGGATCCTGCGGGCCGGAGGCGTCTCCGGGCCCGGTGGGACGCGCCCTTGCCGAGCGCCTCAGAGCGCCCGGGCGAGGTCCTCCATCGCGTGGAGCGGATCGGGCCCCGACGGCATCAGCACGACGCTCGACGCACCGGCCTCGTGCAGCAGGCCGATGCGGCGACGAGCGTCCTCGGGAGTGCCCACGACGGCCAGCTGGTCGACCCAGGCGTCGGGCAGGTCGCGGACGAAGGCGGCGCGGTCGGCGCTCTCGGCCCGCAGGCGGGCGAAGTCCTCGGCGAAGGGGAGCGGCTCGATGTGCGGCGCCCAGTCCGGCTCGCCGATCCACTCGAGTCCCGGCCGGACCGCGTCGCGCGCGGCGGCCGCGTCGTCGTCCACGGCGGCCACGTTGTAGGCGACGATCCGTCCGGTGCCGCCCAGGTGGCCGCGGGCCGCCGCGAGGTACTCCGGAGTGACGGGCTCGGCCAGGACGACCCCGTCGGCGATCCGGCCCGCGAGCGCCAGCGACTTCGGTCCGCGGACGCCGGCCAGCAGCGGCGGCACGACGGCGGGCGGCGACTCCAGGACGAGGCCGTCCACGTGCACGTAGCGGCCGGAGCGGTCGGTGGGCTCGCCGGAGAGCAGCGAGCGGATCGCGTCGAACTGCTCCTCGAGCAGGGTGAGCGGGCTGCGCGGCCAGACGCCGAGGCCGCGCATCCAGTGCGGCATCCCGTGCCCGATGCCGGCGTGGACACGGCCGGGGAACAGTTCGCCGAGAGTGCCGAGCTCCATCGCGGTGAAGGCCGCCGTGCGCACGGCGGCGGGCAGGATGCCGATGCCGACGACGATCCGCTCGGTGGCGGCGAGCACCGCGCCGGCCTGGGCGATGCCGCCGCGGAAGCCGAGGTCCTCGACCACCCAGAGCTCGTCGAAGCCGAGCTCCTCGGCGCGGCGGGCGTAGACGAGCACCTCGGAGGCGGGGAGATCGCGGGGGAGCAGGACGCCGACAGCGGTGTCGGAGGAGGAGGCGCGCATCCGGCCAGCGTAGGGCGTGCGGACACGCGGAGGGCCCGCCCGCACGATCGCGGACGGGCCCTCGCTCGTCGTCCTACTCGGCGGCCGCCTCGCCGATCCGCACCTGCTCGGGGCGGGCGGTCGAGACGACCTCGATGCGGCGGGGGCGCGCCTTCTCGCTGACCGGGATGGTCACCGAGAGCACGCCGTTGTCGTAGGACGCGGCGATGCGCTCGGTGTCGACGCCCTGGCCGAGGCTCAGCTGGCGGACGAAGGTCGCCGACTGGCGCTCCCGGGTGATCCAGGTGACGTCGTCGCCGCCCGCGACGGTGCGCTGGGCGCGGATGGTGAGGAGCTGCCCGTCCACGTCGACGTCGACCGACCCGGGGTCGATGCCGGGGAGGTCGGCGGTGAGGACGTAGTGGTCGCCGTCCCGGTACAGGTCGATCGGCATCCGGCGGGGCCCCTGACCGGAGCCGAGGAGGGCGGTGGCGAGGCGGTCCAGCTCGCGGACGGGGTCGTAGGTGACAGCCATGAGATCACTCCATTCAGTCGTGCAACGAAGAGTTCCAAGAGTTGAGCCGACCCGGCTCAACGCGATTAAATTAGCACTCGGGGAGGGGGAGTGCCAACGGATCGGCCCCCTTCAGCGTCGACTTCGTTACCTGTTCGTAACAAAGCTGGGCAATCGAGTTCGTAGGGTCGTTTCTGTGTGGAAACCGATCCGGTTCCCAGCGAATGTGAGTAAGGACATCGATTGCCGATCCACCTGTCCCACCGACCACCCGTCCGCCGCGCTGAGAGGCGCATCCTCGCGGGCCTCGCCGTCCTCGGAGTCGCCGCGACCGCGGCCTTCGCCACCACCGGCGCCAGTGCCGCCCCTCTCGCCGGCAGTGCCTCGCTCGTCGGCGGGCTCTCCGTCGGCCAGAGCTTCGACGACGGCGACTACGTCGTCACCCTCGTCGAGCCCTCCGCGGCCACCTACCAGGGCAGCGATGCCCGTTTCGCCCGCACCGCGCCCGTCGACGGTGCGCAGCTGCAGGCCGCCTCGGCTCCGGTGGAGGACTACTCCGCCCACCTCGAGCAGCGCCAGGAGGACGTCGCCTCCGCGGTCGACGCCGCCATCGGCTACCACTACACCGTCGCCCTCAACGGCTTCTCCGCGACCCTCTCGGGCGAGCAGGCGGGCGAGCTCGCGAGCCGCCGCGACGTCGCCCAGGTCCGCAAGGTCGAGGACCTGAAGGTCGACCGCGCCGCGCAGGCCTCGCCGCTCGCCGCGGCCGCCGCCGGCACCCCGGTGCCCGACACCGGACAGCAGCGCTCCACCGACTTCCTCGGCCTCGAGGGCGAGAACGGCGTCTGGCAGAAGCTGGGCGGCATCGACAAGGCGGGCGAGGGCGTCGTCGTCGGCGTCATCGACTCCGGCATCGCGCCCGAGAACCCCTCCTTCGAGGGCGCGCCCCTGGCGACCTCGCCCGGAGCGGCCCCCTACACGGACGGCACCACCACCTCCTTCGTGAAGTCGGACGGCGGCACCTTCGTCGGGTCCTGCTCGCCGGGGCTCCCCGCCTCCGAGCAGTGGGACGGCGACGAGTGCAACCAGAAGCTCATCGGCGCACGCTGGTTCCTCGCGGACGAGGAGGTCGGCTCGACGGACAACCCCGAGTACCGCTCCCCGCGCGACGCCGACGGACACGGCTCGCACACCGCGAGCACGGCAGCCGGCAACAACGGCGTCGAGGCGAGCGTCGACGGCTACGACTACGGGAAGATCTCCGGAGTCGCCCCGGCCGCCAAGGTCGCCGCGTACAAGGTCTGCTGGAACGGACCCGACGAGGGCACCGACGACGACGACTTCTGCTCCGGAGCGGGCATCCTCGCGGCCATCGACGCCGCGACCAAGGACGGCGTCGACGTCATCAACTTCTCGATCGGCGGCGGCTCGGCCACCTCGACCCTGACCGCGATCGACGAGGCGTTCCTCAACGCCGCCGCCGCGGGCGTCTTCGTCGCGGCCTCGGCCGGCAACTCGGGTGCGGGCGCCTCCACGCTCGACCACGCGTCGCCCTGGTACACCACGGTCGCCGCGTCCTCCATCCCGACCTACACCGCGACCGCCGCTCTCGGCGACGGCCAGAAGTTCGTCGGAGGATCCATCTCGGTCCACGAGGACGTCACCGGACCGCTGGTGAACAGCGCCGACGTCGTCCGCTCGGGCGCCGAGAACCCCGCCATCTGCGAGACCGGCACCCTCGACCCCGACAAGGTGAAGGGCACGATCGTCGCCTGCACCGCGGGCGTCACCGCGCGCGTCTCCAAGTCGGCCGAGGTCGAGCGGGCCGGCGGCATCGGCATGCTGCTGCTCAACCCGACCCCGAACGCCCTGCACGTCGACGACCACTCGGTCCCGAGCATCCAGATCGACTCGCAGGCCTACCAGGCGATCACGACCTACGCCGGTACCGCCGGTGCGACCGTGACCCTCTCCGAGGGCAACTCGTCCGGAGCCTCCATCCCCGTCCCGCAGGTCGCCGGCTTCTCGTCGCGCGGACCCGCTGAGGCGGACGGCGCCGACGTGCTGAAGCCCGACCTCACGGCGCCCGGCGTCGCGATCCTCGCCGACAGCTTCAACGCCGAGGGCGACGACCCCGCCTTCGCGTTCGAGTCCGGCACCTCGATGTCGTCGCCGCACGTGGCGGGCCTCGGCGCGCTGATCCTCGGCGCGACCCCGAAGGCCTCGCCGTCCGCGGTGAAGTCGGCCATGATGACCTCCGCCTACGACAGCGTCGACCAGTCGGGCGCCGCGTCCGAGGACGTCTTCGCCCAGGGCGCCGGACACGTCGACCCGGCCGCGTTCCTCGACCCCGGACTGCTCTACCAGAGCGGCACGGAGGACTGGATCGCGTTCCTCAAGGGTGCGGGCTACGTCTTCACCTCGAACCCGGTGATCGACCCGATCGCCGCGATCGACCCGTCCGACCTCAACCAGGCCTCGATCGCGATCGGCGCCCTCGCGGGCACGCAGACCGTGACCCGCACGGTCACCTCGACCGGCGCGGGCACCTACACCGCCTCGGTCGACGGCCTCGCCGGGATCGACACCGTCGTCTCGCCCTCGACCCTCTCCTTCACGGGTGCGGGCCAGACGGCGGAGTACACGGTCTCCTTCACCACCGGCTCGGCGGCGCTCAACCAGTTCGCCACCGGCTACCTGACCTGGGCGAGCGCGGAGCACGACGTCCGCAGCCCGATCGCGGTGCGCCCCGTCCTGCTGGACGCGCCCTACGAGGTCTCCGGAACCGGCTCGACCGGCACCGGCACGGTGACGGTCACGCCCGGCATCACCGGCGCGCTGCCGCTCACCGCGAGCGGTCTCGCCGAGGGTGTCCTCGCCGAGGACGCCACCGCCGCCGACGGCCACTCGGCGACGCTCCCCACGGGGAAGTCGCTGTCGACCACCGTCGTGGTGCCGGAGGGCGCCGAGTTCGCCCGCTTCGACCTCGACTCGCTCGACGACGCGGCCGACCTCGACCTCACCGTCACCAGCGAGAGCACCGACAAGGTCTTCACCTCGGCGACCGGCTCGGCCGACGAGCGCGTCGACATCGCCGACCCCGCTCCGGGCGAGTACACGGTCCAGGCCGATGTCTACTCGACCGCTCCGGGATCCTCGACCGTCACGTTCGACTTCCGCAGCTTCGTCATCACTCCGGAGAACGGTCTCGGCTCGCTGAGCACCGACCCCGCCGTGGTCGACGCCGTGCAGGGCGAGCCGATCGCGTACGCGGTCTCCTGGTCGAACCTGGCGGGCCCGGCCCGCTACCTCGGCCGTGTCGCCTACACCGATTCGGGACTCGCGACGCTCGTGAGCGTCGACGTCACCGAGGCGGTCACCCCCACCCCGACGCCGACCGCGACTCCGGAGCCCACGGGCACCCCGGAGCCGACCGCGACGCCGACGGCCGGCCCCACCGCCGGACCGGGGGAGCCCACCTCCACGCCGACCGCCGGACCGGGCGCGCCCGGCCACGGCGCCGGCGGCCTCCCGTCGACGGGCTTCGACGGCGGTCTCCTCGGAGCCGCCGCCCTCGCCCTCCTCGGTGCAGGTGCTATGATCACCGGCCTCCGACGCCGCGCCCTGGCGCAGCGTGAGGCGGGCGCCGCGGAGTAGTCCTCCGCGACCGCCGCGAACGGCCGTCCCCCTGCTCCTTCCGGAGCGGCGGGGGCGGCCGTTCGCCGTTCCCGGTCGGGGAGGCGGAGACGGGGCGGCTCGTGGTGCGTGCCGGGAGCAGGACCGGCCCGGCTGCGTGGGGGAACGGCTCGAGAGGGGAGGCGGGAGCGGGTCGGGGAGAGATCGACGATCAGGCGGGGCGGAGCATCTCCGACTGGGGCCCCGGCAGTGCGATCGGCCCGGGATCCCGCTGCGGTGGCGCACCCCCGGAGGTGCATCGACGGGAGAGCGCGATGGCGACCTGCCGCTGCGAGTCGGGACGCCGCGTATGGTTCCGGTCCGAGGCGGCGGTGATCGCACGGGGACAGCGGTGCACCCTCGGGGACAGCGGTGGACGGCTCCGAGCGAGCGCCCCCTCGGCCTGAGCGGCCGCCGTCAGAATCAGAGGGAGCGGCGTCCCGCGATGACGCCGGAGACGACGGCGAGGACGCCGAAGACGATCGCGACGACCGGCTGGCCGAGGTCCAGCCACGCCAGCGCGGCGGCACCCATCACGAGCAGCTCGATCAGCGAGCGGCCGTAGACGTCGATCGCGAGGACCGCGCGCGGCGAGAGGAAGAGCGCCCAGACCAGCGCGGCGACCACCGGAGCGCCGATGCCGAGGACGATGTTCCACGGGAGGTCCCACGACGCGAAGCCCCAGAGGGCGAAGGTCGCCAACGCGACGAGCTCCAGGAGGAACCGGAGGATCGCGTTCGGGCCGATCCTGATGTCGGTGCCCGCGGTGTCCGCTCCTGCTCGATTCACGCCGACCATGCTAGCCGCCGGAGGTCAGCGGAAGATGATGGTGCGGGCCCCGTCGAGGAGCACCCGGTCCTCCGCGAACCACTTGACCGCCTGCGTGAGCGTGCGGCTCTCCTCGTCCTGCCCGATGGCCACGAGCTGGGCGACCGAGTGCGAGTGGTCCACGCGGACGACGTTCTGCTCGATGATCGGCCCCTCGTCGAGGTCGCTGGTGACGAAGTGCGCGGTCGCCCCGATCAGCTTGACACCGCGGGCGTGCGCCTGCTTGTACGGGTTCGCGCCCTTGAAGCCCGGCAGGAACGAGTGGTGGATGTTGATGGCGCGACCGGCCAGTCGCGCGCAGAGCTCGGGGGAGAGGATCTGCATGTAGCGCGCCAGGACCACGAGCTCGACGTCGTGCTCTTCGACGACCTCCAGCACGCGCTCCTCGAACCCGCGCTTCGACTCCGGCGAGACCACGGGGCGCGACTCGAAGGGCACGCCGTAGAACTCGGCGAGGTCGCACAGGCTGCCGTGGTTGGACAGGATCATCGGGATGTCCACCGCGAGCTGCCCGGCGCGCTGGCGGAAGAGCAGGTCGTTGACGCAGTGCGCGGCGGTGGAGGCGAGGACGAGGGTGCGCAGCGGCCGGCCGACGACGTCGAGGCGCCAGGTCATCCCGTAGTGCTCGGTGATCGGCAGCAGGGCGGCGGCGAACTCCTCGCGGCTGATCGGCGACTCCACCTGCAGGCGCATGAAGAAGCGGCCGGTGTCGGCGCTCGAGAACTGCTGGCTCTCGGTGATGTTGCCGCGGGCCTGGACGACGGCACCGGACACGGCGTGCACGATGCCCGGCTGGTCGGGGCAGGCGAAGGTCAGGGTCCAGTGGTTTCCCGCGGGCCGGGCGCCGGACCACGCGGCGTCGCTGCCCGTCGGACGGGTGCTCGCGGAGGCGGGCCGGGGAGTCGCGGACGCGGCGGGTTCGGGCTGCATCCGCCCAGGATAACGGTGGGGCACGGGGCGGTCCGCGCGCCTCAGCCCGCGTCGACGGACACGACGGCGACGGGTCCCGTCCGCCCGTCCGGGGAGGAGTAGCGGACGCCGATCGTGTGCCTCCCGGGACCGACCTCCAGGGTCGCGGCGAGGACGGGGGCTCCGGGAGCGAGGGATCGCACCTGCTCGCCGTCGACCAGGAGGTCGAGGCCGTCCGCGTCGGGATCGGCGAGCACGAGCACGCCGACCGCGCCCCCGCTCGACGCGGCCCGGGCGAGGAGCACCGGAGCGCGCAGGTCGACCGTCTCGGGGGCGCTGACTCCTGCAGCGGTGCGCGCCAGCACCGTGGTCGTGCCCGCGGGGAGGGGGAGCGCCGGCGCGGTCCAGGAGCCGTCGGCGTCGGCGGTGGCGGAGCCCACGCGGCGTCCGTCGGAGGCGTCCTCGAGGAGCACCTCGGCGCCGGGCGCGGCGGTGCCCCGGGCATCGGGCAGCAGCCGGCCGTCGGTGTCGAGCGCGAGGGTCGGTGCGGCCGGAGCGGGAGGTGCGGCCGGAGTGGGGGTCGTGACCGGTGCGGGAGTCGAGACCGGAGCGGAGGTGCTCGGCGCCTCTGTCGGGACCGGCGCCGGAGTGCTCGGTACGTGCGTCGCTGCCGGAGCCGGAGTGTCCGGTGGGGGAGTCACGGTCGGAACAGGAACAGGAACAGGAACAGGAACAGGAACAGGGACCGGAGTGCTGGGTGCGGGGGTCGGGACCGGAACGGAGGGCAGGCCCGGGCCGTTGCCGATCGGGCCCGGCACGGAGCTCCCGGTCGTGGTCCCCGGCGGCCCGGAGGGGGCCGGGCCCTCGGTGACGGCAGGGGAGGGCGCCGGTGCGGGGCTGCCGGTCACGGCAGGGCGGGACG